>NZ_LR134440.1:1002309-1336412 GCF_900637855.1 Neisseria animaloris
ATCACGTTGCCTTCGGACTTCGACATTTTCTTGCCTTCGTGATCGCGCACCATGCCGTGGATATACACGTCTTTAAACGGCACTTTGCCGGTGAAGTGGGTGGTCATCATAATCATGCGCGCCACCCAGAAGAAGATGATTTCGTAACCGGTTACCAATACGTTGCTGGGCAAAAAGGCGTTCAATTCTTCGGTTTCAGACGGCCAGCCCAAAGTGGAGAACGGCACCATTGCAGACGAGAACCAAGTGTCCAGCACGTCTTCGTCGCGAGTTAAGCCGCTTTTGCCTGCCAGTTTTTCCGCCTCTTCCTGATTGCGGGCAACGTAAACGCGGCCGTCCGAATCGTACCAAGCGGGAATCTGATGGCCCCACCACAGTTGGCGCGAAATACACCAGTCTTGGATATTGTTCATCCATTGGTTGTAGGTGTTGACCCAGTTTTCGGGGATAAACTTCACTTGGCTGGAATCTACGGCGTGTTTGGCTTTTTCGGCCAAGCTCATGCCGGTAAACTCGCCAGCCGGCTCGCCGCCTTCGGGCTTCGCGCTCATCGCCACAAACCATTGGCTGGTCAGCATCGGCTCGATCACGCTGCCGGTGCGGTCGCCTTTCGGGGTCATCAAGGTGTGCGGTTTCACTTCCACCAACAAACCTTGCGCTTCCAAATCGGCGACGATTTGCTTGCGGGCGGCGAAGCGGTCCAAACCTGCGTAGGCTTCGGGCAAAGCAATGCCTGTCTGAACCTCGCCTTTATAGTTGAACACCTCGGCTTGGCTTAAAACTTTCGCTTCCAAATCAAATATATTGATTAAAGCCGTGTCGTGGCGTTTGCCGACTTCGTAGTCATTGAAATCATGCGCGGGCGTAATCTTCACACAGCCGGTGCCGAAATCTTTTTCCACATATTCGTCGGCAATCACGGGAATGGTGCGGCCGGTAAGCGGCAACACCAGTTCTTTGCCGATTAAATGACGGTAACGCTCGTCTTCGGGATGAACCGCCACCGCCACGTCGCCCAACATGGTTTCGGGGCGGGTGGTGGCCACAATCACGCTTTCAGACGGCCTCTCCGCCAACGGATAGCGGATGTGCCACATACTACCCTGCTCTTCCACGCTTTCCACTTCAAGGTCGGAAACGGCAGTACCGAGCACAGGATCCCAGTTCACCAAACGCTTGCCGCGGTAAATCAAGCCCTGCTCAAACAGGCGCACGAACACTTCGGTAACCACTTCGGCGCGGGTGTCGTCCATCGTGAAATATTCGCGGCTCCAGTCGGCCGAACAACCCATGCGGCGCATTTGTTCGGTGATCGTGCCGCCGGACATATTTTTCCATTCCCACACTTTTTCAAGAAAGGCTTCGCGCCCCAAATCATGACGGGAAACGCCTTTTTCGGCCAACTGGCGCTCCACCACAATCTGCGTGGCGATACCGGCGTGGTCGGTACCGGGAATCCAGCAGGTATTGCGGCCTTTCATACGGTAATAACGCGTGAGGCCGTCCATAATCGTTTGGTTGAAGGCATGCCCCATGTGCAGGGTGCCGGTAACGTTGGGCGGAGGAAGCTGGATGGAGAACGATTCTGCGGCGGCCATATCCGGCTGGAAATAACCTTGCGATTGCCAGTTTTGATAATGTTTGGCTTCGATTTCGGCGGGATTATATTTGTCTAGCATGATGTTTTTCGTATTGGCTGGAAATGATTCTGAATTGACAGATTATAACGCAAACAGCCGTCTGAAGTTAGAAGCATAACGGGCAATCCGGCCGTTTTATGATTCGGACTGATGCGGTTCCGATGGTGAATGAGGCCGTCTGAAAAAAGATTTTCGGACGGCCCGAGTATTTTGTTACAGAAAAAAATATAGATGCTTATCACAAACCGGAAAAAGTAAATTTTGCCAAGGCTTCAGGCTGTTTATGTTGCGGGTTAAACGGTATTTCGGCTTTATTGTAAGGATATTCAATTTCAAAATGATAAGAAATGAACAATATCAAAATGCCGTCTGAAGACACTTACTTACAGTTTTCCAATACCGTGCAGCCTATCAAAATCAACTCAAAATCATGTTTATATCATTGATTTAAATTAATCTTTTTTTACCGCCGTATTTTAGGTTATTTTTGAACTTTTCTTCTTTCAGCTTTTCTCACAGTAACATGTTACAGAACATGGTATTTTTTATTAATCTTGAAGAAGAGGATGTACTGATGAAAAAATTTATCGCACTTTTGACTACCGCCGCATTATCCGCCACAGTAATGGCAGCTCCCGTTGAAAAAGCGGCCACCAGCAAAGTAGAGGAAAAAGTAACAGGCTCCCAATCTGCCAAGTCTGCCAAAAAAACCAAGAATTCAACCAAAGCAGCTACCGGCACCGCTACAACCGGCGCTGCTACCGTTACTCCTTTAGACGCTTCAGGCGTAGGAGCAGCCAGCGGCGTGGTGAAATAATAATCCGCCCGTTAAATCCGACTGCTCTGAAAAGCCTGTCCCTTGAGGACAGGCTTTCTTTTTTTAAATATTTAACGGCTTGATTGAGGTGGACGAATAATCATGCCGGGCCGCGAATACCCATATACGGTGCGTTCAAACTCAATCAACAACTCTCATTATCAAGCCGCAATGAACAGCGGCATGGTAAAAAAATGCCGTCTGAAAACATTCAGACGGCCTCTTGGTTTATGTGTAATGTTTGGATTTTCTACGCCTATATTCAAAATAATCCGTTGATACTGGGAAAACTGTTTGAAACATAATGCTATTTTGCATATCTTTCGAATATCTGTTCAATCAAAGCATCAGCAGAAGACCAATCGGTTACGTCCGCTTCCGGCATATCCGTCTTCTTTCCCATTCCCTCTGACACTACCTTGCCGTCTCCCGAGTTTGCAGTATCCACTTTGGCCGTCATTGACAACCCAACCCGCAGCGGATTGGCTTTCAATTCACGCGCATCCAAACTGATGCGTACCGGCACATATTGAACCATATCCGCTGATTCTGCTTTCCCATTGCTGGAAAAAATGCTGCCCGAACCAACCGACAAGCCTATAACCTTACCGTGATAGGTTACTCTGCTTCCATATAAATCCGCAGTCATCTCCACCGGCTGCCCAATACGCATTTTACGCAACTGGGTTTCTTTAAAATTGGCATCGACCCACAAATTCTGTAAAGGAACAACCGACATAACCGCTACTCCAGGCTCAACCCGTTGCCCTACTTGAATATTTCTTTTGGCAATTTGCCCTGCTATCGGTGCCCGGATTTGTGTTCTCTGAAGATTCAGCCAAGCATCTTTAATGTGGCTGATTGCAGTTTGCACGGCAGGCTGCTGTCGTAAAGGCACATTCTTACCCAGCATTGCCTGTGCGGAAGCCTCTTCTGCTTCCATCGCCTTTAAAGCTGCCTGCGCCTGAATAACCGCCGCCCGCGCATGGCTTAATTCTTCTCCCGAAATGGCATCCGTTCCTGCTAGGGACTCACGGCGGCGCAAATCCGCCTGGGCTTTCGCCAAATCTGCTTTATGCAATAAAACTTGGGCTTTGGTTTGAGTTGAAACGGCAGCCTGTTGTTTATTTTTACGGATTGCCTGAATCAATTCGTTTTGAGCCCTGTCATAAGCCAATTGAAAATCACTATCGTCCAATAAAACCAGTACATCGCCTTTTTTAACAATACCGGTATCATCCGCCATTATTTTACGCACAGAACCTGCTATCTGAGGCGTAATCTGAACCGAATGCCCTGCAACATAAGCATCTTCCGTGATTTCTTCATGCTGCCAAACTAAAAAATACATCATGGCCAACACCAGCGAAACTGCGATAAAAAACAGCGTAACCAGAGTCAAATTGCGCATGTACCGAGAAGATAAAGAAGGCTTAGATGTTGTATCTGTCGCGTTGTTTTGTGAAGTATTCATCATCCCGTTTATTCCGATTGATTTTCTTCAAAATCTACATTTCAGACGGCATCCATTGAAGTGGGCCGACATTATTATTGTAAAAAAATTCATTTATCAAAAACAAAATTTCTTTGTATCAGAGCTGTTTTAAAATGAATTTATCGCTTATAAATTCTTTTTATTTTATAGCTATGGCAGTTTCTTAAGCAAGTTATAGTACGGCTAAATATTAAGCATATTTCAAGCCCGAGGTATCTGCTACACATACTGAAATAAAGCAAAAAACTGAAATTTATCAATTATATATAAAAGATAAAATTTCAGACGGCCTATACAACCTAGGCCGTCTGAATTGAAACATTTCCATCGGATTTGATACTCTGTCACATCTTAAAACCGCCACCCAATTGGGCATGTACATTACTCCATGCGATCGCCAAATCAGCCTTGGTTTGTACCGCTTTCATTTTCAATTTCAAAGTTTCATCCCGTTTTTGCAAATGGGTCAAGCCGTTATCTAGCCCTGCACGCATACGGCGCAAAGTAGCTACCTCCACTTTCTGTGCCGTATTGACAATGCGCTCCTGAAAAGCAACCTGCTGTTGCAGATTTTGATAATCGTTTATTGCATCGGCCGCAGAACGCATAGCATTCAATACCGTTTGATCATAAATAGCAACTTGTTCATTATATTGAGCATTTCTCACAGCCAACTGAGATTGCAATACCCTCGACTGAAAAATCGGCAACCTCAATGCCGGTGAAA
The DNA here is from genome assembly GCF_900637855.1 of Neisseria animaloris. Taxonomy (NCBI): domain Bacteria; kingdom Pseudomonadati; phylum Pseudomonadota; class Betaproteobacteria; order Neisseriales; family Neisseriaceae; genus Neisseria; species Neisseria animaloris. The sequence goes on from NZ_LR134440.1 coordinate 1,006,989, forward strand.
TACCTACAACGGCCGAGCTTTTTGCTTTGACCACATCAAAAGCATCAATATGTGTCAATCCGGCTAATAATTTCAATTCTATATTGGGATAAAATTGAGCTTTGGCTTCTTGAATATTATGAAATTTTGCCTGCAACAAAGAACGTTGTGCCGCAATATCAGGACGGCTGCCCAATAAATCCGCACGAACATTACCTACCGCCAACCTCGGAACAGAAGAAACCAAACCGGGTTGTTTATCGGCCAAAGCATTCGGGGTTTTTCCAACTAAAGCAGCCAAACTATAACGAACCGATTTCTCTATACGCTCAAGTTGGAGTAACTCTATCTGCAATTGCTGCTGCATCAATTCTGATTGATAAACCGCACTTGCCGGTAAAATCTTTGCCTGAACACGACGCATCAGCAATTTTTCAGAGTCTTTGGCAATATCAATGCGCTGGCGGATAATCTTCTGCTGTCCAACTACCGCTTGCCATGCAAAATATTGTGCTGCTACCGCATTGGCCAATTCGATGCGCAATTGGGCTGCCTCATAAGCAATTGCTTTCCTACGCCCGAGAGCAGAAGCAATACGGGAACGATTTTTACCCCAGAAATCAAACACCCAGCGATTTTGCAAAGCAGTATGGGCCGTTAACAAAATATGATCAGTATCGCCTTGATTCGCAACAGGTTTAGAGTTTGCATATATACCAACTCCTTGTGCAATTAAGCTCACTTGCATTTTAGAAGAGCCCTGTGCCACACCAAGCTCCGCTTCCGCCTGATCGAGGCGGGCTTTGACTATACGTAGTTTAGGGGAAATTTGAAGTGCTTCTTTTACTAAAGCATTAAGATTGAGATCACGCAGTTGCTCCCACCAAGCAGCTTGTGCGATTTGAGTTGACCGCCCCTCCGGTAACGAATACGCCGTTGGAACTTCCAACGGCGCCTGCTTACCGAATGGCGCGCAGGCACCGAGCGTACATAAAGTCAGGATGCTCAGCCTGCGAACGATAAATTTAAATTTCATGACGGGCTCTATACTCTATAAAAATATATAGTAGGTTTCGCCCACAACGCTATACTAAACCAACCATTAACCTAACCGAGTCAACAGTTTACTTAGCAGATGTTGAAGTTGGGCATAGTCTTCATCGGTAAAGTCTTCCCATGCCTCACCGCTTTTGTTAGAAATTTGCGGCCAAATTTTCTGAATGAAAGCTTCACCTTCCGGTGTTAATTTTAACACGATTTGGCGACGGTCTTGCTGGTTGATATGACGCTCTACCCAACCACGGTCTACCATTTCATCTGATAGACGAGTTGCACTGGTTCGAGTAAGGTCCATCAAATCACTTAACCGGGACGGTAATATCTCGCTATTCGGACTTACATATACAGCCATCATGGCAAACCATAGGTTTTCATTTATACCGAATTCTTTCAAACTTTCGTTCAAATGGCTGCTTAGGCGCTCGGTAACTACACGCAGCAAACGACTTGATTGGGTTTGCTGTTCGGAAAATTCAGGTAAACGCCCTGACAACAAGCGCAGAGCATTAACCAATTCAGCTTGCGAAAAACTCATTATATTCTCTTCTCGGTGTTAGTCATGAATAATGCAGCCATCTGCTTTTAAAATACGCTAAAATCTTCATTTAACACATTAAAAAGACAGAATTGCTTCTAAATGCCCACATATTAATCCAACTGTTACCTATCCCGATAAAAAACCAGATAATCGGTTTACACCACCAACAGGCGGCTTGCATTTGGCATACAACTTCCACCCACCTGAAAAATAAACCGCTCATCCTGATACAACATGCCGTTATTGCCTATAATTTAGGCAATTTTAAGGTGGCAAATTGAAATTGCTTAAGTTTAAAGCAAAAACAACAGTCAAATATTGGCTCTTTTTTAGACCTTCTCCCACTACATAGTTCGACCTCACAACATTTTTTTACGCCGTATGCATGTTGAACAAGGTTGACTTTTACTATTTTATTTTTTTAAATACAATAATTTATAAAAAATAAAGTTGTTGATTTTTACTTTTAACAAAAATAAAAGGACAACTTGTATAAAAATCTTTACAGTAACACCTGTTGCATTTTACATACACACAAACTTCACCTACTGTATTAAAATAAAATTTATACTTCTATACACTCTGTGGTTCGCAAACCTCCCACATTAAAAAACTAAGGAACTTTTCATGACCCGTAAAACAGAAGAACTACACGGTATTTCTTTACTGGGCAATCAAAACACCCAATATAAAACCGAATACGCTCCCGAAGTGCTGGAGGCATTTGAAAACAAACATCCTGACAATGATTATTTTGTTAAATTCATTTGCCCTGAATTTACCAGCCTTTGCCCAATGACAGGACAACCGGATTTTGCCACGATTCACATCCGCTATATTCCCCATATCAAAATGGTAGAAAGCAAATCACTCAAGCTGTATCTCTTCAGTTTCCGCAATCATGGCGATTTTCATGAAGATTGCGTCAACATCATCATGAAAGACCTAATCAAACTAATGCAACCTAAATATATCGAAGTATTCGGTGAATTTACTCCGCGCGGAGGCATTGCCATCCATCCTTTTGCCAATTACGGCAAGGCTGGTACGGAATTTGAAAAACTCGCCCGCGACCGTCTATTTGCACACGATACTCTTTGATTTCTATAAATCAGCAAACGCACAATATATTTAATCCAATATATTGTGATCTGCCTTACCCATCCGATAGTCATAAAACGGTTAAGGCAATAACTCCCTATAGATCAATTATCTGAAATTCACTTTTAAACAGGTATTCATTACCAAAACGCCATGCGATTTCAGTTTGAAACAAAACTGCTTTCCGAAAGATCACTAAATATGTACCAATTTAATTCCGCACAACAAAAAAAAGCCCTCATTTGGCTTTCTCTTTTTCATATTTTAATCATAGCTTCCAGTAATTATCTGGTTCAGTTTCCATTTGAAATCTTAAACATGCATACTACTTGGGGGGCATTTACCTTCCCTTTTATTTTTCTTGCAACTGATCTAACCGTACGTATTTTCGGCCAACGCCTCGCCCGTCGTATTATTTTCCGAGTAATGTTACCGGCATTGGTTCTGTCATATGCTTTTTCTGTTTTATTCAGTGAAGGAAACTGGACAGGTTGGAGCTCATTATCTTCATTTAATACCTTCGTTGGGCGTATCGCGCTCGCTAGTTTTTCTGCTTATGCGGTTGGACAATTTTTAGATATTTTTATTTTCAACAAGCTACGCAGTTTGAAATCATGGTGGATTGCACCGACGACATCAACTTTTATCGGCAATGCAATGGATACTTTAGTATTTTTCAGCATTGCATTTTATGCAAGTAGCGATACCTTTATGGCAGCAAACTGGCCGGAAATTGCGTTGGTAGATTACGTATTTAAACTAATCATATGCACCTTATTTTTCGTGCCTGCATACGGTGTTATGTTAAACGTTTTGACAAAAAAACTGATAACCTTGAAAACCAAAGAAAATGCCAAGGAATTTGTTACACAAAAAATATAGTTATTACTCTTTAGTTTAATTAAAGTAAAAAGGCCGTCTGAAAACTTTTCAGACGGCCTTTTATTTTAGCCCCGCCGACAGGAATCGAACCTGTATTTTACGCTTAGGAGGCATACGTTCTATCCGTTGAACTACAGCGGGATAAAACAAGGCTATTAAGAAACTCTCGCTAACGACTCTTCCGCCAATTGACGCATAGCTTGTGTAACCTCGTTATCAGGCAATATATCCAAACAAGTAACGGCTTTTTCCACGGCTTTTTTTGCCTCACTAACGGAATAGGATAATGCCTCAGAATGAATAACATGACGATAAATTTTATCGAAACAACTACGATCAGCATTTTCCAAAGCTTGACGAACATCTGAGGCTACTGATTCATCCCCTTGCCGCATCAAATAAATAAGTGGCAACGTCGGTTTACCTTCTGCCAAATCATCACCGACATTTTTGCCGATTTCTACCGTATCTCCCGAATAATCCAACACATCGTCAATAATCTGAAAAGCTGTACCTACATACATGCCGTAGTCTTTTAATGCTTGCTCTTGCTCCGATGTAGCACCGGCCAAAATTGCCCCTACTTGAGCCGCTGCCTCAAACAATTTGGCAGTTTTATACTGGATAACACGAACGTACTCAGCTTCAGTAATATCTGTATTCCCGATATTCATTAGCTGCATGACTTCACCTTCGGCAATAATATTAGTAGCATCCGCCATGATCTCTAAAATTTTCATACTCCCCGAACCTACCATCAACTGAAAAGCACGGGTATATAAAAAATCACCTACCAACACGGCAGCAGCATTGCCAAAAAGATTATTTGCTGTTTCACGTCCACGACGCAATTGACTCTCATCAACCACATCGTCATGCAATAAAGTTGAAGTATGGATAAACTCTACCATCGCTGCAAGCGAATACAGTTTCTGATCATCATACCCTAAAGCTTTCCCAGCCAAAATTGTGATAATCGGACGCAATCGCTTTCCGCCGGCACTAATGATATAAGTGCCGATTTGTGAAATCAAAGCTACTTCAGACTGCACAGCCTGATTAATCACAACATTGACTTTGGCAAGATCGTCATTCAGATGACGTTGGAAATAAGGCAGATTTTCAAGCATGACTTAAACGGTTTCAGGTAATGCGCAAAATAACGCGGATTCTTCGTATTTAGGATATAAAATAAAACATAACATTTAATTATAACAGCAAAGGCCGTCTGCTGCATGAGCTCGAATTTCTCAAAAGATTCCTAAACTTAATAGTTTAAAAATAAACTTTGACAAAACAGATAAATAAAAATAAAATACACGATTCTGTGCATGGGGCACAGATATTTTAAAACCTGAATTCTCATGGAGTTGAGTATGTACGCGGTCATAAAAACCGGCGGTAAACAATACAAAGTTACTGTTGGCGAAAAATTGAAAATAGAACAGATACCTGCCGAACTCGACAGCCAAATCGAACTGAACGAAGTTTTGATGATTGCTGACGGCGAATCTGTAAAAGTTGGCGCACCCTTTATCGAAGGTGCAAAAGTAACAGTTAAAGTAATTGCTCACGGTCGTGGCGAAAAAGTGCGCATTTTCAAAATGCGCCGTCGCAAACACTACCAAAAGCGTCAAGGTCATCGCCAAAATTTCACCCAAATCGAAATCGTGGCAATCGCTTAATTAATAATTAGGAGTAAATAAAATGGCAACCAAAAAAGCTGGTGGTAGCTCTAAAAACGGTCGCGATTCAGAAGCTAAACGCTTAGGTGTGAAAGCCTTCGGCAATGAACTGATTCCTGCCGGTTCAATCATTGTACGTCAACGTGGTACACGTTTCCATGCAGGCGAAAACGTGGGCATGGGTAAAGACCATACTTTGTTTGCAAAAGTTGATGGTTATGTTGAATTCAAAACTAAAGGTGCACTAAACCGCAAAACCGTAAGTGTACGCCCTTATACTGGTGCTGATGAGTAATTAAGTCGGTACATCAATACAACTAAATATAAAAACTGCACTTTAAAAGTTCTACTTTTAAGGTGCAGTTTCTTTTTATTTAAAGGAGGGACGAGAAGTAATATCTTGAAGAAATATTATTCCGTGCAATGTTCTATACCAATAAATTTAATTTGGATATTTTTCCATAATAAACAACTACTATAACCAATATACTTATTTTTGATACAAAGTAGCAAACCACAAACAGTACAGACAATACGGAGAGAAGCAGCAGTAACATAAAAAAGTAAAGTTTATTTATTACATCAAAAAATAACTACGCCATAAATACTGATTCCTTATTATTTCCCAAATTTTGTAGAACATAATTCAGACTGATTTAATTTTTTATAAAGCTAAAGAAAAGGCCGTCTGAAAACTTTTTTCAGACGGCCTCTAAAATATAAGTATCAACAAACTTTACGGCTTAGATTTATCAGCCTTTTCTGCAGTAGCACCGATAACACCTTCCCAACCGTTTTCACGGTCTTCATAAGATGCTCGACCTGTCAGTACACTACCGTCTTTACCATAAAATCCACCTGAAAAATTTCCATTAAAAGAAGGTTTATCTGACTGATTATTGTGGAAAAATAAATAACCTCCAATTGATCCGTCCTCATTGACGCTCACATGATTGTTACTGCGCGAGGCTCTTCTTTCATGTAAAGTCCATAAACCACCGTCTTTATCATGAATATCCATTTTCAGCTTTTTCTCGCCAACAAAATATGTAGCAGAAACAGTTGCCTCCAATTGACGTGGGTCAGCATGATATTGATAAAGCATTTTACCATTATAGTTGATATCACCCATACTAACAGGGCGTTGCTGTAAACTTTGGTCTGCATATTGCAGATAGAGATCATGCAAAGTAACGTACTTATCTTTATAAAGATCCTGCTTCTGCTCAGCTACTCTAGCATAGCCATAATAACCAACCAAAGCACCCGTGCTATCACGCAAAGTTTCAATTTTCGGAGTACCTACAAAACTATGTGGATCCAATACAGTTAATTCTACTTTTCTATTATTATCATTCAGAACCAATTTAACTAAATTACCGTCAACAACACCATTTTTAGCGTAAGGAACCAAACGTTCAAAAACTTCTTTATCATTCAGGCTTTGGGCAAGAGGCTGTTGCAATTTATCCAGTTCTGTTTTTTCAGCTTGAGGCGTATCTACTTTTGGTGAATCAACAAGCTGATTTGATTGTGATTCAACCGTTTCTTTCACTCGAGACTCAGTATCTGTATTTGATATATCAACAGAAGAATCAGCTTGCAGTTCTGCTGTTTTTTCTTCTTTAGATTTCTCTGCTTCTGTTTCTTTAGCTGAAGATTGGGTTTGGGGCTCTATCGGTTGTTCTGTTTTTTCGGAAGTGCTTTCTTTAGATTCTTCAGAAGGCTTTTCGGCTTGCAATTCCGCTATTTTTTCTTCTTTAGGTTTGCTTTCTTCTTTTACTTCTTCAGCAGGTTGTTTCATTTGCGGATTTGTCGGTTGTTCTGCTTGAGGCTCGCTTACTTTGGATTCTTCTGTAGGCTGCTGCTTAATTTCAGATTCTACTAATTTTTCCTCTTTAGGTTTATCTGCTTTTACTTCTTGAGCTGACGGATTGGTTTTAGGAGGCTCGGGTTGTTCTATTTGAGGTTTGCTTACTTTGGTTTCTTCAGTAGGCTTTTGTTTAACTTGAGAATCTACCGTTTTTTTCTCTTCAAATTTATCTGCCTTTATTTCTTGAGTTGAGGAGTTGTTTTTAGGGTTTACCGATTGTTCTGTTTGAGTTTTTTTAGCTTCAGATTTCCCCTCGGGTTGTTTAACCTGCGTTTTTTCTTTTGCTGAAGGTTTATTCTTTTGAGATTTATCTGCCTGTGAATTTACTTGTACTTGTTCTGATTTTCCTTTCTGTTCACCTACTTTGGGTACAGAGAGGGTCTTCTGTTCTACTTTCTGAGTCGGTTTGGAAGAAGGCATTGTCTCAGGCGCTTTACCGCCGCCACTGCCGCATGCAGATAAAGTAAGCATAGTTAATAAAGTAAGCGTGCCGTTGACCCGTAATTTTGTTTTCATTGTTGTTCCTATTCAAAATGTGAATTGAATTTAAAATTCATTTTTACAAATGACCGGCAATTTTATTTCTCAGTGTCTTTCCGAGTCAAAAATTTATATCTGAAATGACCCCAAATCTTTCAGTCTTAGACAAAATTACCAACAATTACAATATCTCGCATAATTTTTCATCATACTTTGATTAGAAATCTATTGAGAAAAGTATCCTCTCACTTCTTATAATTGTTACTAAGAAAAAAGGCCGTCTTAAAACTTCAGACAGCCTTTTTTTGCAATGGAAATATGTATGGATTATTGAATGCTTTTTATAGCATATTCAATTTTATCCACCTTACCGTTGGTTTCATTGTTTACGACCAATACCTTCGGTATAAACATCTGATAGCTCCGTAAATAATATCCTTGAAAACCCTGGATAATACGCAACGTTCCCTCTTCATTGCTCAACAGAGCATTACAATTGGCAACTTGCACTTGCCCTTTGAGTTTTTTATACAGCTTTGCTGCATTGTCCGCTGCACCCAGCTGGCAATATTCACGCCAAATCAAGCGTCCGTTGGAATCCACTAATGTAGAACTGTTATAAACATTAGTACCATTAGCCGACCATTGGGCAGGGTAAGGGCGTAAATCAACGTTTTCAGAAAGGAAGGCATTTTTATCCATTTTCCAATCCAATTCCCAATGATTCATTAAAATAAGGCTTTCTACTTTCGGTTTTCCTTTTGCTGTGCTGACTTTACGCAATAAATTTTTAGAGGTTAGAGAAAACTTATCAATTTGCTCATATGACTGGGCATTTTCATTATTACTCTGTTCCGTAACAGCATAAACTATTTTACGGATACGGTGCTCGGGTTTACCGGCCTGATATGATGCAACAGCTTCTGAAACCGGCTGCTGATTAACAACCTTACTTGCACAAGCTGTAAGCAAGAAAGGGAAAATAATTAACGGCACAAATATTTTACACATTTTAATTATTCCTTACACAAATACCATGATTAGACAGAAGGCCGTCTGAAAGTTTCCGACGGCTTGGCTTTATTTTGCTACACCCAAAACCATATCGAAAAATGACTATATGAAAACTAACTACAAAAAACATCAGAAATTGCAGTAAAATAATAAAAATCACACAATATAAGTTATTTTATAACTCAAAGAACAAATCACTCCTGCATTTTTTTGTTACTTCATATTTCACATCAGAGACCTTTATTATGCATTACGACATTATTATTGTAGGCGGAGGTGCCGGAGGCTTGGAATTGGCTTCCAAACTCGGACGCGCTCTCGGCCGTAAAAACGGCCCCGAAAAAATCTTGCTGATCGACCGCTCAGTATTCCACATTTGGAAACCGACCCTGCACGAAGTGGCTGCCGGCACATTGAATCCTCAACAAGAAGGCTTATCGTACAGCATCTTGGGCCGCTCCAACCATTTCAGTTTTGTATTGGGGGAATTGGTTAAATTTGATCCCGAAGTAAAAAAACTGACCTTAAAAGAAGTTTATCAGGCTGATGGCACTTTAATTATTCCCGAACGCCATATCACCTTCAACCGTTGCGTGTTTGCCGTCGGCAGCGGTTCCAATTTCTTCGGCACACCCGGTAGCGAGTATGCATATGTGCTTGAAAATGCTCAAGATGCTCAAAATTTCCACACTCATCTGCTAAATCTGTTCGCCAAAGCTGCCTATTCCACCAATAAACAACTTAATGTGGTAATCGTCGGTGCCGGAGCAACCGGCGTAGAACTTTCTGCCGAAATGATGGAAGCCTATCACGAAATCCAAAGCACCTCCGGCTCGGAACAGCGTTTCCGTATCAACCTTACGCTGATTGAAGCCGCTTCGCGCATTCTGTCGGGCTTACCCGAAAAAGTTTCATCGCAAGCACTTCAGGCTCTGCAACAAAAACAGATTAAGGTAATGACTTCCACCAAAGTCATGCAAATTTACCCTGATAAAGTGGAAACGGACCAAGGAAATATTTCCGCCGATGTCGTGGTATGGGCAGCAGGCATTAAAGCAGCCGACAGTAACCGTGAATACGGGCTGCCGGTCAACCGTATCAACCAGTTCGAAGTCAACACCCAACTGCAAACACCGTTTGAAGGTATTTACGCCATGGGAGACTGTGCTGCCTGTGAATGGGAAGACGGCAAACTTGTACCGGCCCGCGCCCAAGCCGCACACCAGCAAGCCGATTTTCTATGCGATCTGCTGCTTGCCTACACTAAAAACCGTTCTTTTAACAAAACATTCCTATATAAAGATTCCGGTTCGCTGGTATCGCTCGGTAACAACCACGGCGTAGGCAATCTGATGGGCAGCTTATCGGGGGGTAGTTTCTTTATCGAAGGATTGATTGCCAAATACATGTATATGTCGCTGCATTTGATGCATCATAAAACCATACTTGGCTACAGTAAAACCATTTTGCTGGCTTTGGCACGGGCAATGCAGAAGCGGGTATCAGGCAGATTGAAGCTGCATTAACCAACACTTTCAAACCTTATAGCCGCGAAATCCGACCATGCTGTTGCCTTGCATAATTATCGGGTTTCGCGGCTATATAAGTGTTTTGAACGTGCTATGATTCGGCCGCACATACTTATGGGTGCATTCTGCATCAAACTGAAATACAGGAGGGTTTATGAACTATATCCACATCATCGCCTTACTGGCTTTATTGCAATACGGCTTTTTCGGCATCATGGTAGGACGTGCCAGAAGCAAATACGGCATTCATGCACCGGCCATATCGGGCAATGAACATTTCGAGCGCGTTTTCCGTGTTCATACCAACACCCTTGAGCAACTGATTATTTTCTTACCTGCATTATTTATTGCCGGAACGTATTGGTCGGATGCTGTTATTGCACTTATCGGCTTGGTTTACCTCTGCGGCCGTTTCATTTATTGGCGTACTTATACCGAAAACCCGCAAAAAAGAGCGGTCGGTTTTTTATTGACAGCCATTCCGAACATCATTCTGATCATTGTCGGATTAACAGGCATATTTTTTAATTCCTGAAACAAACGGTATCTTACACTTCTTAACTGCTTATATTGAACGGTTAGAGGCCGTCTGAAAAACAAGCGCAACGCAGTTTCCGTGCGGGCGAATTTTTTCAGACGGCCTCTTCTTTTCCCAATCCTCAGCATTCCGTTCAAGCCTATTTTTCAGCGGCTTATCCGCATTCAATGACTTTTTTTAAATTCCCATTACAATATTTAACTTCGTATTTCAACTGGGGAATAAGCCCATGTCTTCCACCGGCATCAACCTGATTACGACTCCTGACCCTGATAATGTTTTTTTGTCGGAAGAGCCTGAAAACATACCGCAACTGCTTACCAAACCCAACCGTTTGAATGCACGCTGCGGCATCTCATGGATGAAGCAGGCTTGGGAAATTTTTAAAATGATGCCTGACGTCTGGATGCTCTCCATTCTGATAATCGGCATGATTTTTATCGCGTTGGCGGTGCTGGCCATCTTACTGGCATCCGTTTCCCCGCTACTGGGCAACATCGCCAACATCGGTTTTAACTTCATATGGCTTTTTGTTATCGCAGGCTTTGCCCACACTGCCGATGCCCTTTTAAATGGCGACGAAGTAGGCATCGGTACGCTTTTTAACGGCATTTTCAGTCAATTAAAAAACATTTCGATACTTATCCTGATCCATTTAACTTTATTCGCACTGGCAGCAGTTATAACCATTGTGTTGATCCCACAATTACCGGCACTTTATCCTGATTTGCCGCAAAGTTTGCAAGCCATCCATCCTCAAGCCACATTATTCAGCGCCTCGGTATTTTTGATACTGTTAGTCATGACAATGTGGTATGCCCCCGTTTTGATCACTTTACACGGCATCGGACCGTGGGCTGCCATGAGAATGAGCCTATATGCATGTTTGCGCAATATCCTGCCGCTTATCGTTTTTATTGTCTCTGCTTTTTTTGTTTTCCTCGGCATCGCGGTTATTGTGGGTACGGTTTCCGCCATTTCCATTATGATGTTAAGCCTGCTCGGCGATATCGGTTCCATAACGGGAATATTGCTTATCCTTGTAATACACCTTACTTTCTACCTGATATATATCCCTACTATGCTGTTAATTTATTACACCAGCTACCTCCATGTGTGGACAGACCTGCCATTCGAACAAACCGACATATAAATAAATCAAAGAAACTTATAATCCCATAACGGTATATCCATACGAAAGGCCGTCTGAAAATAAAGTTTTCAGACGGCCTCTTCTTATAGACTCAATTCATTAATGCCCGTATTTTTTCCATAAATCATTTTGCAGGCTTACCTCTGCCTCGCCTTCGGCAGGAACGGCACGAACATAGCTGCCATCAGGCTGCATCAACCATGCCTGCGTGTTGTCTTGCAAAGCCAAAGTCAGCCCTTCGCGGATAATACGTGTTTTCAACTCGGGCAGCTCTATCGGCGTACAGGTTTCGATGCGACGGAAGAAATTGCGGCCCATCCAGTCGGCGCTGGAAATATAGGTATCTTCTTTGCCGTTGTTATAGAAATAATACACGCGCGAGTGTTCAAGCTGGCGGCCGATAATGGAACGCACTCGGATATTGTCCGACAATCCCGGCACTTGCGGACGCAAAGCACACATACCGCGTACAATCAAATCGATTTGCACGCCGGCCGCACTGGCCGCATACAAGGCTTCGATAACGGTAGGTTCAAGCAAAGCATTCATCTTGGCCACAATCCGCGCAGGTTTGCCCGCTTTGGCATTCTTGGCTTCGCGTTCAATGCTTTCCATAACCATTTTATGCAGGGTGAACGGGCTTTGATACAGCTTGTTCAAACGAATAGGCTGGCCTAAACCGGTGATTTCCATAAAGATGGTGTTGACATCGGCGGTAATCTTTTCATCGGCGGTAATCAAGCCGAAGTCGGTATAAATCCGCGACGTACCTTGGTGGTAGTTGCCCGTGCCCAAGTGCGCATAGCGTTTGAGCACTCCCTCTTCACGGCGCACTACCAAAGCCATCTTCGCATGGATTTTATAGCCAAACACACCGTAAACCACATGTGCTCCGGCATCTTCAAGCTGTTGCGCCCAGTTGACGTTATTGGCTTCATCAAAACGCGCCATCAATTCAACCACTACTGTAACCTGCTTGCCTGCATGCGTGGCTTTCAACAAAGCCTTTACCAGTTCGGACGTACTGCCGGTGCGGTAAATCGTCATTTTCACCGCCACCACATCCGGATCTACCGCGGCTTCACGGATAAAGCGGACAACAGGTTCGAACGATTGGTAAGGGTGGTGCAGCAAAACCGGCGCTTTGGCAGCCGCATCGATTACCGATTCGTTTTTACTCAAGTGTTTGGGTAAATCCGCGACATAAGGAGGAAATTTTAAGTCAGGACGGTCTACCATATCGGGCACGGCCATCAGCCGCACCAAATTTACCGGGCCTTTAACCTGATATAGCTCGGACGGTTCCAATTTGAAATGACTCAACAAAAATTCATAGATATGTGCAGGGCAGGTTTCCGCCACTTCCAAACGCACGCCATCTCCGTATTCCCTATCCTGCAATTCGCTCTGAATCGCCGCCCGCAGATTTTTCAAATCTTCTTCGTCCACCGTCAAATCACTGTCGCGGGTAAGGCGGAATTGATGGCAGCCTTTTACATCCATACCCGGGAAAAGTTTGTAGACATACTCGTGCAAAATCGACGACAAAAACACAAAGCCGTTATCGCCGTTACAAACCTCTTTCGGCAGTTGCAGCACGCGCGGCAAAATACGCGGAGCCTGCACAATTGCCATGCCTGAAGCCCTGCCGAACGCATCGGTACCGACCAGCTCGACGGCGAAATTAAGCGATTTATTCAGCGGGCGCGGAAAAGGGTGCGAAGGGTCGAGGCCTATGGGAGTAAGAATCGGCAGCAACTCGCGAGCGAAGTAGTCTTCGATCCATTCCCTTTGTTCGGGTGTCCAGTTGCGGCGGCGGTAAAAATGGATGCCTTCTTTGCTCAACGCCGGTTGCAACTCTTCATTGAACAAAGCGTATTGTTCGCGTATTAAAGCACGCACTTCACGAGTAGCGGCGGCAATGGTTTCGGCCGGAGTACGGCCGCTGTCGAGTATGTGGTTGGGTCGCTGTTTCAATTCGCGTTTCAAATACGCCATGCGGACTTCAAAAAATTCGTCCAGATTCGATGAAACGATGCACAAAAAGCGCAACCGCTCCAACAGCGGCACGCGCGTATCCTGTGCCTGTGCCAACACGCGGCGGTTGAAGGCTAAAAGGCTCAATTCCCGGCAAAGTAATCGGTTTTGTTCAGGCATTCGAAATCTCCCAAAAGACAATAAACGGCTGTTGCCTAACCAAACCTTTCATGTCAAAGCATCTCGGCTTTAATTTATTATGCGGTTCCGCTCACAGTTTCAGACGGCAACAAAATAACTTTATAACAAATCCATTCAAAAGTAATAAATTATAACGTTTTCCTGTGCTGCTTTGCGATAAAGCAAGTAAGAGGGAAGTAAAGGTTTTCAGACGGCATTTTTATAGTAAGCCGGAAGCTTGGTTTGAGTCGGAAAACGATTGCGGTAACAGCCGCCGTAAAGGTTATTTTGGCGGCGGCGGTAAGTTTTCAGACGGCCTGTTCAAAATAAGCCAATACGGTTTGGGGCAGCCAATTCAGATGGCCTTTGCCGCTGCCGCTCACAAACCCGACATGCCCTCCATACGGCGGCTGCAGTAGCGTAACGTATTGGGAAACTTCGGTATGGTCGGGCAACGCTTCGGAAGGCAGAAACGGGTCGTTGACGGCGTTCAGCAATAAAGTAGGTATTCGGATTTCCGGCAGTAACGGCTTGCACGAGGCACGGCGGTAATAGTCATATCGGTCGGCAAAGCCGTGCAACGGAGCAGTGAAAAAATCGTCGAAATCCCCCAGCGTTTTGCACTGCTGCAATTTATCGGTATGAAAACCGTTGGCGCGGGCTTTCGGCAAGAGGGAACCGAGAAAATAACGGGTGTAGAGCAAACGGGTAATGCCGCTGTCGAAACGGGCACCTGCGGCGGCCAAATCTACGGGAGCGGACACCACTGCAGCAGCTTTCGGTACGGCACAGCCGCCCTGCTCGCCCAGATATTTCGCCAGCACGTTACCGCCGAGCGACACGCCGACGGCGTAAATATGCGGGTAACGCGCCGCCAAAGTATCGAGCATAAACTTGATTTCGGCCGTGTCGCCAGAATGGTAAAACACCGGCGCGGTATTAGGCACGCCGCCGCAACTGCGGAAATGCGCCACCACACCGTTCCACCCTTTTTCCAATACCACCTGCATCAAGGCGACGGCGTAATGGCTGCGGCTACTGCCCTCCAAGCCGTGGAACAACACAACCAACGGAGCATCGGTACGTGGGCTGTCGATAAAATCATAAGCCACCAACGTTTGGCCGGTGCTGTCGGGCAACAGTTCGCGGCGGTAGGCAGGCGGCGGAGACTGCAACGTTTTGGCATATAAAGTTTCAAGATTGCCGCTGCGCAGCCAGAGGGGAGTGTGAAGCGGAGGCAGGTTTGTCATGTAGATTCGGGCAGCTTACGGAATAAAACAAGATGCAGGCCGAGCACGGTGCTGACACCGGTAATCCAGCCCACCAATACATCGGTAGGATAGTGTACACCTAAAACGATGCGCGAAAAGCCCATAAACAGCGTAAATGCAACCGCTGCGGCGATAATGTATTTCCGATAAGGCGAATACCAATACACCAATACAATCAAAGTAGCAATGGCAGCGGCAAACGTGCTGTGTCCGCTGGGAAAAGAAGCATTGGTTTCCTCGACGATACGCGGCCAGAATTCAGGGCGCGGGCGGTTGAAAAACTGTTTGGCGATAAACATAACTGCAGTAGACAAAGCCGCTCCCAACAGCACGAATAAAGCATAACCGCGCCGCCTGCGCAAATAAAGCCACAATGCAAACAATACGGTAATCGGTATGGCAACGGCGCTTTTACCGAGATGATGCAACACAATGGCAACAGGTGTAAAAGCCTCACCCGCATGCTCGTGCACCCACATCATCAGCGGCTGCTCGAAAACGAAATGCTGCTGGGCTCTGATGTCGTCGGCGATAAAACCGGCAATAACCAAAGGAATAACGATGCCCAGAAAAAGGACAAGCAACCGAGGAAAAGGCGGGATATAAGCGCGTAAAGGCAGCATGCGGATACCGTTTGAAATTTATCGACACAGCATTATAGTGAATCGCCCCTGCTTTTCTACAAAAGACAGTAAAAAAACCGAATTTCTCCGCCACCCGCCCGCTTTCAGCCGTTTTTACAAGCATTTGTAACTGCAACAGAACCGCTTACACACAACTTGCGCTACACCCCGGCCGACCATTCCGTAAGAACCGCTTAAATATTTAAGATTTGTAAAAGCATTCAATTCTATTTTTGATTTAGTTATTGATAATAATTGTATTTTTCTCATTGGAAATTTGAGTAAAAAGTAAAGATATGTATAGACTTTATTGATATGATGTAGTTGCAATATTCCCATAATAAACAATAAGCCGTTTCAAACGGATAATCGAAAAACGATACGGGCAAACACTCAGACCAAGTAATTTGCAGCCGATGCAACATTACCGCCGTATTTAACGGTTATTTCGCAGCAAACGGCATTTACCATCATACGGAGGTCGTTATGTCTATGTTCTTTTTAAATATCATTATCCTGATTAGCTGCATATCCGTGCTTACTTTGGGAGCTTTATGGTTTTCGGGGCAGGATTTCTAAACCCGCCGCGGCAATCCGTCTTAGTAAGAGGCCGTCTGAAAACAATTTCAGACGGCCTCTCTGATTAAATCCCGGATATCCGACAATGAAAGCTCTTTGAAACCTTTGCGGAAACACCGGCCGCAGCCCGTTCGAACCCAAGCCGTTTCAAACGGCTTTTTTCTTTTCAGACGGCCTCAATCCATGCAAGAGGCCGTCTGAAACTGCCTTGAAACCACGGTCGAATCAAGCGATAATCAAAACTGTTTCCACTCCTAACCAACAAAGGTATCCAAATGGCTTCTCAACTGGCAAATGCCATCCGTTTTCTTTCCGCCGACGCAGTTCAAAAAGCCAATTCCGGCCACCCCGGTGCGCCGATGGGCATGGCTGAAATGGCCGAAGTGCTGTGGACGAAATTTTTAAACCACAACCCCGCCAACCCCAAATTCTACAACCGCGACCGTTTCGTCCTTTCCAACGGCCACGCATCGATGATTCTTTACAGCCTGCTGCACCTTACCGGCTACAACGTATCCATTGAAGACCTGAAAAACTTCCGCCAACTGCACAGCAAAACCCCCGGCCACCCCGAATACGGCTACACCGACGGCGTGGAAACCACCACCGGCCCGTTGGGACAAGGCATTGCCAACGCAGTGGGCATGGCGTTGGCCGAAAAAATCCTTGCCGCCGAATTCAATAAAGACGGCCTCGATATCGTCGACCACCACACCTATGTATTCTTGGGCGACGGCTGCCTGATGGAAGGCGTGTCGCACGAAGCCTGCTCGCTGGCCGGCACTTTGGGCTTGGGCAAACTGATCGTGCTCTACGACGACAACAATATCTCCATCGACGGCAAAGTGGACGGCTGGTTTACCGAAAACATTCCGCAACGCTTTGAAAGCTACGGCTGGCATGTGGTGCCGAACGTAAACGGCCACGACACCGCCGCCATTCAGACGGCCATCGAAGCGGCGAAAGCCGAAACCGGCAAACCTTCCATCATCTGCTGCAAAACCTTAATCGGCAAAGGCGCGGCCACCAAAGAAGGCAGCCACAAAACCCACGGTGCGCCGTTGGGAGACGAAGAAATCGAAGCCACCCGCAAACATTTGGGCTGGAACCACGGTCCGTTTGAAATCCCGCAAGACGTTTACGCCGCGTGGAGCACCAAAGAAAAAGGCGCGAAACTCGAAGCCGAATGGAACGAAAAATTCGCCCGTTATCAAGAAAAATTCCCCGCCGAAGCCGCCGAGTTCGTGCGCCGCATGGATAACAAACTGCCTGAAAACTTCGATGCCTATGTTCAGACGGCCTTAAAAGAAGTGTGCGACAAAGCCGAAAAAATCGCCACCCGCAAGGCCAGCCAAAACAGCATTGAAATCCTCGCCAAAGTCTTGCCCGAATTTGTAGGCGGCTCTGCCGACCTTACCCCGTCGAACCTTACCGATTGGTCGGCAAGCAAAGCCGTAACCGGCGAAAACGGCGGCAACTATATCCACTACGGCGTGCGCGAATTCGGCATGGCCGCCATTATGAACGGCATGGCCCTGCACGGCGGCGTGAAACCTTTCGGCGCAACCTTCCTGATGTTCAGCGAATACGCCCGCAACGCTCTGCGCATGGCTTCGCTGATGAAAATCAACCCGATTTTCGTGTTTACCCACGACTCAATCGGCCTCGGCGAAGACGGCCCCACCCACCAGCCTGTCGAGCAAACCGCCACCCTGCGCCTGATTCCCAACATGGCCGTATGGCGGCCGTGCGACACCGCCGAATCGTTGGTGGCATGGGCAGAAGCCGCCAAAGCCGCCGACCATCCGAGCTGCCTGATTTTCAGCCGCCAAAACCTGCCGTTCATCCCGCGCAGCCAAGCCCAGTTGGACAGCATTAAACGCGGCGGCTATATCATTAGCGAAGCCGAAAACGGCCAAGCCCAAGCCGTGGTAATCGCCACCGGTTCCGAAGTCGAGTTGGCTTTGAACGCGCAAGAAGCATTGGCCGAACAAGGCATTGCCGTAAACGTCGTTTCCATGCCTTCCACCAACGTATTCGACCGGCAAGATGCCGCCTACCGCAACAGCGTGTTGCCGCAAAACCTGCCGCGTATCGCCGTTGAAGCAGGCGTTACCGACGGCTGGTACAAATACGTCGGTCTGAACGGTGCCGTAGTCGGCCTTGACCGCTTCGGCGAATCGGCTCCGGCGGAACTGCTGTTCAAAGAATTCGGCTTTACCGTTGATAATGTGGTAAACACCGTAAAAGCCGTGCTGAAAGCTTAAGCATAGGCTAGTTGTGAAAGAGGCCGTCTGAAAAGTGTTTTCAGACGGCCTCTTCACCATTCAAACAGCTTCTTACTCTTTTAACAAACTTTCGTCCAGCGTCAAATCTTCGTTTTTGTTTACGCTGATTTTGCGGTCCAGCACGTTTTGGGCGATGCCTTGCGCTTCAATCAGCGAGTGCATTTGGTAAGTGCCGCATTGGTATTCGTTCAGTTCGGGAATCTGATTCTGGTCTTTTACGTTCAACACATCCCGCATCGAAGCCAGCCATGCGTCGGCAACTTTTTGCTCGTCGGGGGTTCCGATCAGGCTCATGTAGAAACCGGTGCGGCAGCCCATCGGGGAAATGTCGATGATTTCCACATCTACTCCGTTCAGATGTTCGCGCATAAAGCCGGCGAAAAGGTGCTCCAGCGTGTGAATGCCTTTTTCGGACAAGATTTCCTGATTCGGCACGCAAAAGCGCAGATCGTAAACGGTAATGTTGTCGCCTTTCGGCGTTTGCATGGTTTTGGCAATACGCACGGCGGGAGCGTGCATACGGGTGTGGTCAACTTTGAAACTGTCGAGCAGGGGCATGGCGGTTTCCTTTTAATCTTACGGGTTCGGGCATGTATGATAGCATTTTTTGATTGCAGAGGCCGTCTGAAAACCAACCGTATTCCTGTTTTCAGACGACCTCTGTCGAATGTTTCCGCATCAGCCGGTATTGCGCAAACCCTGTGCGACTCCGTTGATAGTGAGATGCACCATTTGCAGCAGATAGGGGTTTTCGGGGTCTTTGCGCAGCTGTTTGAGCAGGGCTACCTGCAAGCCGTTGAGGGCATTCAGATACGGCATCCGCAAGGCCAGCGAGCGGGCCAAACTGCGGTTGTCGCTGAGCAGTTCGCCGGTTTGCAGAATATCCAACAGGGCTTTGCGGCTTCTGAGGTATTCTTCTTTAATCATGCCGAAAATTTCGGCGGCGCGTTGCGGCGACTCGCTCAAACCGGCGTAGTTTTCCGCCAACGTCAAGTCGGTTTTCGCCATCACTTGCTCCATATTCGACAACATGGCTTGGAAGAAGGGGTTGTCTTGTGCGTGCTGCTGCATGTCTTTCAGACGGCCTGCATCTTGCCGGCACAACTCTTCCACCGCGCTGCCGAAGCCGTACCACGCGGGCAGCATCAAGCGGTTTTGCGTCCATGAGAATACCCACGGAATCGCACGCAGGTCTTGAATGCGCGCCAGTGTTTTACGGCTGGCGGGTCGGCTGCCGAGGTTGAGGGTGGCGATTTCGCGGATCGGGCTGGTTTGCAGGAAATAGTCGATGAAGCCGTCGCAGGTAATCAAGGCGCGGTAATGCTTGAATGCGCTGTCGGACAATGCCTGCATCAGGTTGCCGTCGGGGTCTTTTTGGTTTGGCAGCAAGCTGGCTTCGAGCGTAGCGGCAACCAGTGTTTCGAGGTTGCGGTGGGCGTTGTTGAAGTCGGCGTATTTGGCACTGATCACTTCGCCCTGCTCGGTAATGCGTATCTGCCCCGCTACGCTGCCCTGCGGCTGCGCCAGCACTGCTTGGTAAGAAGGGCCGCCGCCTCGTCCGACACTACCGCCGCGCCCGTGAAACAGCCTCATTCTGATGCCGTAGCGGGCGAAAAGCACCACTAAGCCTTGTTCCGCCTGATACAGCTCCCACGAACTGCTCACATAGCCGCCGTCTTTATTGCTGTCGGAATAGCCGAGCATGATTTCCTGAATATTGTCGCGGCCGACAAGCAAATCGCGATACCACGACAGGTTGAACATGGTTTCCATCACGGCACAGGCGTTTTCGAGCGCTTCTATGGTTTCGAACAGCGGCACGATATTGATGCGGCTCACAGGTTTGCCGTTTTCCAACACCAGCAAACCGCTCTCTTTCAGCAGCAAGGCCAGCACCAGCAAATCGCTGGGGGCTTCGGCATTGGAGATAATGCTTTGGTTGATGGCTTTTTCGCCGAACTCGTCTTTGATTTTGCGCGCTTCGTGGAAAATCGCCAGCTCGTGCCGCGTGTGTTCGCTGTATACGGTGTAGGGATTGTAAAGCGGGCGTTGGTTTTGCAGTTCGCGCAATAAAACGGCTTGTTTTTCCTGCTCCGGCAAAGCCTCGTAATCTTCCAATCCGGCATGCCGGAACAATTCGGCCACCACTTCGGCGTGTTTGCCGCCATGTTGGCGCAAATCGAGCGGCATCATGAAGAAACCGAACACCGAAGCGGTGCGGATAACGTCGGCCAAGCGCGCTCCGGCCAGCAACTCGCTGCCGTTGTCGCTCAAAGATTGTTGCAATGTTTTCAAATCGGCAATAAAACTTTCGGCATCGGGATACGGCTCCAGCGTGCCGAAACGGCACCCCAAAGTCAGGCCGAGTTTATGCGCTTTGCCGATTAAGCGCGCCATGATGTAGGCGATGGCGCGGCGGTACGGCTCTTCTTCGTGGGCGATGGCGGTATCGGGGGATTGGGCGGACAATGCCGTTACGCCCTCATTCACCCGCACCCTGCGCACCGACAGCGGCAGGTCCTGATACAGCTCGCCCAACTGGCGGCGGTAATAGTGGAATACGGTATCGGCATGACGGGTAAACGCATGGCGCAAGGTGTCGGCGGAAACAAACGGATTGCCGTCGCGGTCGCCGCCTATCCAGCCGCCGATTTGCAGCAGATCGGGAATGCGGATATCGGACCACACGGTTTGAAAGGTTTTTTCCATCGAGCGGTAGAGTTTGGGCAGCGCGTAGAAAAAACTCAGCGGAAAAATTGACACGCCGTTGTTGATTTCATCTTTTACCGTGATTTTGAAATGGCGGGTTTCGCTGGTTTGCCACAAAGCCAAAAGCGACGTGTCGATTTCACGTTGCAGCTCTTCCAAAGCTTCCGCGCTGCGGCAGAACTCGCGTTGCGGCAGCAGCATACGGATGCGGCGGTGAAAGTTCAAAGTAGCCTGACGTTGCACTTCGGTAGGATGCGCGGTCAATACCGCGGCGATATGCGTTTGATCCAATTGTTTTTGCAGGGTTTCGGCATCAATTTGATGTTTGCGCAGCTTGCGTACCGTTTCCACCAAACTGCCTTCTGCCGCACTCGTCCCTGCACTTTCATGTGCTAAACGGCGGCGTTCGTGGTGCACATCCTCGGCAATATTCAAAATCTGGGCGAACATGCCGCAGGCAATAATCAGGTTTTGAGTTTGCTTTTCGTCCAATTGCGGCAATATTTTTTCGATGACCGCACTGCTGTCTTCCGCGTCGGACAATGCTTTTACCGTGTTTAACACCGCATCGGTCGTTTCATTTTGCAACAATTTGAACAACGCCTGTTTCAGAAACGCTGCATCGGCGGCCAGTGCCGCATCTTTCGGATTATTGAGGATGTGAAGCTGCATATCTGTTTCTTTCTTAATAAAATAGTAAGGCCGAACGAAATTATTCTATAACAGGGTATTCAATCACACTAGAATTGTCAGCAATGTAGTTTTTTGTAATTTGATTTAAATCTGAAAAAACATTGGAAGCCGTCTGAAAAAGCGTTTGTTTCTGCATAAAAAATACTCCATAAATTGCCGACTCCGTAGGCGGCAGGCCGAAAATGCCTTAAAATATCATCCAATTTGCCGCCGGTATTTTCAGACGGCCTTTCAATCAAAACACATTCAGGAAACATCATGACCGACCTAACCCATTTCAACGAAAGCAACGAAGCCCACATGGTAGACATTGCAGCCAAAATGCCCACCCAACGCATCGCCCGTGCCAGCGGCTACATCAATATGAGCCACGACACCATAAAACTGATTGTCGAAGGTTCCACAAAAAAAGGCGATGTGCTCGGCATTGCCCGCATTGCCGCCATCCAGGCCACCAAACAAACCGGCTTTCTGATTCCACTGTGCCATCCGATTGCACTTACCCACGTTCGCGTAGACTTTGAAATCGATACCGATCTGGCACGCATCAAAGCTACCGTAACCGCCAGCACCGAAGGCAAAACCGGTGTGGAAATGGAAGCCCTTACCGGTGTCAACATCGCCCTGCTTACCATCTACGACATGCTCAAAGCAGTCGATAAAGCCATGGTGATTACCCAAATCCACCTTGAAGAAAAAACCGGCGGCAAGAGCGGCCCGTTTGTTTTCGACAACAGCCTCGAAAACCTCATCTACTAAAACCAAAATCGAAACTCCCTCATGGACGACCGCGACCTCCTGCGTTACAGCCGACACATTCTGCTCGACGAAATCGGCATAGAAGGCCAGCAAAAGCTGCTTGATGCCCGTGCGTTGATTGTCGGTTGCGGCGGATTGGGCGCGGCCGCCCTGCCCTATCTGGCTGCGGCGGGAGTAGGCAATTTGACCATTGCCGACAACGACACCATAGACGACACCAACCTGCAACGCCAAATCACCTTCACGGAGGGCGACATCGGCAAAAGCAAAGCCGAAGTGATGAAAGGCCGTCTGAACGTCCTTAACAACCGCGTCCGCATCACTGCTTTAAACGAACGCTTAACCGAAGCCCGTTTAACCGAATTGATGCGGGAAGCCGACATCGTGCTCGACTGTTGCGACAATTTTGCCACGAGGCTGGCCGTCAACCGAGCTTCCGTTGCCACACACACTCCGTTGGTTTCCGGAGCCGCCGTACGTTTTGAAGGCCAGATTGCCGTTTACCGCCCCGACCTGCCCGATGCGCCCTGTTATGCCTGCCTGTTCGACGGCAACCATGCCAACGACGGAGCATGCTCGGTGTTCGGCGTATTTTCGCCTCTGGTCGGTATCATCGGCACCACACAAGCTGCCGAAGCCTTGAAAATCCTTATCGGCACCGGCCGCGAGGCACACGGCGAACTTTTGGTTTACGATGCCCTGAATAACGAATGGCAACGTTTCCCTTTTGAGAAAAACCCGCAATGCCGCGTATGCCGGATTTGATAAAAAGAACTTTTATACTTGAGAGGCCGTCTGAGAAACAGTATTTCAGACGGCCTTAATTTTCATCCTTTTCGGCAAAACCGTCCGAAAGCGTTTTCCATACTGCCAACTTTTCCTAAAAAATGTTAACCATCTACTTTACAAGCCTTAATGTAAGGATTTACCGCACAAACCGTCTTCTGTAGATAGATAGAATTCCCATAGACAGGAGAACATCATGAATTCCCCCAAACGCTCCGGCTGGAAAGTGTTTACCATTGTTGCAGCACTGGCCGCCGCTACGGCCACACTACTGCCGCAAACACAATCCGCTGCCGCTGCGCCCGTGCCGCAAGTATTGCAAAAGCTGCACGACACCCACGGTAAACCCGCCGGAAACTATCTGAAAAAAGACAAACCTACATTAATTAAATTTTGGGCGAGCTGGTGCCCGCTGTGCCTATCTGAGCTAGGGCATACCGAGTCATGGATAACAGACAGCCGTTTTCAGACGGCCAATCTGATTACCGTGGCCTCTCCCGGCTTTCTTGGCGAGAAAAAACCGGGGGAATTCCAGCAATGGTATGCCGGCCTGAACTACCCCAAACTGCCGGTGATTACAGATGACGGCGGCACAATTGCCAAGAGCCTGAACATCAGCGTTTATCCGTCATGGGCCGTACTCAATAAAAAAGGCGAAGTCGCCCGCATCGTTAAAGGCAGTATTAATGAAGCACAGGCTTTGGCCTTGATAGAAAACCCAGATGCCGACATAGGCCGTCTGCAAACCCAATTCTACAAACCGAGCGATAAGAAAAAGGAATCTGCCGTGATCAATACCAAAACCATTTACCTGGCCGGAGGCTGCTTTTGGGGCTTGGAAGCCTACTTCCAACGTGTACCCGGCGTAGTCGATGCAGTATCCGGATACGCCAACGGCAAAACCGACCACCCTTCTTATGAAGACGTGGTTTACCGCGATACCGGCCATGCCGAAACCGTAAAAGTTACCTACGATGCCGACAAACTCAGCCTCGACGATATCCTGCAATACTATTTCCGCGTAATCGACCCCACCAGCCTCAACAAACAAGGCAACGACCGCGGCACACAGTACCGCACCGGTGTTTACTATACTAACCCTGCCGAAAAAGCAGTGGTAGAGGCCGCCTTAAAAAAAGAGCAAACCAAATACAGCCTACCGCTGGTTGTGGAAAACCTGCCGTTGAAACATTTCTACGAAGCAGAAGAATATCATCAGGATTACCTGATTAAAAACCCCAACGGCTACTGCCATATCGATATCCGCAAAGCCGACGAGCCGCTGCCCGGTAAAAGCGCACCGCAAACCAAAAAAGGTTTTAATGCCGCCACTTACCGTAAACCGAGCGATGCCGAGCTGAGACGTATATTGACCGACGAGCAATACCGCGTTACCCAAAAAAGCGGCACCGAATATGCCTTCAGCCACGAATACGACCATCTGTTCGACCCGGGTATCTATGTGGATGTCGTTAGCGGCGAACCTCTGTTCAGCTCCGCCGACAAATACAACTCCCACTGCGGCTGGCCTAGCTTTACCCGTCCGATCGAACAGGCCGCCGTTACCGAGCACGATGACTTAAGCTACAACATGCACCGCATCGAAGTACGCAGCCGTGCTGCCGATTCACACTTAGGCCACGTGTTCCCCGACGGCCCGAAAGACAAAGGCGGTTTGCGTTACTGCATCAATGGTGCCAGCCTGCGTTTCATCCCGCTGGATAAAATGGATGCCGAAGGTTACGGCCATCTGAAATCAAGCGTTAACCGTTAATTCCCTTTCTCAACTCAAGCACCAAACAGGCCGTCTGAAAAATCGTTTTTCAGACGGCCTGCTCTTTATCCGGCAAACGTGGCATAATTGAACGAAAAATATAATTCTTTATAAAAAACAAATAACAAAGGAGAGAGATATGGATAGGTTCGATTTCGGCTACGCACCTTATGACAGCCTCAACCTCAACCAACGCCAACTGCTGCAACAATCGGTCGATATCGCTTTTTTCGACGACGACGAAACTATCATTCGCCCGCAACAGCCGATCGAACATCTTTACGTTGTGATTAAAGGATTGGTTAAAGAAATCGGCAGCGACGGTGAGGTGGTCGCACTCTACCACCCGCATGATACTTTCGAAGCCCGTGCCTTAGTAGAAGGTACAAGCCAAAACCAGTTTGTGGTGGCGGAGCAAGCATTGGTGTACACAATTCCCAAAGCTGCCGTTACCGAAATTATGGAATCCAACGCCCAATTCGGCGCTTATTTTTATGCTTCGGTGGCGGAAAAATTCGCCAGCCTTTCCGGCAATACAAACGAAGACGAGTTCGCCAGCCTCTTCACCGCCAAAGTGCGTGATGCCTACCGCCACAATACTGCTTGGCTTGACGGCTCCGCCACCATTCTCGAAGCAGCGCAAACCATGCACGACAGTAAAACCAAATCGTTGCTGGTGCGCCATGAAGGGCGTATCGGCCTGCTCACCGAATCGGTATTCCGCAACATCGTAATCGCCGGTACACCAAGCGACGATCCCGCGCATAAATGGGCCACATTCGACTTAATCTCAATAGACAGCGACGACTTTATATTCAACGCCTTATTACGCATGACCCAGTTTCATATCCAACGCGTTATCGTGGAAGACAACGGCGAAGTTATCGGCGCATTGGAACAGATCGACATTCTCGCCTACGTATCCAACCACAGCCATCTCGTTGCACAGCGGCTGGAGCGTGCCCAAAGCATAGATGAATTGGTGGCCATCGCCGCACAGATGAACGATTCGATTCAAGCATTACGCAAAAACGGCGTACGCGCACCGCAGCTGGCACAACTGATGCAGGTATTGAACAGCAGCCTGTTTGAAAAAGCATGGAGCATGATTGCCCCACCTGAAATTTACGGGCAATCATGCTTAGTGGCCATGGGTTCGGAAGGACGCGGAGAGCAAGTGCTGAAAACCGACCAAGACAACGCCCTGATTATGCGCGAAGGCATAGATACCGAAGCGGCTGCCCAAGCCGCCGAAGCATTTTCCGCCACATTGGAACTTTTAGGCTACCCGCCATGCAAAGGCCGCATCATGGCCAACAACCCCGAATGGCGCAAAACACTGCCCGAATTCAAAAAAACGGTTGCAAGCTGGTGCGCCTTGCCCAACCCCGCAAACATGATGAATCTGGCCATCTTTGTCGATGCCAAAGCAGTCGCCGGCGATGCTTCGCTGCTCAATGAAGTCAGGGCGCACCTACATAAACGGTTAAATAACGATGCAGGTATGCTGATGGCCTTCGCACGTGCGGTAGAACAGTTCGACAGCCACGGACAAGGTTTTTTCTCGCAACTGCTGCGCCGTGAAACCACCGAAAAAATGGACATCAAAAAAATGGGCCTCTTCCCCGTGGTGCACGGCGTACGTGCGTTAAGTTTGGAAGCAAGGCTTGACGAAACCAATACTTTCGAGCGCATCCAGAAACTAGTTCAACTCAAAGTATTAGACGAACAGCTCGGCAAAGACATCGCCGAAACCCAACGTTATTTAATGGAACTCCGCTTGAAAGCCGGCCTGCTCTCACTGCATAACGGGCAGGTTAAAGAACCGAATCAGGTAAACGTGCACAGCCTGTCGACCTTAGAACGCGACTTGCTCAAAGAGGCTTTGCAAGTGGTAAAACGTTTCAAAAACGTTATCCGCCATCATTTCCATCTGAATACCTAGGAGGCGGAAATGAAATTTATCGAACACTTTCTGCTTGCACGGGAACGTAAAAAGCTGACCGACCCGCAATATGGTTTTCTGTATGAAGAACACCCCGACGAATTGGTCAGCTTCGATTGCGAGACCACCAGTTTGGATGTGAAAGAAGCCGAAATCATTTCCATCGGTGCCGTTAAAATCCGCGGCAATCGGGTGCTGACTAGCGATTCTTTTTATGCACTGGTAAAACCCGAAGGCATGATGGAAGCCGCCAACGTAACCATCCACGGCCTACGGCCGAAAGATTTGAGCGACGGCATTCCTGTTGAAGAGGCCCTGCGGCGTTTTCTCCATTTCATCGGCGGCAGGCCGGTAGTCGGCTATTTTTTGGAATACGATGTGGCAATGGTTAATAAATTCATGAAACCCCTGCTAGGTGTTAAATTGCCAAACCGTCAGATTGAAGTGTCCAGCATCTATTACCGGCAGGAAATCGACAAGAAGTTCTACGACAGCTATGTCGACTTGCGGATGGCTCCGATGATTAGAAAGCTCGGCATTCCCGATTTGCCGCGCCATGATGCGTTAAACGATTCAATTAATGTCGCCATGATGTATTTGGCGCTACAAGCCCGAAGCAAACGCTAAACCCTTGTGCATCAATACCCCCTTATACTCAAGAGGCCGTCTGAAAACTTTTCAGACGGCCTCTGCCCTTAAATTCAGTTTCTTACCAAAAGCCTGCTGCTTCTTAGCAAGCCTTTTAAGAGAAACTATTCGATATTGTCAGCCATTACCGCCTGCTCGCTTTCCAACCTTTTTTCAGCCAGTAACGCCAACTGCGAAGCAACACCCTGTTCGATTTTATCCAAACTGTCGGCACGGGCTTCATGGTAAGCCTCTTCCAGCGCGTAAGCAAAACCCGTCGCGTCCGTACCGCCGTGGCTTTTTACCACAACGCCGCGCAATCCCAGAAAAATAGCTCCGTTGAAGCGGCGCGGATCGAATTTGTTTTTAAATCCTTTCAAAGCAGGAAAAGCCACCAATGCGGCAGCTTTGGTAAACAAGCTGGCCTTGAATTCGTGTTTGATTGCGCCACCCAAAAACTTAACGGCACCTTCGATGGTTTTCAAAACAACGTTACCGACAAAACCGTCTGCCACAACCACATCCACTTCACCGCTGAAAACAGCATTGCCTTCCACGTTGCCCACGAAATTGAGGCTGCTGCTTTGCAGCAATTCAAACGCCTGCTTGATCGTTTCCGTGCCTTTAATCTCTTCAGTGCCGACATTCAGCAAACCGATACGCGGCCTGCCTTTTTCCGGATACAGGGCTTGGAACAATTCGCTGCCGATAACGGCGAATTGCATCAACTGGTCTGCCGAACAATCGACATTGGCACCCAAATCCAGCATCAGCGTCATGTGGTTATCGGCCGACGGCAGAAATTTGGCAATGGCAGGGCGTTCGATGCCCGGAATGGTTTTCAACACGAAACGTGCGGTTGCCATTAATGCACCGGTGTTGCCAGCCGATACTGCTGCTTGCGCATTACCTTCTTTCACTTGGTTGATGGCAACGCGCATTGATGAATCTTTTTTGTTTTTCAGCGCCAACTGCGGCGGTTCGTCCATCGCCACAACTTGAGAGGCATGACAAATATCGATTCGCTCCATCGGCGCATTAGCAGCCGTCAATGCTTCACGCACCAAAGCATCGTCCCCCACCATAATCAATCGGGCATCCGTGCGCTGTTTGAGAAAAGAAACGGCACCGGGCACGGTTACGCTCAAACCGGCATCGCCCCCCATGGCATCTACGGCCAAAGTAATCATGAGTAATTCTCCGTATAACGGTTTCAGACGGCCTCTTCCAAATTTAAAGGCCGTCTGAAAACCGGCTCATAAAGGAACCGGCTGCAACCGCGCGACAATGCCGCCGCGCGGTTACATGTAATGCTTCAATACGCCGTCTGTTTTTCAAACCGAATACAATGCCGGGTTTTGCTTTTTGTCGGATGGGTTTCAGACGGCCTCTTCCATATTATTTCTGTTTAGCAGGTCTGCCAAAGACAATAGGCAAACGAGCCGTCAATCACGGCTTTCTACCGCCAAACGGTTGTGTTCATCAATATCTTCCGCATCCCACGGATAGTTAATCCACCAGTCTTGCACGGTAACACCGCTGAAATACGGCATGCCTTCCGGCAATTTACCTGTTTTCTCTTTGATTTTTTCATGTAAAACAGCAATCCCAACCGTGCCGAAATTTTCTTTGGCAAATTCGTTCAGGCAATATTCGAGGGTAACGCGGCTGTCATCCACCTCATCTACCACCAATATATTTTTACCGTTCAGAGTTTCCGGAATCGGATCAAGCCATTGGATTTTTTTAACATTGTCAGTAACTTTACCCTGGAATTCACTATCATAATAAGCTGTGGTAACAGCATAGATTGGAATACCGAGGAAACCGCGCAATATGCGCGCAGGAATGAAACCACCTCCACCGATAGCAATCATGGCATCATATTTCACACCTGATGCTTGGATTTTTTCGGCAAGGGTTTTAATCACACGGTGAATATCGTCGTAGGTGTACCAGATTTTCTTTTTCATGTTCGGATACCGGCAAACCGCCCGGCTGCATTTCAGACGGCATCTTCATACAACCGACGGTCGATTAATGCAAAAAAGCCAGCAGTTGCAATTTTAAAGGCAATCTTCTGGCTTTCATCTTTCATCGGTCAAGTGGAAATTTATTCGCCTTTGGCTTTTACCACTTTACGGCCACGGTACATACCGTTGGGAGAAATGTGGTGCGGGCGATGTACTTCACCGGTTGTACTGTCTACAGACAACGCAGGCGCAGTCAGGGCATCGTGTGAACGGTGCATACCGCGTTTAGAGGGAGATTTTTTATTTTGTTGAACGGCCATTTCAAGCTCCTAAAAATATATAAAACTGTAAAACCGGTTAGCGGCTGCTTTTCAGCCCTGCCAAAACGGCAAACGGATTGGGTTTGTCCTGATTTGCTTCATCCAGCACGGCATTAGCGCAATTCTCATGACGTGGAGAAAACGGCAGTGCCATCAGGATTTGGTCTTCCACCAACTCTCGCACGTTCAGCTCTTTTTCAATCAGCATGCCTTCGAGTTCTTCATCGGAAAGCATGGCTTCATCGAGGCTTGCTTCGTCAGCAAACAAAACAATACGGCTTGTTTCATCCAACTCAAACGGCATCGGGTTGATACAACGCTGGCAAAACAGCGGTAAAACACCTTTAACATTCAAGTCTAAAAACAAACGCTGCCAGCGGTCTCGCCCGCCTTGCAGCGTAAACGATACTTCGGCTTGCTTGTCGGCAAAATATTCGTGCGACCAAACGCGTTCGTCCAACTGGCTCAGCAAAAATTTGCCTTGCAAACTCTGCTTCTCTGCTGCGAAAGCTGCGGGGTCAATCAAATTAGGGTCTGACATAAACGGGGTATGATATAATTTCAGCGGTTTAACGTCAATGTTTTTACACACATGAATACAAAACTGCGGCTTATTTTAGGCTCAAGCTCGATATTCCGCCAACAGCAGTTACAGCGTTTGGGCTTATCTTTTCAGACGGCCTCTCCTGATTTCGACGAAACCCCTCAAAACGGCGAATCTCCAGAAGCCACCGCCCTGCGTCTTGCCGCCGGCAAAGCCCGCTCTCTGGCAGCGGCATTTCCGCAAGCCTTAATCATCGGTGCAGATCAAGTAGCATGGTGCGGCGGCAAGCAATTAGGCAAACCGTTGAACGTCGCAAAAGCACAACAGATGCTGGCCGAACTCAGCGGTAAGCGTATCGAGTTTTACAGTGCCGTCGTGCTGTTGAATACATTTTCAGACGGCCTCCATACCCATGTTGATAAAACCGTTGTAACTATGCGGGAATTAAGTACCGAACAAATCAACCGTTATCTTAAACGCGAACCGGATGCCGTGCATTGCGCCGGAGCAGCAAAAAGCGAAGGATTAGGTGCAGCTTTGCTCGAACGGATTGACAGCATCGACCCGAATGCACTCATTGGTCTGCCCATTTTCAAACTGATTGATTTTCTGAAAGCAGAAGGCGTGGAAATTTTATAAACCCTCAGGCTGAAAATCCGTGCAAAGTACCGAATGTGTATTCAATTCAATGCATACGGTACGAAGCACAACAATATGCTGCAAAGGCATTTACACGAAAGTATGGCCGTCCGAAAACTTTATTCCATTAACCGGAAACAACAATGAACCCGATTCTCTACTTAATCCCTACTCCGCTCGGCTCTTTGGACACCCCCTGCCTGCTGCCTCACGAGCAAACCCAAATTACCGGTTTGACAGACTTTGTTGTTGAAGCCGAAAAAACCGCTCGGGCTCATTTAAAGCACTTGGGCGTTACTACGCCTATCCGCGAACTGAACTTGCAAACTCTCAACGAGCATACCAACCCCAGCACCCTACCCGAACTATTGAAACCTTTGCAAGAGGGGCGCAATATGGGCTTGGTTAGCGAAGCAGGCTGCCCTGCTGTTGCAGATCCGGGAGCGGATTTAGTAGCATTGGCGCATGCCAACGGTTTTGAAGTGCGTCCGCTGGTAGGCCCTTCCAGCTTGCTCTTGGCACTGATGGCTTCAGGGGCAAACGGACAAAATTTCACCTTTAAAGGCT
Organism: Neisseria animaloris; assembly: GCF_900637855.1. NCBI lineage: Bacteria > Pseudomonadati > Pseudomonadota > Betaproteobacteria > Neisseriales > Neisseriaceae > Neisseria > Neisseria animaloris. Next base: position 1,039,074 of record NZ_LR134440.1, read on the forward strand.
ATCTGCCTGCCGAAAAAATCGAACGTATCAATACATTAAAAGCATTGGAGCATCGTTCCCGCCAACATAACGAAACCCATTTGTTCATCGAAACCCCTTACCGCAATGATGCCTTACTGAACGATGCCGTCGCTACGCTTAATCCGACCACACGCCTTTGCATTGCCTGTGATTTAACCTTACCCTCACAAACCATTATCAGCAAAACCGTCAACAATTGGCAAAAATTATCAAGCTTACCGAATTTGAAAAAACGCCCGACTATTTTCGTGCTGCATGCCGCATAGCTGCCGCCTGAAAAAATGCTTCTGAAAAGTTTGATATAACTGTGAAAATTAAAACCATACAAATAGGCAAGCTACAAACAGTATTGGCTGGATTTTGTTGCTGCCTTTACGACAGTCTACAAAATTTTCTCCTTAAGCCGAAGCAAAGTAAAACAACATGAAATATTCACTCTAAATATAGAGCAAAAAGTAAAAAATCGGCTCTAAGTATTGTATCTGAAACACAGTTAAAATTTTGTTTGTTCAGATGCAACCCTTAGGGCCGATTCATACACCCCTTTTAAATCAACACTTGCCAGGGGTATTTCGATACAAAGCTACAACAATAGCCGCTTGGTGTTTTTTCCACTCCAGAGGAATAACAAATGATCTGCCATGACGAGGAAGCATAATCTCATCAGGAGCACCACGAATAACGATAGGCACGGAAATTTCAAATTTCTCGCCAAATTCACTGCGTGCATTTCCCGCAATCGTATTGGCAACCTCACCTACCAAATCCATAACGTTTTCTTCAGAAATATCGCTTTCCCCCATCAGCTCAAGCAAACGCCCTACCATGTTTTCCGGAGAAGTAAAATAAACAACCCCTTTATTACGGCCTGAGATAGTAATTACTCCTGAATAATGTTGAGCCGCCGGCATAGTATTTTCAACAAGATAAGGCGTACCAATAAAAATTTCTTCACCGGCAACTTGATTAAAATACTTTTGCACACCTTCTAAAAACACCTGTAATTGTGTTTCTTTCATCTTACAATCCTTCTGACATTTCCTTTAATGCCTCAAATAAGTCATCGTCGGTAAAAGGTTTATAAAGAAACCCTCGCGCGCCGTATTCCAAAGCCTTAATACCCGTAGCTTTATCCGCAAGTGCGGAAATCACTAAAATATTGGCATTTTCATCAATGTCCATAATATTTTGGATACAAGCGAGCCCGTCCATTTCCGGCATTGTCAGATCCATGGTTACCAAGTTGGGACGCAATATATCGTATAGCTGTACAGCATCTTTACCGTTGGCCGCCGTTGCAACTACTTCAAATTCCATACTCTCCGAACCGCGGGTAATACGTTTACGGATAACGTTGGAATCATCTACAACCATAACTGTGAGCATTATTTTTCCTCAAAAAATTTAGTTTTAAATCTTATATTCGTTTAGGCACTGTTAATGTAACCCGTGTATATGCATCTGCACGGGTTGCCAAAGCAATTCTCCCCTTCATTTGCTTAATACGATCACTGATAATATCCATTCCTACCCCGCGTCCTGCGTCTTGATTGCTTCCTTCCATAGTGGAGAAACCATGTATAAATATTTTTTGAATCAGACTTCTGGTATCCAGCTTAGCCGCTTCGTCTTTCGAATACATACCCCGTTCAACTAACTTGCTGCGGATAAGTTCGGTATTGATACCGGCACCGTCATCTTCGACAATCAGCCTGATAGAATCACCTTCCTCTTTCATCTCCATCCGAACATGTCCGGTAGACAATTTATGTTTATTCAAACGTATTTCAGGATTCTCAATACCATGCACTACCGCATTACGAAGTAATTGCACGGCCAACTCACGCAACTGGGTTTTAATAGTCATATTAATGCTCATATTATCCATACCCAAACAGCTAAAATCGACACGCTTGCCACAACGCTGAGACAACTCCTCTGCATATTTCGTCAATTGGCTCTTAGCTGGCTCCGGATTGGCTGCTTGGCGGCTTGCAGCTATTGATCTGCCGACTCTGCCTGTATTTCCTTCTTGACCGGAAATATGATTAATCCGCTTATTCAAATCTTCAATAGTTTGTGTCAGGCTAAACAACTCTTCCAGAGAAACAGTTAAAGTTAGGAAATCCTCACCATTAAGCATTTTCTTATTTTGCAACTCTTTCAAACTGGTTTCCAAATTTTCTGCAATCGATACGAATCCATGTAAATTTAATGAACTTGCATCGCCTTTTAAGCCATGCACCTCTCTGAAAATTGTCCGCAGTTTGGTGAAAAATTCGGCCTGTGCTTTTACGGGTTGCTTTAGTACTTCATTAATGTTGTTGTTACGCTTCTTGGTATTTTCAATAAAGTCAGTCAGCAATTGTGGATCTGCTTTCAAAATAAAAGTAAGCATTTCCATTTGCAAATCATTTTGCTCACGCTCCTTGGTAATTTTTTCTTCAAGCAATACCGCATTGGTAACATCACTCACACTAACCAACACCCGCACAATTTCTTCGTTGTCATAAACCCTGTTGAATTTAAAATCCAAATAGCGTTTTTCTTTTACACCGGATTCATTCATCACATTCATCGGACTATGGATTAAAGGATTCAAACTGGCAATCAAACGTTCTTTTGTACGCGGATTATATAGTTGTTGGACAAAGCTGCCCGCAGTCTCCAAATCTTCCGGATTTGCCACCATGTCGGACAATACGCTCAACATATTCTGTCCGCCAAGATTTTGCTTGCCCCACAAACGCTCCAATTCACTTGAATATTGCGAACCAATATTTAAATCTTTATCCAACAGAAAAAGGCCGTTGTTAATAGTTTGCATGATTTCTGTATTTTCACGCCGAGCGACAGCGGCAGCCAAATCCGCCTTCCCTAAGCGACGCATAAAGAAGCCGACAAAAAACAAGAAATAAAGAAGCGATAAAGCGATACCCGAAATCTGAATCCACCGCAGCAACGCTGCTTTTTCAGTAATATCTTCATTAAGCCCGACAATAATCTCATCAATGCCTTCATAAAGAGCATCCTGGTTATCGCTCGCAAATGTCGAAACCTTTCTGGCAAACTCCATATTTTGATTTGAAGCAACAGAATATTTGACCGCATCGTCAATTAAAGAATTGTAGTCTTTCCAGATACCCTGTACTTTTTGCAAAGACTGTCGTGTATCCCCTACTTTCAGGGGAGCCACACTGTTGAATCCTTCAACAACATCATAAGCACCGCCTTTATCCAATACATTCAAGAGGTTTTTAGCAACTTTCTGATATTCATCCAACAGCTTTTGCTTTTCAACCTGCAATGCAATATATTCGGGATCATTTGCAGCCTCAATATTGCCGCCTGCATCGCCATTTGTTTCTACTTCAGTTGTCTCAGGAATAAGTTTTTCCATACTCAATAACTGCAATGATTGAGTAATCGTTAACATATCGTAGACAGTATCGCTTAACGTACCTGCCACATCAATTTGCAATTGGCTTCTTTGGATTTGTCCTGAAATACGATAACCTGCAAACATTAGGCCTGAAACAAATAACAGAAATAATGCAATCGAAATAATTACATTCCGATAACGTTTAAATGAAAATTTTTGCTCATTGAAGGTTTTTTGGGCGTTATCCATAAATCTTCCCCTACAAAACTTAGAAATGAGACCGTTACCGGCCAAGCAGCCTGTTACGACATCACACGAAAGGTCGAGAGATAGCTTTGTTTAATAATCATGTTCCCCGCAAGCTTCTCTTCTTAAATTAAGAAGCTAATATACCAAACAATTTTACCGACTTCAGCAATGTCATTAAAATTATCTGACTGGGGTAAAGTTCTAAAGTTCATACTCTTATTAGAATCAATAGTTTTTGTTGCTATGCACACTGAAACTTTTTTGTTGTAAAACACATACAATTGTTAACCATAATTAACAAAATTTACAAACTCAAAACATTTTATGCTATTCAAATAAAATCATAATCTTAACACATGTTTCTATGTGAATTACAAAATCTTGATAACAAATTTTATTGATTCAGCTTCTTTTGCCTATTGCAAAATAACAAAAAAGCCTTTGCTCAATAAACAAAGGCTTTTTCATATTTATTTAGAAACAAAATTACTTTATTTCAATTTGGTTTCTTTGTAAATAACGTGTTTCCGAGCTACCGGATCAAATTTTTTGATCTCCAGTTTGCCAGGCATAGTACGTTTGTTTTTGGTAGTGGTATAAAAATGACCAGTACCGGCAGACGATTCCAGTTTGATTTTATCGCGCATTGCAGTATTCCTTAATCAAAATATTTAAATTAAGCTTCGCCGCGAGCACGCAAATCAGCCAAAACGGCATCAATGCCTACTTTGTCGATAGTACGCAACGCAGCACTTGATACGCGCAGGCGAACCCAGCGGTTTTCACTCTCTACCCAAAAACGACGTGATTGCAAGTTAGGCAAAAAACGACGTTTGGTTTTGTTGTTGGCATGTGATACGTTATTGCCAGACATCGGGCGTTTACCGGTCACTTTGCAAACTCGTGCCATGGTTAGTCTCCAAACTTCTAAAATAGTAAAACGCGATTTATACCATAAAAAGCAGTTTCTGTTCAAGTTCGTTTTTAAAACGGTTACGCTTTTACGATAACAATATATAAAAATGTTGTTTCTCTAAAACATAGAACGGCAAGATTCCGAATGATAATATACAGAACAAGTCCGATGTGTAAGCGAAGTATTTATTAATCAATTGAATCGATACGTAAGGCTCTGTATGCTTTATAAAATGATTCGGCTTATCGGCATACGCAATCTTTACCAAAGGCCGTCTGAAAATGGTTTTCAGACGGCCTTTGGTGTTTCTGAACATCAATGACGGAAGTGGCGGATTCCGGTCAATACCATTGCAATATCATGCTCATCTGCAGCGGCAAAAACCTCTTCATCACGCATTGAACCGCCCGGATGAATAATGGCTTTGATACCTTGCTCCGCAATGACATCGATACCGTCACGGAAGGGGAAAAAGGCATCAGATGCGGCACAGGCACCGTTTAGATCAAAACCGCCGTCTCGGGCTTTACGCGCGGCAATACGGGTCGAATCGACACGACTCATCTGGCCCGCTCCGATGCCATAGGTTTGACCGCCTTTGCCGAATACGATGGCGTTGGATTTGACGAATTTGGCCACATTCCACACAAACATCAAATCTTGCCATTCCTGCTCGGTAGGCTGGCGCTTCGATACCACTTTTAAATCCTCGCGCTTGATGCGGTGGATATCGGGTGTTTGCACCAGAAGCCCTCCGCCGACACGTTTCAACTCGAAGCGATTGGCTCCGACCAAAAGAGGCACTTCCAACACCCGCACGTTTTTCTTGGCTGCGATGATTTCTTTCGCTTTATCAGTAAATTTAGGTGCCATCAACACTTCGAGGAACTGGCCGGTAACGGCTTCCACCGTATCGGCATCCACTTCCCGATTAAACGCGATAATGCCGCCGAATGCGCTGGTAGTATCAGTGGCAAACGCTAATTTGTAAGCGGTCAGCGTATCATTTGCCACGGCCACTCCGCACGGATTGGCGTGTTTCACAATCACGCAGGCGGGTTGGTCGAATGCTTTTACGGCCTCCCAAGCGGCATCTGCGTCGGCGATGTTGTTGTATGACAATTCTTTTCCCTGCAATTGGCTGTATGCGGAAAGGCTGCCCGCAGCGGGATAAAGGTCGCGGTAAAACGCGGCCTGCTGATGCGGGTTTTCACCATAGCGCATTTCCTGCACTTTAACCCAGCTTTGGTTGATTTGGTTCGGAAACTCGTTTACTTCAGGCTCACCGGACAGTTTTTCATCCGACACGCTGGTTAAGTAGTTGGAAATCATGCCGTCGTATTGGGCGGTGTGGCTGAATGCTTTGCAAGAAAGGTTGAAACGGGTTTTGTCGCTCAATATTCCGCCGTTGCTTTGCAGCTCTTCAACCACTTTTTCGAAGTCGCCGTTATCGGTAACGATGGCGACATGTTTCCAGTTTTTAGCAGCAGAACGCACCATGGTGGGGCCGCCGATATCGATGTTTTCAATCGCATCTTCCAAGGTGCAGCCCGGTTTGGCTATGGTGGCAGCAAAAGGATAAAGATTCACGCATACCAAGTCGATGGTATCGATACCGTGTTCTTTCATTTTGGTAACGTGTTCGTCTAAATCGCGGCGGCCCAGAATACCGCCGTGGATTTTCGGATGCAGTGTTTTCACGCGGCCGTCGAGCATTTCGGGGAAACCAGTATAGTCGGCCACTTCGATAGCCGGCACACCGGCATCGGCCAGCATTTTGGCAGTACCGCCGGTAGACAGAATTTCAACACCCAGCTTAGTTAAAGCTTGGGCAAATTCAACAACACCTGTTTTGTCAGACAAACTGATCAACGCTCTTTTTACTGCTGCCATGTTTCCATTTCCTTTTGACTAGGCAATATAAAAAATTAAAAGCAGGCCGGTTTCTTGGTAAAAACCCTCCTGCCTATCGAACATTATTCGATTAACCCGTGCTGCAACAGCTTTTTCCGTAAAGTATTACGGTTCAACCCCAGCATAACCGCTGCCTTCGACTGGTTGCCGCCGCATTCCGACATCACGCATTCCAACAGTGGTTTTTCCACTTGGTGCAACACCATGTCGTAAACTGCACAAGGCACTTCTCCGTTTAAATCTCTAAAATACTGCTTCAAATTTTGCTCGATGCAATGAGCAATATCAGGAATATTGTTTTTCATAACAGCTTCTTTATTATTGATTATTGCAAACAGGCTTTTCAGACGGCCTCTCAAATACACAGGCCGTCTGAAAAAACTTCATCAACGGCCGGTAATCACTTTTACACCTAACAACACCAGCAGGCCGCCGCATAGTCGGTCTATCCAATGCCCGACACGCCGGAAACGGCGGTTAACTGCGGGCATGGAGAGCATGCAGGAAACAGCGGCAAACCATAAAAACAGGATAACCGCCATCCATGCGCCGTAAACAGCAAGTTGCCATGCAGGCATATCGGGGGAAAGCACAACGGTAAACAATGAAAGCATAAATACGACGGCTTTCGGATTCAGCACGTTACATAAAAAACCGCGCCGTATGGTTTTAAATGCCGGCTCGGTTGCCAACGCTTCCCGCCTGATTTCCGTAGCGGTTTGCGCTTGCACGTGCAAGCCTTTGATGCCGATGTAAATCAGGTAGGATCCGCCGATGATTTTTACCGCCAGCAATAGATTTTCCGAATGGGTGACAACCGCAGTCAATCCCAACACCGAGTAAACCATATGTACGCCGAATCCCAGCGCAATGCCCAAACTGGTAAGAATGCCCGCAGAACGGTTGCGGCATAGCGATTGCTGCGACACCAAGACAAAATCAGGCCCGGGCGAAGCCACCGCCAGCAGATGGATGCCGGTAATCACCCAAAAGCCCTGCCAAAAATCCATGATGTTTCTCCTTGGTTTATTTTTATTTTTGCTTTTTATTATGCCCGAACAACGGCACCGCTTTTTCTTTCCGAACAAGCCGTTTCAAAACCGCCGTTCTGCATGCCTCCACACTCTCGGCCGAACCTGTTTTCAGACGGCCTCAACGGTAGCCGCACACCCAACGGTCTGTTTTTTCTTGCAGCTTTTCCAGATACAGAGCCAATGCGTCGTATTGTTCTGCCGCACTGTCCAAACGGTTGATTTCACGGCGGGCTGCTTCTCCATCGGGCATTTCGTCTATATACCACCCGATATGCTTGCGGGCGATGCGCACACCTGCGGTTTCGCCGTAAAAATCGTGCATGGCCCGAAGATGCTGCAGCACGGTTTCACTGCATTCCGCCACACTTAACGGTGCGGGTAAACTGCCGTGCTCCGTATAATGTTTCAAATCGCGAAACAGCCACGGCCTGCCTTGTGCGCCCCGCCCTATCATCACGCCGTCCGCTCCGGTTTGTTTTAAGACAGCCTCGGCTTTCTGCGGGCTAGCAATGTCGCCGTTTACCCATAAAGGTATGTTCAGACGGCCTTTCACTTCGGCAATCAAATCATAACTGGCTTCGCCCTTATACATCTGCGTACGTGTGCGCCCGTGTACAGCAAGTGCGGCGATGCCGGCATCTTCGGCGATTCGGGCGACAGTTAAAACATTTTTATGTTCGTCGTGCCAACCTAAACGGGTTTTCAGCGTTACCGGCACATTGACGGCACCGACCACCGCATTCAGGATATCGGCCACCAACGGCTCGTTTTGCAGCAAAGCACTGCCAGCCAGCACGTTACACACCTTCTTTGCCGGACAACCCATATTGATATCGATTACCTGCGCTCCTTGTTCGACATTGTAACGTGCCGCATCCGCCATTTGTAACGGATCGCTGCCGGCAATCTGCACGGCGATAACGCCGTTTTCTCCACTGAAATCACTACGGCGCAGGGTTTTGCGTGTGTGTCTGAGCGTCGGGTCACTAGTCAGCATTTCGCCTACCGCCCAACCTGCCCCGAAATCCCTGCAAAGCCTGCGGAACGGTTTGTCGGTAATGCCGGCCATCGGCGCTAATGCGATGGGGTTGTCGATAAAATATGCGCCGATATACATAGGAAAACGGTCAGAAAGAGATTTGGAGATTGTACATTTTTTAAGCAGGCTTTCCAATCGGAAATTACCCTGCGGCAGGTAAATTTTGGCGGAGCGGGAAAGCAGATGCCCATAAGATAAAGCCGTCTGAAAACGTTTTCAGACGGCCTGAGTGAGCTTAACAATAAACCGACCTCAGCGTCCGAACAATTCGGCAACCATTTTCACCTGTTCTTCAGTATAAGCCTCCCCGCCTATTTTTGCGGCCACGGCAAACTCGCCACTCAAGCCTTTCACCGTACAAACCTCCTGCCAACCTTGCAGACGTTCTTCGTCCGTGCGTTCGTTTTTCAGACGGCGTACGGTTTGTACGGTTTCTTTAATTTGCCGGTTCATGTTGCCCCGCTCAACCGCGCATGATTTCTTCGATTTCGGCAACTTCTTTCGGCACGGTAGCCGTATAAACTTCGCAGCCGTTTGCCGTTACGCAAACATTGTCTTCAATACGGATGCCGATATTATGGAACGCTTCCGGCACATCATCGGCGGCATTCACGTAAATTCCGGGCTCGATGGTGGTGCACATACCCGGTTGCAACAATACGGGCTGGCCGTTGAACCACCTACCTCCGACATCATGTACGTCCAAGCCCACCCAATGCCCCAAACCATGCATGTAAAAACGTTGGTAGGCATTCGATTCGATATTACCCTCCACCGAACCTTGCAACAGTTTAAGATCCACCATGCCCTGCACCAGAATAGCCAAAGCACTGCGGTGAATATCTGCCCAGTTGATTCCGGGCTTAACTGCATCAATCGCGGTTTTGTTTGCCGCCAGCACCACTTCGTAAAGATCTTTTTGGGCGGCGTTGAATTTGCCGTTCACCGGAAACGTACGGGTGATATCGCCCGCATAACCCTGATATTCGGCCCCCGCGTCAATCAGCAGCAAATCACCGTCTCTCAGCAAATCTTTATTTTCAACATAATGCAGGCAGCAGGCATTTTTTCCGCCGGCAACAATAGTGTTATAGGAAGGGAAACGTGCGCCGTGATGCATAAATTCATGCAATATTTCCGCCTCGATCTGCAATTCACCCATACCCGGCCGGGTTTTCTGCATGGCCCGGATATGCGCCAGCGCGCTGATTTGCCCTGCTTTCCTTAATAAATCGATTTCGCTGTCGTCTTTGATTAAGCGCATCGCATCCAACAACACCGACAAATCGGCAAGCGTGTCGGGCGCATAAGTATTGGCCTGAATACGCTGCCCCGCCCCTTGCCGAACGCGGCTCCAATGCTGCATCAGCACGCAGTCTTGTTCGGAATATTGCCCCCATAGCGCATATAAGCGGCGTTTGTTGGTAAGGGCTTCGGGAATATGGTCACTCCATTCGCTGATGCTGTAAGCCGCATCAAAATCAAAAACCTCGCGTGCCGCTTCGGGGCCGTAGCGGAAACCGTCCCACGTTTCGCGTAACGAATCTTTATCGCGGCAATAGAGCGTACTTGTTTGCGCCGTGCCGTCAAGCATCAACACCGCCTCGGTTTCGGGAAAACCGGTAAGGTAATGGAAATAACTGTCTTGGCGAAAAGGGAACGAAGTATCGTTGCTGCGACGCTGTTCAGGTGCTGAAAACAACACAGCAATGCTGTTGCGGCCGATTTGTTGCAGTAATTTGGCACGGCGTTCGGCAAAGGGTTCCATAACATGATTCTTTCTTATCCAACATATATAAATAGAAATGACAGAGGCCGTCTGAAAACATTTGCCCCGCAAAAACTGCACCACGCTTATTTTCAGACGGCCTGAAATCTTTATTATGACGATTCCGGCTCATTTGCATCAACTTTCCGCGCCAACCACAAAGCCGTTACCGCCCCGGCAATATCAACCAAAGCATCAGCTGCACTGCCCTCGCGGGTTTGGGTAAACATCGCCTGCGCCGCTTCGCTTGCCACAGCCAGCAAAGCAGCAACCGCCAGCAATGCAATATAAGGAATCGGTCGGCGATCGCTCATAAAGGCTTTGGCGCACAACCAGAATTGGGCAAAAAACAAGGCGAAATGCGCTGCTTTATCAAAATGCGCAAACGGCGGCACGGAACCGTCAGCCTCTCGGAATATCAAAAAATACACCCCCGCTGCAAACCACAGCAATGCAAACAGGGAAAATTTATTGGCGGGAATGTTCATAAGCAGCAAATACCATTAGTCAGTATCGAAAACCGCAAACCGGATAAAATCTTGCAAAGGCACCGCTTATCCGATGCCTGCGTCCTCTCCCTCTTCTTCCAACCAAGTTTGGCAAACCTCGGCCAAACGCGCAAATTTACCTCCGCGTCGGCGCAGGATATCCCGCCACTTTGCCACTTCCTCCACGCTCGGAGCTTCGTCGATGCTGCATTCATGCAAGCAAAAATCCAATGTTTCGGCAACAACTGTGGGCGATTCGGTTTCAATTAATTCTGTAAGTACCGACATAACGAATATAAGCCTGTCTGAAAAATATTATGTATTTTAACGTGTTTGAAAGGCTTGATATAGCCTGAACAGAACGTATAGAAAAATGTTGTTTATCGAACATTGCCTCAATACACCGCAAGTAATTAGACAACAATTTCATACAAAAAAATAGGCCTGTCAAAGGCCGCATGAAACAATATAACTTAACAGATTCAGAAAATAAGTCGAAAAAAATGCACACATTCCATAGAATGTGTGCCAAGTCTACAAAGGAGAAATAGAGGAGAAACTATTAACTGACTACTCGAACCAGCTAACGGAGCAAATTATGCACGCCCTACATCATAACCGTCAAGATATTTTCTTATTATATTTCTTAATATAGTCGTTTTAATTTTTTTATGTAGCTTTATTTCTAAAATAAATGTCCTTTTGCGAACAAAAACCAGCTGCAACCAACAACATCAGGGCTTCTTCACTCCACCTCTAAAAAACTGGGCTTTTCAGAGATCAAATCAAACAGATAAAAAAAAATGCGCATATCTTTGGGATATGCGCCAAGTCTACAAAGGAGAAATAGAGGAGAAAAATCAAGCTGCATTAAGCAACTCGATGGAAAGCATTTTGCCTTTATCGCCACGACAGGTCAATTTCATTTTGCGGTTTTGTTCGATTTGCTCTAAAAAAGTACCATAAAAACAACAAATTTATGTTGTTTTATTTTCGATTTCAACAAGGAAAAATGCTTACAGCATTGAATTTTCAGGTTTTTATGCGTTAAAAATAATCATTGCAACACCATTTCCACAACTTACCCCTACTTTCTATAACTTCCTCGTCAATACCTTTGCCGCTTCCTCACGTTCGCGCCTGCTTTGCTCCGGCAAATGCGTGTTCAAAGCAGACCATTTCGGCTGGCTTCTGGCTTTGTTCAATTCAGACGGCAGTTTGGAAGGCTGCCACGGCGTTTTGCCGCTCAGCATCTGAATCTGGGCTTGCGCCGCATGGCCGCGTTTTTGCAGCGCGTTGAGCAAATCCAAAGCACGGGCGGCCAATAATGTGATGGTTTCGGGGTCGATATGCAGCGTTTGAATGCCGGATAATTTATCGCTGATGGTTTGCATGTTCGGCAGCACACCGCCGAGCACGCCGCCGATGGCTGTGCCCAAACCGAGCGAACCGCCGAGCGTTACCATGTCCACACCCAAGCCGATTAACGCGCCCGTGGCCGCGCCCGTACCGGTGCGGATACCGTATTCTTTAAGTAAATCCGCGTCAAACGGGTCTTGGCGGAATTCTTTTAACGCCCATTCACCCGTGTCGATTTCGCTGTGGTAAAAACGGTAGGTTTGGAATAACTGCTGCTGAAGCTGACGTTCCAACTGGCGCACAGCGGCCTGCATGGTTTGCAATACAGGTTCGGGGTTGTCGTCTTCGTCAATTTCCTGCTTGTACGCAGCCACATCGAGCAGAAAATGGGCGATATCGTGTTTGGCATCGCTGTCGAGCTTCTGCCATTCTCGGCGGCGCATCCCCATCAAGCGGTCGAGCGTATCGCGTTCGGGCAGCATGGTGGCGAGGTTATCCCACAAGCGGATTTCACCTTCAAAATCAAAGGCAACGGTATCGAATCCGCTGTAAACATGCAGCCCGCGCCTCGCCAGCATGGTTGTCCATTCGCTTAAATCCTGCCCTTCGATAAAGTTGAACACCGGCATCACGGGTTTGGCGCACCACGAAAGCACAGTCAGCTCGTCTTTATATTTGTTCAACACCGGCTCGCGCGCATCCACCACATACAAAGCCATATCGCTCTGCAAAAGCTGGCGCAATACTTTGGCTTCCTGATTGAAATCGCCTGCCGCTTCAGGGCTGTCGAGAAACTGCTGCAAACGCTCGATGCCGTCTGAACGGCTGGAAGTATTGGCTTCCAACCAATCCAGCACACCGCCCGCATCTTCCAAACCGGGCGTGTCGTAGAGGTAAACCAGCGTATTGCTGCCGTCGCTAATCGCCGCCTCTTCCACATGGCGCGTAGTGGCGGGCGCGTTTTTGACTTCGCCGAACTGACTGTCGCGCAGCAAGGTACGCAGCAGAGAGGTTTTACCGGTGTTGGTGTGGCCGACGACGGCTAGGGATAGGGGATTTTGCATGGCAAAAGCTTACATTGAATTAACAGCCTGCATTTTAGGCTGCAGGTCTTGTACCGACAAGGTATTCTCGTTAACTTAAAAGTATAAATGCTAATGCACATAGAATTGATGGCTGTTTTTTAATTTTCTGAGTATTTTCAGGCTTAATATAGTCAATCAACTTAATTTTAATAACAAAACAGTCATACTCGAACTTAACTCAAGCATGACGGAACAGTTGCTAAGCAATTGATTTGATAAACAAGTAAAATTTTTCTCTGCAATGTTGTAGGGGCGGATTACATATCCGCCCGCAGCGGCAAATCTTACAAGGATTGTCCAGATATTCCAGAAATGTAAACACGGGCTGATATACAATCCACCCCTACTATTGTGTTACTAAGTAAATAGTTTAGCTAATATAAATCCATCAAATATCTCCATAAAACTAGGCCGTCTGAAATAAACAGAATTTATTTCAGACGGCCTAGTTTTGCCAAATCACGCTGTAACAATTCTTCTAAGGGCAATTCCAGCGCAACTGCAATCCGTCCCATTATATCAATCGACACCGCTCTGCTGCCCCGTTCTATTTTGCAAATATAGGTTTTACTGATTCCTACTTCAAATACCAATTCTTCGTGAGAGATTCCTTTCAGACAGCGTATTTGATACATGTCCTGTGTGAGAACTGAGCTGTAAGGTATAGGTTAGGTTTTTCCATGTATATATATTATATAAAGTATAAAAAGCCGTGCTTACTAAACAATTAATTCTAATGGTATATTTTCCAACTGTGATTGAATTAGATTTCATTTTAATTTATATTTACTTCTTATTTATAAAAAATTTTCAGCTAAAAAAAACATATTATTTAAGGAGATAATACAAAAATGTGTGCAGCAAAAAACAATAACCCGAACTGGCCAAGTAAAACAGGCAATCCGTCCGGCAGTGGCAGAGGAAACAATCCACCATCAAGCAAAAGTAGTTCAAACAATCCGAACTGGCCGAGTAAAACAGGTAATCCGTCCGGCAGTGGCAGAGGAAACAATCCACCATCAAGCAAAAGTAGTTCAAACAATCCGAACTGGCCGAGTAAAACAGGTAATCCGTCCGGCAGTGGCAGAGGAAACAATCCACCATCAAGCAAAAGTAGTTCAAACAATCCGAACTGGCCGAGTAAAACAGGTAATCCGTCCGGCAGTGGCAGAGGAAACAATCCACCATCAAGCAAAAGTAGTTCAAATAAAAAGTGAATATATTTTCTTAATTAAATTCAAATTGTGATAAAAACCTTCACAATAAACAACCACGACTCAAGTAATCTTTTGCCACCATAAAGCCTTAGTTAGCAATTTATCTTGCAAACAGACTGCTAAAAACTGAGGCGTTGTATGTGCGCAAAAGGCTATGTTGTAATAACGGGCTACCATTAATTTATCTTAACCATAAAAAACAAAAAGCCGTCTGAAATTTATTTTTCAGACGGCTTTTTGTTTTTCAGACGGCCTCCCGCTCCAACCGCTCCTGCTGGCTAACCCTAGCCGGATTCAACCACGGCAAACTGCGTTCGGTTAGGGCTGCGTGCCATTGGCTTAAATAGTCTTCGAGGCCGTCTGAAAAGTCTTTTTCCGCCAGCAACTGCACCACTGCTCCACCTTGTGCGGCTTCGGCCAAAGCGGTGATTTGGCGCAGAATGCCACGGTCGGGCACGCTGCGGGCGCGGATGCCGATCAGCAGTTGTGCGGGCTGTGTCTGCAATTCGTTTTTTAAGACGGCCACGGCATCGCGGCTGTCGGCGGTGCCTTTGTCGAGCCAATCTTGTCCTAAGATGTGTTTGAACCATGTTTTGTCGGGCCATTCGGCATCGAGCATCACGGCCCATTTGGGGGATTGGTTGAGGCTGATTTTGGGGGCGACGGCGGTAACGGTTTCGCTTTGGGTGTCGGCATCGACAACGCGCTGCTGCCATTGTTGGATGATTTGTTGGTAATAGGGTTTTTCAAGCGGCAGCGGGCTTTGGGTGCGGCGGGAAAGGATTTTGCACACGAGCCATGCGGCGAAGCGCGGCAGCAGGCCGTAGCAGATGATGCTGCCGATTAAGAGGCCGCCCCATTGTCGGGAGGCGGTGATGTCGTTGTTCAGACGGCTGTTTAAGACGGCCTCGGTATCGGGCACGGGAAAGCCGAGTCTGGCGGGCAGCCATGATAAAACCTGCACGGCTTTGACGAAGGTGCCGTCACTCAACAGGGTGCTTTCCCAATTGAAGGTGTATTGGCGCACGGTGAGCAGCAGCACGACGGCTGCGAGCATGCCGAGCAGGGTGGCCAGCCACAGACGGTGGGTGGTTTGACCGATCAGCCAGCGGGTGGCGGGCTTGCTCCATTCGTCGCTATACAGGCGCAGGATGGCTTGGTTAACGGGGTCTTTGCCGCGTATCCACATGGCGGGATTGGCAAAAAAACCGTTGGGTTTAAAGCGCATGCCTACGGCGACAAGCCACACCAGCAGCATTAAGGTATGCAAACCTAGCACACCTGCCAACACGAAAAAGAAGTTCAGCCCCGATTGCTGCATTAGGGTAAAGGTGCCGAGAAACCCACTTACCAGCCAAAACACGGTAGCCGCCAGCAGCAGCCATGCAAACAGGCTGCGGACGCGGGCAAGGCTGTCTTGCAGCTTGTGGTCGCTGTCGATCATTTCGGCGCGGCGGTTGAGTTTGGTTTCGGAATTGCCGTCGGCGTGGCGCAGGGCTTCGGTAATGGGTTGCGGGTCGGCAGGGAAAATGTAGCTGCGTTCCTGAAGCAGGCGCACGAGTTCGGTAAGCTGGCGGTGTGGGTTGAGCATAGAAAATGAAGAGGCTGTTTGAAAATAAGGCGTTATTTTAGCATAGGCCGCTTTTCAGACGGCCTTATGGCAAATGCGGTGTAAATTTAGTATGCTAGCGCGTAGACATAAAGATAAAGAAGGAGAAACAGACCATGAGCGCTATCCACCACCTCTCTCTCGGCCTGCTGGCCGGTGCAGCATCATTCACCGTTTGGGCTGATCACATGCCGGCCGAAGAGCCGGTTTCAGCGAAAACGCAAGCCGTCTCGGAACAACAACCGGTTTATGTGCCGGTTACCCGCTCCGCCCCTGCCGAAGAGCAGGAACAACACAATACTTGGGTGGACAGAAGGCATAAAGACATCCGCATCACTCTGAGCGGCTGGGCGCATAATATGGACGACTGGTTCGGCGACCCCGATCCCGACAACCCCGCTACTGCCAACCTGCGCCTGATCGTTGATACCTCATGGAACAAACACGACGATTTTTCCGTCAAGCCCCGTGTTCGCGGCAAAGTGAAGCTGCCCGTGCTGCAAAAACGCCTGAACGTGGTATTCGGTGATGATTCGTTGGACAGTGAGCCGCAGCAAACAGGTCATCTATACGACGAAACCGTTCAAAACCGCCAAAAAACCTTCAGCAAAACCGAAACCCGTGAGAGCAACTCATCTCTTGCACTACGCTGGTCAGACATCGGCAAATACACCGGCATAGACACCGATGCCGATATCGGTATCCGCTCCGGCGACGATTTATATGTGCGTTTGAAAGGCAGTAAAGATTGGGATTTAGGCAACGATTTCAGCACCCGCGTCGAACAAATTTACCGCTACGGCCTCAAAAGCGAACACCACACCCGCACCACTTGGGAAGTGCGCCACGGCAAAGCCGGCAAACCGTTTATCGCCAACCACTTGAATATCGAATACAACCACAAAGACCAAGACGAACATTGGACATGGGGCAACAGCCTCTACCGCCAACACGATTTTCCCAATCACAAACGCCTGAACTACGGCATCTACACGGGCGGCGACATCAAAAACAAAAAGGTAAAACTCAACAGCTACGGCCCGTTTGCAGGCTGGCGGCAACCGGTTTGGCGCGAATGGCTGTTTGTTCAACCCGAAATCAATTATCTCAATAACCGCAAAGAAAACCGTAAACACCATGCGGGAGTATTGGTGCGTATGGAAGCGTTATTTTAAATCGCATTGGTTTTCCCACTTGATATCCGGCAAGGCATCCGCTTGACCTTGCCGGATTTATTTCTATTATATCCCTGTGTATTTCCGATTCCCTTAACCCTCTGAAGCAAACTATCCCTTATCAAATTAATATCTAAATATTCACGGAACCAACACTCATCCCATCTTTCAAACCAATAATAAAAACGATTTGCATTATTAAAAAAATAAGCATATAACCCGATAACAATCTCCCCCCAAGAATGAAATTATGTTGATTGCTTTTCTGATTATGCTTCGCGAAGGCATTGAAGCAGCTTTGATTGTGGGTATCGTTGCCGGATTTCTGCACCAGTCGGGCAACAGTCATTTAATGCCCAAAGTGTGGCTGGGCGTGCTGTTAGCCGCGTTGATGTGCTTGATTCTCGGATACGGTATCCATACCGCCACCGGCGAAATTCCGCAAAAACAGCAGGAATTGGTCGTCGGCATCATCGGACTGGTAGCCGTTGCCATGCTGACTTACATGATTTTATGGATGCAGAAAGCGGCGCGCTCCATGAAGCAGCATCTGCACGATTCGGTTCAGACGGCCTTAAACCGCAGCAGCGGGCAAGGCTGGGCATTGGTGGGTATGGCTTTTTTGGCGGTAGCCCGCGAAGGTTTGGAGAGCGTGTTTTTCCTGCTTGCCGTATTCCAACAAAGCCCGAGTTGGCACATGCCGGCAGGTGCGGTGCTGGGGCTGGCGGCAGCCGTTGTAATCGGCATGTTGGTTTATCAGGGCGGTATGCGCCTGAATCTGGCGAAATTTTTCCGCTGGACGGGCGTTTTTCTGATTTTTGTGGCCGCCGGACTGCTCGCCGGTTCGCTACGTGCGCTGCATGAAGCGGGCGTATGGAACCGGCTGCAAACCATCGTTTTCGACATTTCCCATATCCTGCACGAAGACAGCCCGCTGGGCGTATTGCTCGGCGGCTTTTTCGGCTATACCGACCACCCCACGCAGGGCGAAGTTTTGGTGTGGCTGCTCTACCTGATTCCCGTGATGTATTGGTTTTTACGCGGCAGCTCACCGGCTGCAGCTGTTGGAAAATCCCCAGTAAATTGAGAAAGAGGTAAAACATGAAGAAACTGAACCTAACCGCTTTATCCGTATTGATCGCGCTCGGCCTTTCCGCCTGCCAACCGCCCGAAGCCGAAAAAACCGCTGCGCCCGCATCCGGCGCACCGGCCGAAGCCAAAGCGCAAGACGGCAGCTTCAATATGGCGGTTAACGATGAAAAATGCGAACCGATGGAACTCACCGTGCCCAGCGGCGAAGTGGTGTTCAACATTAAAAACAACAGCAGCCGCAAGCTCGAATGGGAAATCTTAAAAGGCGTGATGGTGGTGGACGAACGTGAAAACATCGCCCCCGGCCTTGCCGACAAAATGACCGTTACCCTGCTGCCCGGCGAATACGAAATGACCTGCGGCCTGCTCAACAACCCGCGCGGCAAACTCACCGTAACCGACAGCGGCTTCAAACAGGCGGGCGGCGAAGCGGATATGGCCAAACTCGCCCAACCGCTGGCCGACTATAAAACCTATGTCCAACAGGAAGCCGACCAATTGGTAAGCAAAACCGCCGCTTTTGTTGCCGCCGTGAAAGCGGGCGAAACCGACAAAGCCAAAGCCATGTTTGCCGACACCCGTACCCACTACGAGCGCATCGAACCGATTGCCGAGCTGTTTAACGAACTCGACCCCGCTATCGACGCGCGTGAAGACGACTTTAAAGCCGGCCCCAAAGACCCAGCCTTCAGCGGCTTCCACCGCATCGAACACGCCTTGTGGATCGAAAAAACCACCAAAGGCGTTGAAGCCGTGGCCGACAAGCTCGAACAAGACGTGAAAAAACTCAAGCAGGAAATCGACGTGCTGACCTTCCCGCCCAACAAAGTAGTCGGTGGTGCGGCAGAGCTGGTTGAAGAAGTGGCCAACAGCAAAATCAGCGGCGAAGAAGACCGTTACAGCCACACCGACTTGAGCGACTTCAACGCCAATATGGAAGGCGCACAAAAAATCGTTGCTCTGTTCCACCCGCTGATTGCCGAAAAAAACAAAGCTCTGCTGGATAACGTCGATGCCAACTTCAAAGCCGTGAACGACATTTTGGCGAAATACAAAACCGCCGACGGCTTTGCAACCTACGACAAGCTTACAGAAGCCGACCGTAAAACCTTACAAGCACCGATTAACGCCTTGGCCGAAGACTTAGCCAAACTTCGCGGCACACTCGGCCTTAACTGATTTCTGTTTCATCAACCCTTTTCAGACGGCCTCAGTACATCAAAAGGCCGT
Organism: Neisseria animaloris; assembly: GCF_900637855.1. NCBI lineage: Bacteria > Pseudomonadati > Pseudomonadota > Betaproteobacteria > Neisseriales > Neisseriaceae > Neisseria > Neisseria animaloris. The sequence continues at coordinate 1,058,652 of NZ_LR134440.1, forward strand.
CTGAAAACATTAATGTAACAAAACCATCATGAACAACGACAACCAATCCCCTATCCAACCCGAAAAACGTACCTTCCTCAAAGCCGCCGTTGCCGCGGCCGCCACCGGTGCTGTCGCTGCCGCGGGCGGTTTCACATGGGGCGAGAAAAAAGGCCGCAACGAAGAGAAAGCCGCACTCATGCAGCATTCCACAGAAAGCTACAACTGCTACGGCCAACATCAGGCAGGCATCACCACCCCGCACCAACAATTCGGCATCATGGCTGCTTTCGACGTGCTCGCCAAAACCCCGAAAGAATTGGAAAAACTATTCCGCATCATCACCAGCCGCATCGAATTTCTCACCCAAGGAGGCGAACTGCAAGACGGCGATGCCAAACTGCCGCCTTCGGGCAGCGGCATACTCGGCAAAATCATCCGCCCCGACGGGCTAACCGTTACCCTGAGCGTCGGAGCCAGCCTGTTTGACCAACGCTTCGGGCTGGCCGCCAAAAAACCCAAACACCTGCAGGAAATGAAAGACTTCTTCAACGACAAACTGCAAGCCGAATGGAGCGACGGCGACCTCAGCCTGCAAATCTGTGCCTTTACCCCCGAAACCTGCCAAAACGCCCTGCGCGACATCATCAAAAACACCGCGCAATACGCCATCATCCGCTGGAGCATAGACGGCTTCCTACCCAAATCCGAACCCGGTTCCGCCGCCCGCAACCTGCTCGGCTTCCACGACGGCACTGCCAACCCCAACGTAGCCGACCCCAAAACCGCCGATCAGGTGCTATGGACGGGCATCGCCGCCAACAGCTTGGACGAACCCGCGTGGACGAAAAACGGCAGCTACCAAGCCGTGCGCATCATCCGCCATTTCGTCGAATTTTGGGACAGAACACCGCTGCAAGAGCAAGAAAGTATTTTCGGACGCGAAAAATACAGCGGCGCACCCTTGGGCATGAAATATGAAAACGACGTTCCCGATTACAGCAAAGACCCCGAAGGCGAAGTGATTCCGAAAGACAGCCACATACGCGTCGCCAACCCGCGCGACCCCGAATTTATGAAGAAACACCAACTGTTCAGACGGCCTTACAACTATTCGCGCGGCCTCTCCAAAGCCAGCCAACTCGATGTCGGCTTGGTGTTTATCTGCTATCAGGCCAATCTGGAAGACGGCTTCATCTTCGTGCAAAAACTGCTCGATACCGAACCGCTGGAAGAATACATCAGCCCCTTCGGCGGCGGCTATTTCTTCACGCTGCCGGGCGTTGAAAAAGGCGGCTTCTTCGGCCAAAGCCTCTTAGATATTTGATTTGCTTTCAGGCCGGATAACTTGAGGCCGTCTGAAAAACTTTTCAGACGGCCTCAAGGATGAAGGTACCTTCGATAATGATTGATTTACAGATGCTCTTGATAAGGGTAAGACAATTCCTGCCCTGCTTTTTTCTGACGCAGATAATCGTCAAACACTTCCCGTACTTCCTTACGCAATAAAAACAGCGCAATCAAGTTCGGAATCACCATAAAGCCGTTGAACATATCCGACATATTCCAAACCAGATCCACCTTGCCCAGCGTGCCGAGCACAATCGCCGTCAGCACCAGCAGGCGGTATACGCTCAGGTATTTGTTTTTAAACAGATAGCGGATATTCGATTCGCCGAAATAATACCAACCGATGATGGTGGTGAACGCAAAGAAAGTCAAACACACGGCCAGCAGTTTTTGGCCGAAGCTGCCGAATGCAATATTGAAGGCTTCCTGCGTAACCGCCGCGCCTTTCAAACCGAGCAGGTTGGCATCGGTAAGCAAAATAATCAACGCCGTGGCGGTGCACACCAGAATCGTGTCGATAAACACCCCTACAAAAGCCGCCATCCCCTGCTGAACGGGATGTTTCACATCGGCGGTGGCATGGGCATGCGGAGTGGAGCCCATACCCGCCTCATTGGAAAACAAACCGCGCGCCACACCGTAACGAACGGCTTCGCGCATACCGATACCGGCCAAGCCGCCTCCCAATGCGGCGGGGCTGAACGCCGCCGTAAAAATATGCTGGATCATCGGCACGATATGGTTTGAAAAGCGGAATAAAATCACAATCGCGCACAAAATATACACTATCGCCATAAACGGCACGACCAACTGGGTAACTTTGGCAATACGGGTTACGCCGCCCATGATGATCATGCCTGCCAAAACAGCCAGCATGATTCCCACCGCCAGCGACGGAATGTCAAACGCCACCGTTACCGCCGAAGCAATCGAGTTTGCCTGCGTTGCATTGCCGATAAAACCGAGTGCCAGAATAATCGCCACCGAGAAAATCCCGGCCAGCACTTTGGCCGCGGACGAACCGATTTTCGACGGCAGCCCGCGTGAAATGTAAAACGCAGGGCCGCCGATATATTTGCCGTGGCTGACGATGCGGTATTTCTGCGCCAGCACTGCTTCGGAAAAAATGGTCGACATGCCGAGCAATGCCGAGAGCCACATCCAGAAAATCGCCCCCGGCCCGCCGGCCGTAATCGCCGTGGCCACGCCCGCCACATTGCCCGTGCCGATCTGTGCCGACACCGCTACCGCAAGCGCTTGAAATTGCGACAGCGATTTGTGGTCTTTTTCCCCGTCTTGCTTTTTAAACAACCCGCCGAACACCATTTTCACCGCCGTACCGAATTTAGCAATCTGCGGCGCACCGAGATACACGGTAAAAAACAAACCGATGCCCAACAAGGCATAAATCAAAAGATAATCCCACAGCACTGAATTGACGGCATTCACTACCGAGGACAACATCTCTTCCATACTTTTCATCTCCGCGATACATCAAACAGCTAATCACACTGCCTTTTCCGCTTACAGCAAAAAAAGCAAGTAATCATACCTTAAATTTACCCCTCTGCGGCACCGATCCGGCAAAGCTTGATTTATAACAGCCTCCCTACTTTACCGTCAGCATCCGGCTTATCCGCCCGCACAGGCCGTCTGAAAACTTTTCAGACGGCCTGTGCGCTGCATTCCTCCCCAAATCTTTTGTGCTAAAATGCACGCCTCAAAATTACCCGCCCGCCCTGTTTACCGCAGGAGCGGCATTGAAAGGACAAACCAATATGGCAGGCCATAGCAAGTGGGCGAACATCCGCCACAAAAAAGAACGTCAAGATGCCAAACGCGGCAAGATTTTCACCCGTCTGATTAAAGAAATCACCGTAGCAGCCAAAATGGGCGGCGGCGATCCCGCATCCAATCCCCGCCTGCGCTTGGCAATGGACAAAGCATTCGACAACAACATGCCCAAAGACAACGTGCAACGTGCCATCGACAAAGGCACGGGCAATTTGGAAGGCGCGGAATACGTCGAACTGCGCTACGAAGGCTACGGCATCGGCGGTGCCGCCTTGATGGTAGACTGTCTGACCGATAACAAAACCCGTACCGTTGCCGACGTACGCCACGCGTTCAACAAAAACGGCGGCAACCTCGGCACCGACGGCTGCGTGGCCTTCAACTTCGTACATCAGGGCTATCTGCTGTTCGCTCCGGGCGTAGACGAAGACGCATTAATGGAAGCGGCCCTCGAAGCCGGTGCGGAAGATGTAGTCACCAATAACGACGGTTCAATCGAAGTGATTACCGCCCCCAACGATTGGGCGGGCGTAAAAGCCGCTCTCGAAACGGCGGGTTTCAAATCGGAAGACGGCGACGTTACCATGCGCGCCCAAAACGAAACCGAATTGAGCGGCGAAGATGCAGAAAAGATGCAGAAGCTGATTGATGCTCTGGAAGATTTGGACGACGTACAAAACGTTTACACTTCGGCAGTATTAAATTTTGAATAATATTGTAAGTTTTCAGACGGCCTGAACGTCTAACTTACATTTAATCAATAAAGCAGGTTTACAATAAGCCTGCTTTTTGTTTAACTTTTACCGTTCTACCTTATGCCTTTCAAACATTTGCCACAAAAGGAGACGTTATGAAACCCTTGAAAACAGCCCTTTACCTTATCGCCGCCATCACTTTGGCAGCTTGTACACATACTCCGCATACAGGCGAACATGCCGAATCATCCGCACCTACCATCCATTCCGTAGCCAGCCGTTACACTTTCAACGAAACCGTTTCCCGTTTGGAAAACACCATTAAAGCCAAAGGCATGGTTGTATTTACCGTTATCGACCACCAAGCCGCCGCACAAAAATACGGCCTGACCATGCAACCGGCCAAAGTGATAGTGTTCGGCCAGCCGAAAATAGGTACGCCGCTAATGTTGAAAGACCCCGAATTCGCTCTGCAACTTCCCATGCGCGTACTGGTAACCGAAACCAACGGGCAAGTAAAAGCCGTATTTACCGACATCCGCACCCTTATCCGCGGCAGCCACATCGAATACCGCGATGTAGAAAACACATTGGCTAATGCGGAAAAACTGATTCGGAAAACCGTTAGCGAATAATGTTTGATATATGCAAGACCGTCTGAAAACAAGTAACCCGAGTCTTGAAAATTAAACATTAAAATCAAAAGGCCCGATTTCCGAGCAACAGGGAAATCGGGCCTGCAAAGAAATAATCAAACCGCCCGTTTTCCGGCAGCTTCATCCCAAAACCATCAGATGATTTTTAATATTTAGAAAAGATAAATTATTGAGCTTGGCAAGAAGTTTCGGTTACATTGCCATAAGGATCGGTAAAGCTCAAAATAGCATCTCCGCCTTTTTGATGCCATTCGGTTTTCTTATCGTTAGAAACATAACGTTCACCGGAACCGGAAACCGCACTAGACAATACCGCACGGCTCTTACTGTCGCTCAAACCATATTCCAAAGCAACTTTATCTTGGCCTGCATTTTTTACTGCCACAACAAATCCGTTTTGGCAACTGAACGTTTGAGCAGCCTGTTGGCCCACATCTGCACCGCCATGTCCATTTCCGTCGGTACTGCAAGCCGCAGCAGCCAAAACCAAAGCCAAAGGAGCGAGGATTTTTACTGTTTGCATCAAATGAATCCTTATATCTAGTGAAAATTAGAAACAGAGAACCGCGCCTGATGGAGGCAAGGCTGATTTCATCTTAAGTGCTGCATAGAACATTTACAATTTCACTTAACTTTCATTTACCCACCTTTTCGAAGCTTGTTGTACTTTTCAGACGATACAAACCCTTATAAAATGAACAAAATTTACAAATCCGGCAATCAGGCCGTATGAAAATAAGCTTTGCAAGTTTCGCTAAAACCATCCGAACGACCGTTACACTGAGAACACCATGACCGATTACAGCAAAACCGTTAATCTTCACGAATCGCCTTTTCCCATGCGCGGCAATCTGGCCAAGCGCGAGCCGGCGTGGGTGAAAGATTGGCAGGATCAGCAACGCTACCAAAAACTGCGCCAAAAAGCCCAAGGCCGCCCGAAATTCATTCTGCACGACGGCCCGCCCTATGCCAACGGCGACATCCACATCGGTCATGCCGTCAACAAAATTCTGAAAGACATCATCATCCGCAGCAAAACGCTGGCCGGTTTCGACGCGCCCTATGTGCCGGGTTGGGACTGCCACGGCCTGCCGATTGAAGTGATGGTGGAAAAACTGCACGGCAAAAACATGCCCGATGCCAAGTTCCGCGAACTGTGCCGCGAATATGCCGCCGAACAGATCGCCCGCCAGAAAAAAGACTTCATCCGCTTGGGCGTGCTGGGCGACTGGGGCAACCCCTACCGCACCATGGATTTCAAAACCGAAGCCGACACCGTGCGCACCCTCGGCGAAATCTACAAAGCAGGCTACCTCTACCGCGGCGAGAAGCCTGTGCAGTTTTGCTTGGACTGCGGCTCTTCGCTGGCCGAAGCCGAAGTGGAATATAAAGACAAAGTGTCGCCCGCCATCGACGTGGCCTACTCCTTTAAAGACAACGCTGCCCTTGCCCAAGCCTTCGGTTTGGGTACTCTCGACGGCCAGGCTTTTGCCGTGATTTGGACAACCACGCCGTGGACGTTGCCCGCCAGCCAAGCCGTGAGCGCGGGTGCCGATGTGCTTTACCAGCTGATCGATACGCCGAAAGGCAAGCTCGTGCTCGCCAAAGATTTGGCCGAAGAAGCATTGAAACGCTACGGCTTTTCAGACGGCCACACCCAAGTGCTGGCCGAAACCACCGGCGACAGGCTTGAAAACCTGCACATGAGCCATCCGTTTTTAGAGCGCGACATCCCCATGCTCAACGGTGAACACGTTACCACCGATGCCGGTACCGGCTTGGTTCACACCGCACCTTCGCACGGCTTGGAAGACTATTTCGTCTGCCTGAAATACAACATCACGCTCGACAACCCCGTTAACAGCGAAGGCCGCTACCGCAGCGACGTGCCGCGCGTGGCAGGCTTAACCGTGTGGGAAGCCAACGCCGTGATTATCGAATGGCTGCAAGAAGAAAACAGATTGCTTTCCCACGCCAAAATCGAACACAGCTACGCCCATTGCTGGCGGCACAAAACCCCGCTGATTTACCGCGCCACCGGCCAATGGTTTATCGGCATGGACAAAGCCGGAGCCAGCGGCAAAACCCTGCGCAACAACGCGCTCAAAGCCGTGGACGATACCGAGTTCTTCCCCTCATGGGGCCGCGCCCGCCTGCAAGCCATGATTGAAGGCCGCCCCGACTGGGTGGTGTCGCGCCAACGCTATTGGGGCACGCCGATGACCTTCTTCGTCCACAAAGAAACCGGCGAACTGCACCCGCGTTCCGCCGAGCTTTTGGAAGAAGTGGCCAAACGCATCGAAGAAAAAGGCATCGAAGCATGGTTCTCGCTGGATGCCGCCGAACTCTTGGGTGCGGAAGCCGAACAATACGAAAAACTCAAAGACACCATGGACGTATGGTTCGATTCCGGCAGCACCCACTTTTCCGTGCTGAAACAGCGCGACGAGCTGGCTTGGCCTGCCGACCTTTACCTTGAAGGCAGCGACCAGCACCGCGGCTGGTTCCAATCGTCCATGCTCACCGGCTGCGCATCAATGGGCCGCGCACCTTACAAACAACTGCTCACGCACGGTTTTGTGGTGGATCAAAACGGCAGAAAAATGTCCAAATCGCTGGGCAACGTTGTCGCTCCGCAAGAAGTGTATAACGAATTCGGTGCCGACATCCTGCGCTTGTGGACGGCCTCTACCGATTACAGTGGCGAATTGGCGATTTCCAAAGAAATCCTCAAACGCGTTACCGAAAGCTACCGCCGCATCCGCAACACCTTGAGCTTCCTGTTTGCTAACCTGAGCGATTTTCGCCCCATCGAGCACGCCGTGCCGCAAGACCAAATGGTGGAAATCGACCGCTACGCCTTAATTTTGGCGCGCCAACTGCAAGAGCGTTTGGCCGGCGATTACTACCCGCGTTATGCCTTCCACTTCGCGGTGAAAGACATCGTGAGCTTCTGTTCGGAAGACTTGGGCGCGTTCTATCTCGACATTCTGAAAGACCGCCTCTACACCACCCACGCCGACAGCCACGCCCGCCGCAGCGCGCAAACTGCGCTTTACCACATTACCCGCAGCTTGGTGTTGCTGATTTCGCCGATTCTCTGCTTCACCGCAGAAGAAGCGTGGGATATCATCGGCGGCGGCGAAGAAGACAGCGTACTGTTCCACACATGGCACGAATTTCCGCCCATTAATGAAAAGAGCGAAGCCGAATTGGTGAAAAAATGGCAAGCCGTGCGCCAAGTGCGCGAAGCGGCCACCGCCGCCATCGAGCCGTTGCGTACCGATAAAACCGTCGGTTCATCTTTACAGGCCGAAGTCGATATTACCGCTCCCGAAGATTTGGCGGGCTACCTGAAAATGCTCGGCGACGAATTGCGCTTTGTGTTGCTGGTGTCCAAAGCCACCGTCAACAAAGGCGAAGAGCTGGCGGTAACGGCTAAAGTAAGCAGCGGCGAAAAATGCGAACGCTGCTGGCACTACACCGACGACGTAGGTGCTGCCGAAGACCATCCCACCATTTGTAAACGCTGTGCCGACAATGTGGACGGTAAAGGCGAAGAACGCCACTATGCTTAATACCGTTAGTTTTTTTACTTGAATGAAAGAGCAAAGAGGCCGTCTGAAAAGATTTTTTCAGACGGCCTCCTTTATTCGGATAAGCTTGGAAATCAGCCTTCTGTTTTTACTTTCACAACAAATAAAAAAGAAGCCTGTGCATATGCATCAGGCTTCTCCGTTATTCCGGACAAGCGGATTATTTATCGGCCTTATCAACCATTACCCAGTTGCGTAACGAATCAACATGTTTAGACAACAGCCCTGCTTTTGAATACAAGCCTAACTTGACATGGGTATCGGCAATATCCAGATTACGCATGGTAAGCTGGCCGATACGGTCTGCCGGCGTAAATGCCGCATTTTCAACTTTCTCCATGCTCAAGCGCTCAGGGTGGTAAGTCAGATTGGGAGATTCGGTATTCAGTATCGAATAATCATTGCCGCGGCGTAATTCCAAGGTTACTTCACCGGTAATCGCCCTCGACACCCAACGCTGGCCGCTTTCACGCAGTATCAATGCCTGCGGGTCAAACCAGCGGCCTTGATAAAGCAGGCGGCCCAAACGCAAGCCGTTGATACGGTATTGTTCGATGGTGTCTTCGTTATGGATACTGGTTACCAAACGCTCGTAAGCAATGTGCAGCAACGCCATTCCCGGCGCTTCATAGATACCGCGTGATTTGGCTTCGATAATACGGTTTTCGATTTGGTCGCTCATGCCCAAACCGTGGCGGCCGCCGATACGGTTGGCTTCCAAAAACAACTCTACCGGATTGGCAAACTCTTGTCCGTTCAAAGCCACCGGCACGCCTTCTTCAAAACGTACGTTTACTTCTTCGGGTTTGATTTCTACATTTTCATCCCAAAATGCTACGCCCATAATCGGATTAACAATGTTGATGCCGCAGTTTAGAAACTCCAAATCTTTGGCTTCGTGGGTGGCTCCCAACATATTCGAATCGGTGGAATAGGCTTTTTCTACCGACATTTTATAGTCGTAACCGTTGGCGATTAGAAACTCGCTCATTTCCTGACGGCCGCCCAATTCGTCGATAAAAGCTTGATCGAGCCACGGTTTGTAGATGCGAAGATTAGGATTAGTCAGCAAGCCGTAACGGTAGAAACGTTCGATATCGTTGCCTTTATAAGTAGAACCGTCGCCCCAAACATTAACGTCGTCTTCTTTCATAGCGGAAACCAGCATAACGCCGGTAACGGCCCGACCCAAAGGCGTGGTATTGAAATAAGTCGTGCCTCCGGTTCGGATATGGAATGCTCCGCATTGAATGGCGGTAATGCCTTCGTGGGCAAGCTGGCTGCGGCAATCGATCAAACGGGCTTCAATGGCACCATACTCTTTGGCTTTTCGGGAAATTGCTTCATAATCGTCTTCATCGGGCTGGCCTAAATTGGCGGTGTAGGCATAAGTTTGCGCGCCCCTCAATTTCATCCACAACAAAGCGGCCGAGGTATCCAGGCCGCCTGAAAAAGCGATGCCGACTTTTTGATTCATCGGCAGATTTTGTAGAATAATATGTTCGTCCTGATTCATGTAAGATCCTATTTTTCTTTCTTTTGTTTAATGATATGTGCCTAATGGCCCTACTGACTGCCAATATCGGTTCATTATTGTATGAATCAGTTAATTAGTCCAGCTTTTAAATTTACTTTTATCTGCTTTTCAGGCCGCTTATACATTCCACTTTATTACAGGATACGCAATGATCTATTTCAACTTAATCATTATCGGCGACGAAATTCTACACGGTACCCGGGCCGACAAACATTTTGCGTTTTTCAAAGCCTTATTGGAACGGCATGGATTAAAGCTCGGTCAGGTGCAATATTTGCCCGACGACCGCGATTTGCTGGTCAAACAGTTCCGCCGCAGTTTTTCAGACGGCCTGCCGACTTTCGTTACCGGCGGCATCGGCTCCACGCCCGACGACCACACCCGCCAAGCTGCGGCCGAAGCGTTGGGTTTGCCGGTCGAACGCCATGTCGCCGCCGTGCCGTTTATCGAAGAAACCACCCTCGAACGCGGCGATTCGCTGGATTCCCCGTCGCACAAACAGCGCCTGCTGATGGCCGACTTTCCCGCCGGAGCCGATTTGGTGCCCAACCCCTATAACAAAATCGCCGGTTTTTCGATACGCGAACATTATTTCTTCCCGGGCTTTCCCGTGATGGCGCACCCGATGGCCGAGTGGGTACTGGACACCTACTATGCCGACCGCTTCCATCAAACGGAAAGCGCGCAACGTTCGGTGTGGTTGTTCGGCGTGCCCGAATCGCACGTTGCACCGATTATGCGCGATGTCGAACAGAAATACGCCGGCATTCGTTCTTTCAGCCTGCCGAGCGTGGGCTGGAAAAGCAAAAGCGGTGAGAAAATTCCGCCGCATATCGAATTCGGCATCAAAGCCGAGGGTGAAGCCTGCCGCCAAATGGATGCGGCATGGTCAGATGTGCTGGCCCGGTTGGCCGGCACCCATGCCCGGATACAGAACCAAGCCCCCGAAGAAGCATAAATAAGAGGCCGTCTGAAAAACTTTTTCAGACGGCCTCTTGTCTCTCTCCGTACCGCTTAACCGTCGGCACGTTTCGCATAACGCTGTGCCAGCACCGCACACACCATCAGCTGAATCTGATGGAATATCATCAACGGCAACACCATCATCCCCACCATAGGGGCGGGAAACAGAATATTCGCCATCGGTACGCCGTTAGCCAAACTCTTTTTAGAACCGGCAAACACAATGGTAATCTCGTCTTCTTTATCAAATCCCAACAGACGCGCACCGTATGTGGTTGCCAGCAACACCAATGCCAGCATCGCACACGACACTGCTGCAATTACCAGCAGCGTGTTCCAACCCACACGGCTCCAGATACCTTCCAACACTGCTTCGCTAAATGCAGTGTAAACCACCAGCAAAATCGACGACTGGTCGGTGAACCGAATCAGCTTTTTATGTTCCGCCACCCATTCAGCAATCCACCGGCGCGAAAGATGCCCCAAAACAAACGGCAACAGCAATTGCAGCATCACCGCCCGCCGAACCGAAAAAATCCATATTGCCTTGCGTACTCATCAACATGCCCACCAGCAAGGGCGATACAAACACTCCCAATAAACTTGATGCCGAAGCACTGCACACCGCCGCCGCCAAATTACCGCGTGCCAGCGAAGTAAAGGCAATCGCCGACTGCACCGTGGCCGGCAGCGCACATAAATACAGAAAGCCCTGATAAATTTCAGGTTCCATCAACCAAGGCGACAGCGGCCTCATCGCCATGCCGATCAGAGGGAACAGCACAAACGTGGAAGATAACACCAGCAAATGCAGCCGCCAATGCCGGATGCCCGCTAAAATCGATTCACGCGACAGTTTCGCGCCGTGCATAAAAAACAGCAGCGCAATGGCGGCGGTTGTCAGATATTTGAAAAACGTTTTCGCCTCCCCCTGCGCGGGAAACAGCGTTGCCGCCAGCATCATGAGCAGCAACATCAGCAAAAACGTATCTATTTTTAAATATTTCAATATCTTCATCGACCGGTTACTCCCATACAATACAGGCCGTCTGAAAAGGTTTTCAGACGGCCTCTTTGCAATATCGGCGCTTAAGCCAACTCGAAAGCTTTATGCAATACGCGGGTGGCCAATTCCATGTATTTCTCGTCAATCAGCACCGAAACTTTGATTTCGGAAGTCGAAATCATTTGGATATTAATGCCCTCCTCGGCCAATGTGCGGAACATTTTGGAAGCCACGCCCACGTGCGAACGCATGCCCAAGCCGACGATAGAAACTTTACATACGGTATCGTCGCCGTCGATTTCAGCGGCACCGATGCTTTCTTTCAAACCGTTCAACAGCTCCAACACGGGCTTGTATTCGCCGCGCGGTACGGTGAATGAAAAATCGGTTGTACCTTCGTCGCCTACATTTTGAATAATCATATCCACTTCGATATTGGCATCGGCTACCGCACCTAAAATCTGATAAGCCACACCGGGCTTGTCGGGCACGCCGCGCACATTGATGCGGGCTTGGTTTTTATCGAATGCAATGCCGGATACGGCGGCTCTTTCCATGTTGTTGTCCTCTTCAAAGGTAATTAATGTGCCATTGCCGCCTTCCTGCAAACTGCTTAACACGCGCAGGCGGACTTTATATTTACCGGCGAATTCTACCGAACGGATTTGTAAAACTTTCGAACCCAAACTCGCCAATTCCAGCATTTCTTCAAAAGTAACCGTGTCCAAGCGGCGGGCTTCCGGCACCACGCGCGGGTCGGTGGTATAAACACCGTCCACATCGGTATAAATCTGGCACTCGTCGGCTTTCAAAGCGGCGGCCAGCGCAACGGCGGAAGTATCGGAACCGCCGCGACCCAGCGTAGAAATATCGCCGTTGGCATTCACGCCCTGAAAACCCGCCACAATCACTACTTTTCCGGCTTTCAAATCGGCACGGATGGCTTGGTCGTCGATGTCTTCAATGCGTGCTTTAGAATGGGCATTGTCGGTTTTAACCGCAACCTGCCAGCCGGTATAGCTTTTCGCATCGACACCGATATTCTTCAAAGCCATCGCCAACAGGCCGATGGTTACCTGCTCGCCCGTAGCCAATACCACATCCAGCTCGCGCGGGTCGGGGAAATCCTGCATCTCGTGCGCCAAAGCTACCAAACGGTTGGTTTCGCCGCTCATGGCTGAAACCACCACCACCACGTCATGTCCTTCGGCGCGGGTTTTGGCAACACGCTTGGCGACGTTTTTAATACGCTCGGCGGAACCTACCGAAGTACCGCCGTATTTTTGTACGATTAACGCCATTTTTCGTGCTTTCTTGATTTGGATTTGTGAAATCTGGGAGAACAAAATTCATATTAATAAAGTGCCGGACCGGAAAACCGGTATTGCCACACTTTAAGTAAAAATCCTGTCTGTTCCGCCATATAACAATCGAGGCTAGATTCAATGATTAGCCGGAGCATTATTACTATTTTTTACACGGAACACAAGGCACTTTTGTTTTCAAATGACTGTGTATGTTCGGTTTTATGCCGTGCCATATCCCGTTCGGAAACGGAACACCCGCCACATCATGCCTCCCCTTCTCCACCGCGTCCGACGATTCCGCCGTTTTTTTATTAAAAACGCCTATAAAATGCTTATGGCACAAACTTTCCAACAGGCCGTCTGAAAAAATTTTACTGCTGCCGCCACACTGAAAGGAACGGGATGCATTTAACATTTGTCTGAATCCCCATAGTCTTCACTACCGCCGAACAGCATAAACCGCTGCATATTCCGCATCCATATTTCATTTAACTGTTAAAGATAGATGCCCTGCACTATTTCTCCTATTGAAGCAAAAAAGGGCCAACTCTATAATTCCAATATTATATATTCAGCCGCATCGCGGCTTTTACTGCATTTGACCGCGTAAACAATGATGAAAAAACCGCTTTTACCGTTTGCTTTTTTAACCTTGCTGGCCGCACCTCTCGCTGCTGCCGAAATGCCGCCGGTTGTTGCAGAAGAAACCCTTTCCACCGCCGACACCCGATTAGCAGTAAATAGCGAAGACGGTACCGGCATGCTGAGTTTTCAGGAAGCCCGGCAGGAATTGATGCGCAATTCGCCCAAAATAGCAGCGGCACAAGCGTTTGAATCGGCACGGCAATTGCAGAGCGAAGCCGCAAAAGGCTTGGGCGGGCCCAGCGTGGCATTTGATGCTACTGCAATCAAATACCGTGTACGCGGCGAAGCGGACATCAGAGACATCAAACATCAGGCTCTGAACAACACCCGCAGAAACACCATCCTGAGCGGGTTGGATCCTTCCGTATCTTCTGTGCTCGACACCGCCGCCAACCGCATTGCCGCCCGCATTCCCGACCAAATTTCCTACGATGCCAAAGGCAACACGCACAACGCCGCCTTAATCGCCGTATGGCCGATGTACAACGGCGGCACCGCCAAAGCCGCCCGAAACCTATTGAAAGCCCGTGCCGACGAAGCGGGAGCCGACACTTCGCTTACCGCCAACGAGTTGAACAGCACCTTGGCCGAACGCTATTTCGGCGCACAGCTTGCACGCATGGCCGCCGGTTTGCACGATCAAGCCGTGCGCACCATCGCACGCTACGACCACACCGCCAAACGCGCATTGGAAGAAGGTCTGATTGCCAAAGTGGAACGTTTGGAAGCGCAGGCCGCTTTTGAAAATGCCAAGCGCGATGCCGAAAAAGCGCACCACGATGCCGAGCTGGCCGAAACCGCCCTGCACCGCCTGCTCGGACGCGAAACACCCGTCGAACCAACCACCCCCATTTTCCTGCTGACCAAACCGATCGAACCGCTGACACACTTCCAGCAGCTGGCCTTGGAAAAACACCCCGGCTTCAGCAAGGTGAATGCCAAAAAACATCAGGCCGAAGCACTTCACGATGCCGGACAAGCGCGTTACAAGCCCAACCTTAACCTCTTCGGTGCCTACGAAACCAAAAACAAAGCCAGTTGGATGGCAGGCGTAAACCTGCATTGGACGCTTTACAGCCAACTCGACCGCAAAGCCATGAGCCGCGCCTCGGCGCAACAAGTCATCCAAGCCGAAAAAAGCAATGAAGACCTGCGCGAAAACATCATGCTGCTGGTTGAAAAAAATTGGCGCAACGTCGAAAACGCACGTACGGAATACATCCGCCGCGGCAGCAACGTCAATCTGGCCAAAGAAGTGCTGCACCTGAAAAAATCCGGCCTGCGCGAAGGCGTGAATACGGTGGCGGAACTGATGAAAGCCGAAACCGAATTCACCAAAGCCAAAACCGAACGCGCCAAAGCCGCCAACGACTATGTGCAGTCGCTGGCCAAACTGCTGGAAAGCAGCGGCATCCCCGAACGGCTGCACGATTACGAACATCAGGCCGATGTGAAACTGTTTATGAAAAACGGTGTCGTGCAATAATTTCAGACGGCCTCTCCGTCTTCAAACTATAAAGGCCGTCTGCAAACAACAAACAACCCGCAAGCAAGCTCCGCTCCGCATACAGGCCGTCTGAAAAAGAAAGAACATCCATGACAGAAAGCAACAACAAAAACCGTTCCGCCGCTTTGATTATCGTGCTGCTGATTCTCGTGTGCGCGGTTGCCTACGGCGTGTGGCTGGCCGCCAAACCCGACCCCGTGGTGCTGCAAGGCCAGATGGACGCGCAAGAAACCGATATCGCCGCCAAAGTGCCCGGCCGCATCAGCAAAATTTTCGTGAAAGAAGGCGAAAACATCGAAGCCGGTACGCAACTGATCGAAATGGACAGCCCCGAAATCACCGCCAAAATCAAGCAGGCGAAAGCCGCACAGGAAGCCGCCGAAGCCGTAGCACGCAAAGCCGAACACGGTGCGCGCCCGCAGGAAATCGAAATAGCACGCGCGCAATGGAAACGCGCCCAAGCTGCCGCCAACCTTGCCGAAACCTCTTACCGCCGCGTGAAAAATTTGGCCGACGAAGGCCTGATGTCGCGTCAAAAACGCGATGAGGCCTACACCAACTACATCGCCAGCCGCGAGCAGGCCGCCGCCGCCAAAGCACAATACGACATGGCCAAAACCGGCGCGCGTTCGGAAGACAAAGAGGCTGCCGAAGCCCAAGCCAAACAAGTTGCCGCCAAAGTGGAAGAGGCCGAAGTTGCACAAGCCGAAGCCAATCTGAAAAGCCCGATCAAAGGCCAAGTGGCGGACGTGATGGTGGAAGAAGGTACCGTTGTACCGCAAGGAGTGCCGTTGGTTACGTTGGTGGATTTGAAAGACCAGTGGCTGGTGTTGAATGTGCGCGAAGATCATTTGAAAGCCTTCGGCTTGGGCAAAGAATTCGAAGGCACGATTCCCGCTTTGGGTGATCAACCCGTACGCTTCAAAGTGTTCGCCAGCAAGGTGCTTGCCGACTACGCCACATGGCGCGCCACCCGTAATAACGACGGCTTCGATATGCGCACTTTCGAAATCAAAGCCCGCCCCGTGCAGCCTTTGCAAAACGTCCGCCCCGGCATGAGCGTGTTGGTGCCCGCAGACCAAAAAATATAGCCGCCCCTCCGCATTCATATGCAGCGGCAAAGTGCAAACCGTATGAATGCCGTCTGAACGGCTATGTTCCTTACTATCAATTTCAGACGGCCTGTTACCGCAGTGAAATATCAAGTTTCACTGCGGTAACAGGCCGTCTGAAAACATGCTTACAACTCAATATTTTTCAATTTCGCCACGGTATTGATGTCTTTGTCGCCGCGGCCGGACAAGTTCACCAAAATCACTTGGTCTTTGGCCATCTTCGGCGCTTCGGCCACCGCCCACGCCAGCGCGTGGCTGCTTTCCAATGCGGGGATAATGCCTTCGTAGCGGCACAGCAAATCAAAGGCTTCCAGCGCGGCATCGTCGTTAGCGGCATGGTATTCGACGCGGCCGATGTCGGCCAAATGGCTGTGTTCGGGACCGATGCCCGGGTAGTCCAAACCGGCGGATACCGAATGGGTGCCGACCACTTGGCCGTGCTCGTCCTGCATCAGATAACTGCGGAAACCGTGCAGCACGCCGATGGGTGCTTTACTGGTAATCGGCGCGGCATGTTCGTCTGTATCGACACCTTTGCCGCCCGCTTCCACGCCGACCAAACGCACGTTTTTTTCGCCGATATAGGGATAAAACAAGCCGATGGCGTTGGAACCGCCGCCCACGCAGGCCACAGCCGCATCGGGCTGGCGGCCGATGGCTTCAAGCATCTGCTCTTTGGCTTCGTTGCCGATCACGCATTGGAAATCGCGCACCATTTCGGGATAAGGCGCAGGGCCGGCGGCGGTGCCGATGATGTAGAACGTGTCGTCCACCCGCGCCACCCATTCGCGCATGGCTTCGTTCATGGCATCTTTCAACGTGCGCGAACCGCTGTCCACACTCACTACGTTCGCCCCCAACAGCTTCATGCGGAACACGTTGGGTGCTTGGCGTTGGATGTCGTCCGCGCCCATATAGACATGGCATTCCATGCCGAAACGCGCAGCTACCGTAGCACTCGCCACGCCGTGCTGCCCCGCGCCGGTTTCGGCAATCACGCGTTTTTTGCCCATACGCTTGGCCAGCAACGCCTGACCGATGGTGTTGTTCACCTTATGCGCGCCGGTATGGTTGAGGTCTTCGCGTTTGAGCCAGATTTGCGCCCCGCCGAGCTTTTCGCTCAAACGCACGGCATGGTAAACCGGGCTGGGACGGCCGACGTAATGTTTCAAATCGTGGCGGAACGCTTCCCAAAAAGCCGGATCGTTTTTGGCTTCGCGGTAGGCCGCAGCCAATTCCTGCAATGCGGGAATCAATGTTTCGGAAACATACACGCCGCCGTGTTCGCCGAAAAAGCCTTGCTCGTTGGGGAAGTTGTAGTTCTGCATAAAGGTTCCTTTGAAGAAAATCGCTTTTCAGACGGCCTCTCGAAGCCTTACGGCAAATTGTAAAAGGCCGTCTGAAAACAAGATAAAACGGCAGGTTGCAGTGTACAGATGCGGAACCGAACCCGCCCAAACCCTGTTGGTTTATATGGTCGGCAACTGCTGTACATTTTGTATAAACGCCGCCATTTTTTCGGCGGACTTCACACCGGCGGCACTTTCCACGCCGCTGGAAATGTCGACAATTTGCGCACCTGTGATTCTAACAGCTTCCGCCACATTTTCGGGAGTGAGGCCGCCTGAAAGTATCCAACGGCCGTTCGATTGTCCGGAAAGCATGTGCCAGTCGAAACTCTTGCCCGTGCCGCCGTATTCGCCATCGACATGTGCATCAAACAATACCGCGCGCGCGTCGGGGAATTGCCTGCAGGCCGTCTGAATATCTGCGGTATGCCGCACACGCACCGCTTTGATGTAAGGCCGCTCGAACCGACGGCAGAACTCGGGCGTTTCATCGCCGTGAAACTGAATCACGTCTATCGGCACCTGAGCCAAAATTTCGCGGATACGCGCTTCTGTTGCGTTCACAAACAACGCCACCACACTCACAAACGGCGGCAACGCGTCCACGATTTTCCTTGCCTGCCCTACGGTAACGAAACGTTTGCTTTTTTCGTAAAACACCAGCCCCACCGCGTCCACGCCTAATTCGGCGGCAATGCGGGCATCTTCGGGGCGGGTAAAGCCGCAAATTTTGGTACGGATTTTCATGGTTTGGTTTTAAAATTGCCGAGAACAGGGTGATTCTAAAAAATTAAAACGGAATTGGCTATGCAAAACTGACATCCGTTTACACATCCGATAAAAAGCCGAAGGCCGTCTGAAACTTTTCAGACGGCCTTTAGCATGATTTTTCATTCCGTTCGGCAGAAAACAACAGCTTACAGCCGGTTAAGAAAATTCTTGTTAAACCGCATTGCCATAAAATGCCGCCGTTACTAGCATACCATCCGGCACATAAGCCGATATGTAGATGTTTTTTATATTTTATAAAGGAATATATCCATGAAAGCCAGCGCATTGATTTTATCCGTTGCAGCAGCCTTAACTACCGCGGCCTGTGTCGTTCCCTATGATTACGATCACCATCACGAACGCGAACGCCGCCATGAGCGCGGCTATGACCGCGACGACCATTACGACCGCGACCGTTACGATCATCACCATCGCCGCGAACGCCGTAACGAGCATACTGAAGAACGCCGCGAGCGCAACATCCGCGCCGCCCGTTTCGAATGCCGCAACGGTTTGTACGTGAATGTCCGTCCCCTCGGCTCCGACCGCATCGAATTGCGTTTGGACGACAACCGCTCTGTACTCAACGCCTCCCGCTCAGGTTCCGGTTCGCTTTATACCAGCAACCGCGGCTTGTTCGGCAAACATACCGAATGGCATCAGAAAGGCGGCAGTGCTGTCTTCAACTTTACCGATCCGTACGGCAACCGTGTGGAAACAACCTGCAACGCTCTCTAATCTAAAACATAGGCTCTTTTCCTGCAAGGCCGTCTGAAAACATGTTTTCAGACGGCCTTTTTAATGCCGCCGCCCCTGCTTACAACGGACTACTTTGTAGCTCAGCCTTGTTCATCCTGCGGAACAAAGCACCTTTTTCCATTGCTTATTTGATGAAAAATGTTTCACAAATCAAAAACATTCAGTCTTTGACAAACCTTAACTATTCCCCTAATATTTCCCGCTTGGTCCTGATACGGTTAGATACAACCGGCATAGCCAATTGAAGAAAAACAAGTTTTGGTATTTTAGAAAGAAGAAACTATGGAATGGATCTTTAACAGCTATTACACTCTGATTGCCGCTACCATTGTTTTGCTGGTCGGCAAAATCATGATCAATAAAATTAAATTTTTGCAGAATTTTAATATCCCCGAACCCGTGGCCGGCGGTTTGGTTGCTGCGATTATCCTGTATGCCCTACATGCCGCTTACGGGGTCAGCTTTAAATTTGAAAAACCGCTGCAAGATGCATTTATGCTGATTTTCTTTATCTCCATCGGTTTAAGTGCAGACTTCTCCCGCTTGAAAGCCGGCGGCCTACCCTTGATTGTTTTCACCGCAATTGTGGGTATCTACATTGCAGTCCAAAACGCCGTAGGCGTGGGCTTGGCAACCGTTTTGGGGCAAAACCCGCTTATCGGCCTGATTACCGGTTCGATTACCTTAACCGGCGGCCACGGTACGGCAGGCGCATGGGGGCCGGTATTTGAAAAAGAATACGGTTTGATAGGAGCTACCGGTTTGGGACTGGCCAGTGCCACTTTCGGTTTGGTTGTCGGCGGCTTAATCGGCGGCCCGGTGGCCCGCCGCCTGATTAACAAAATGGGGCGCAAACCGTTGGACGGCGCATCTATCAAAGCCGCGGAACACGACGACAATACCACCCAAAATACCAACGATGTTTTCGAGCGTCCCGACCAAACCCGCCTGATTACAGCTTCTTCGGCCGTCGAAACACTGGCCATGTTCGCAGCATGTTTGGCCTTTGCCGAAATTATGGACGGTATCGATAAAGAATACTTGTACGATCTGCCCAAATTCGTCTGGGCTTTGGGAGGCGGCGTGATTTTGCGCAACATACTCACTGCCATCTTCAAATTCAATATGTTCGACCGTGCCATCGACGTGTTCGGCAATGCTTCATTGTCGCTCTTTCTCGCCATCGCATTATTAAACCTGAAACTGTGGGAACTTTCAGGCTTGGCCGGCCCCGTTACCATTATTTTGGTTGCACAAACCATTGTGATGGTGCTGTATGCAACCTTGGTAACCTATGTGTTTATGGGACGCGACTACGACGCGGCGGTATTGTCGGCAGGCCATTGCGGTTTCGGTATGGGTGCCACGCCCACTGCCGTTGCCAACATGCAGTCGATTACCGAACGCTTCGGCCCTTCTCATAAAGCTTTCCTGATTGTGCCGATGGTGGGTGCGTTTTTCGTAGACTTGATCAACGTTGCCATTCTGACTGGTTTTGTAAACTTCCTCAAATAAACTGCAAGTAAACTAAAAAGCACCTGCGGCATCTTACCCGTTGCAGGTGCTTTTGCTATGATGCCGTCTGAAACACATCAACCAGCCCAAAGGCGTATTATGCTAAAAAAATTACTCACTTTAACCCTAATTGCCTCTGCCTTAAGTGCCTGTGGAAACGAAAAACCCCAGCCTGAAAACAAACTGCTTTGCGACAGCCCCGCCGTCGTTCAAAACGTCCGCATCAACGTTCAAGAAATCATCAAACAGGAAGCACAAAACTTTGCTAATTCGGACACCCGCCAATTCGTTGATGCCGACAAAATTATTGCCGCGGCCACCCAACTTTCCATTTCTCTGGAAAACCCCGTACAGGAAACCAACGACGGCACACCGATATGCAAGGCCAACCTGAATATTAAAATTCCCGACAATATTTACGACACCGCCCAAACCAACAGCCCGTTGCTTTACGGCGAACGCTCTATCGAAAAATTAGTGCAAAGCCGTATCAGCGGCACCCCGCTTTCCTACGACAAAGGCACGTTCTCGCGCCCCTTGCGTTACACTCCTTCTGCTGCCGAAGGGCAAACTGCCGTTAATTACGAAGACAATGCCCTCACAGCCACCGCACAAACCATAGCAACCGCCTTGCTGCCTTACGGTATCAAAAGCCTGCTGATGATCAACGGTCAAGCCGTCAGCCTTGAAGATGCATTGAAGCCGAACCAACCTGCCCCGGAACCTCCTCCAATCGATCCGCTGGATATTCTTGAAAACAATGCTGCCAGTGAAGCCGTCGAATCTTCCCTTCCGGAGAGCCCTGCCCCCGAAGTACTCACTCCCGAAACCCGCCCCGGCGATATCAGTTTTTCGGCGAACGAATTGGAACAGGCACGCAGCAACAATCAAGCATCCAACAATGAAATCAACCGCATATGGAACACCATAGATAAATCCGTGCAAAAAGAACTGCTGGAAGACCAACGCGAGTGGATTCAAAACAAAAACCTCAATTGCCGTCGTGCTGCCGCCCAGGCGGAAACCACATTGCAAGCCGAATACCTGCAACTTCAATGCGACACCCGCATGACGCGCGAACGCAGCCAATACCTGCAAGGGTATTCGATTAACTAATCCGGCTTGGCACCATAACAAATTAGGCCGTCTGAAAATCTTCAGACGGCCTAATTTGTTATGAAATTGTAAAGCACAGCATTTTCAATACCTTGACGGGCCATCCTTGATTTTATCAAGGTATCCGGAAGCACTCGGATTGAAACCGCCTGTAAATTTCTATTCATCATTGAAATAAAATTGCGTATCTATTCCATTTCTTCCCTAAAATTAAATAATTACTTTTCAATCTTTGCAATATTTAAATATCTACTAATTTTCACCTAAGTTACGCTCTCTAGAATAGCAAGTGAAAACAATAGGTAAGCGGGCATTTAAGCACAACATGTTTTCCCGATGCATGAACGCCTTCCCCAAAGTGCCTGCTACCTATTGTTCCTACCTATCGGTTTATCATCAAGGAGTTTGACATGAAAATAAATATGCAAAAAGCTACCGTAGCAATTTTAGCCGCACTCTTGGGTTCAAGCGTTTATGCGAACACAAATTACAGTTACGGTGAAGCAGACGGTTATTGGGTTCCCAACGACTACGTAAAACCCCATAAAAAACACAACAAAAAATGGGGCAAACCCGCTTCTGAAGCCGAAGGTGAAAAAGTAATGAAAAATGCCGCCAGAAGATCCGGCGTTCATTACAAAGACCTGAAATATTATTCAGCCCGTGCCGACAGAAACGGTGTTAAAACCATTCACGCCAAAGACCGCTACAGTGGCGAACATTTGGGACGCTACGCTTTCCAAACCATTAAGAGCGGCGGTTCAGAGGTTTACTTCGGCGAATGGGTAGGCAAAGAGTATGCCAAAGGCACTAACCGCGGTGTTTACTATGTCGGAGACAAACGCGCAACCCATATGCCGACTGCCGGTGTTGCCAACTACGCTGTCAAAGGTATCAACAACTACAGCGGCAATAATATGATGACAGGCACCCTGCGTGCGGACTTTGGTCAAAAAACCTTGGTAGGCTCTATGAAAAACTCTGCGGTACACATGGACATTCATGCGCATATCAAACCTCATAAAGCTTCGTTTAAAGGTCATGCACGAGCCAACGGCCACTACGGTAAAACAGAAGGCCACTTCTTCGGACACGGTGCCTCTGCACTGGCTGGCGTAGCTAAATTCAAAACCAACCGTAATCTGGACACTGCTTACGGCGGCGTGAAAAAATAATGAAACATTCGGCAGACATCAGTGTCTAACGAAAGGAAGGCCTGCACCCGCAGGCCTTTTTTAAATAATCGACAATGCCGTTGACTGTTGATTTTATAACTTTAACTTTTCACTTCAATAAGCAGGCACCTATGTTAAAAAAATCAGTTTGGTTGTGGTTGGCCGTCAGTTTCCCCGCCTTTGCCGAAGACAATACCGCGCAACGGCTATGGCAAAATACCCGTCAAGCCGTACAAGAGCAAGAGCGGAAAGTCCATGAAAACGAAGCACAAGCCGACACCGCTTTAGATCCTTCGGGACAAACCGGAGAAGAAGATGTAGGCGAACGCCTGTTTATCGCCGTCAACCATAGCAACTGGCCGGAAGTACGCAAACTGCTGGCGGAATACCGGCAGCAACCCGATTACGATCCCGATATTGCCTTATTCGCCCAAGCAGCCTTAGCCCGTGCAGACGGCAACTGGAAAGCGGCCAAACACGGCTATGAAACGCTTTTGCACCGTCAACCCGACTTCCTGCGCGGCCGCCTTGATCTGGCACGGTTGCTATATGAAGGCCGTCTGAATAGAGAAGCTGCATCCGAATTTGTCAAACTCCAACAGGAACCGTTGCCCGAAGCCGTAAAAGAAAATATCGCTTCGTTCCAAGAAGCCTTGAAAGAACGTGAAAGCTGGCGCGGTTCGGCTTCAATCGGCACCTTCTGGAACGACAACATTAATGAAGGTTCAAACGGATATTGGTGTAAAACGGAAATCAACGGTGAATGCTTCGAAAGTTTTTCAGGAGACCCGTCCATAGAAGCCGGCGGTTTAAAATATGAAGCTTCAGCCGTAAGGCGCTGGCAAGTGAAAGGACACCACGGCGTGTTTGTACGCGGATTGGGTTATGGCCGCGTTTACCGCGACCACTCCCTCTACAACGAACACACCGCCAGCATCAGCACCGGCTATCAATTTGAAAATGCCCGCCATACACTGGCTTTGGCACCGTTGTTTGAGTGGAGCGGCAAAAGCAATAAAACCCAAAACCGTGCCTACGGTGTACGCGGTGAATGGAACATGGATCAAAACAACTGGTCGTGGAACACCGAGGCGGAATGGAAACATTTATACTACGCCAACAAAGAAAGCATGCTCGACGGCCCGTTGGTTGCCGTGTATAACACCCTGTCTTATATCCCGCGTGGCGACCTCATGGTCTACGGCGGTGTGGATTGGCAACAGCGCAAAGCAAAAAGCGATACCGATGCCTACCGCCAAACATCAGCCCGCGTAGGCGTATCCAAGCTGTTTTCAGCCGGATTTGATGCCTCTTTAAATGCCACTTTCAGCCACAGAAGCCATAAGGCGGAAAATGCCTTTCTCGGAAAACGCCGCCGCGAAAACGAACAGATATATTTTCTAAGCATCGGTGCGGACCGTTGGAAAATAGCGGACATCAAGCCGGTATTAACCCTGAAACACCGTCGCTCCAACAGCAATATCGGCTGGCTGTACAACGTCAAACAAAACGAAGTAAGCGTTTCTTTAACCAAAAATTTCTGAACACGTCCGATTTGTTGAAGAGGCCGTCTGAATATGATTCAGACGGCCTCTTCAATCTATCGCAACCCGTTTATTTGGCGGCTTTGGCTTCCTGAGCCGCTTTATATTCCCTCAGATACGCCAGTGCGGCAGCTTTTTCTTCTTCCGTGCCGTAACGCAAATCACGCTGGGCGCGGCGGAACGTAGCGCGTTCTTTCGCCTCTTCGAGCTGTCTGGCCTGATAAACCTCGCGGTTGGCAGAAGTTGTCCGCTGGGTTTGCTGCGCCTGTGCCCGCGCCATCGCCTGCGCAATCAGGTCAGCCGGATTAAACGCCGGCTTGGTTTCTGCTGGTTGCAGTGTCGTTTCACTTTGCAGGCGTGCTTTGGTAGCAGCCTCGCGTTGCGCCAACAATGTGCGGCGTTCTTCGGCATCCCGCTGCTTGCGTGCTTCACGCCGTTCGTAGCGGTGCAACGCATAAGCGGAAGCTGCAAAACGGGCTTCTCTTGATTGCTCGAAATCGCGCGATAAAGGCAGATAATCCGCTTCAACCGGCTGCATATAAATACAATCCACCGGACACGGTGCCACGCACAAACCGCAACCCGTGCATTCTTTTCGGATAACGGTGTGCATTTGTTTGGACGCGCCCATAATTGCATCAACCGGACAAGCTCGGATACAGGCCGTACAGCCGATACAGGCAGCTTCGTCTATCCATGCCAATGCTTTTTCTTGAATTTTGGCCGGTTTCAGCGGTGCTTTGCCGAGCATACCGGCGATATCCAACATTACCTCTTCACCTCCCGGCGCGCACAAATTCACCTCTGCATTTCCGTTTACCAATGCTTCGGCATAAGGCAGGCAGCCCTGATAGCCGCATTCGCGGCATTGGGTTTGAGGTAAAAGTTTATTGATGCAGTTGACGGTGATATTCATTGAAACGGCTTGGTATCGGGAAAGTGCTTATTTTAACAGATTGATACCGGTTTTTATGAATACCCATCAATACGGCGTATCGAGAGACGGCCCGGTAGTGTTTTTAACCGTTTTTAAATATTCCCTTTACTGAAACTCTTCTTTAAAAAAGAGCCGGGAACATCGGAATCCGGCAAAACAATATATTCATTGTCCAATCCTTGCTGCTCCGGTTTTGGTTTCCTTTCTTTCTCATGCGTCTTATTTCTTATTCTCACAGACATTCGGGCATCAAACATCTTTCCATATCAATATGCATAATTGTTTTTACAAAACTCATAAACCACAAAGCAGTATCTTTGCCGGTATGCCCAACAAAATTTGTTACACCGTCAGGCTCCGTAAAACCTAGGCCAAACCCTATCCTGCCGATAACGCCAAAATGCTGTTTCATAACCACCTTTTTTATTGGTCCGCCCCGATTAATAAAAAGTTGCCGAAACATCGGCAGTAATAATGAGAAAATCCATATCATTTTTTTGCGTTGCTTTTACTCGAACCGGTTTGCTTTATTTTTGTAGGCCGTCTGAAAAATCTTTCAGACGGCCTACAAAACAAGCCCAACCCATAGATTTAAAAGCCTGTTGGTTATATTATCTCCCTCTATATCCCGCCCAACGAAGGAGGCAGAATAATGAAAACCATTGAGCAATTATTACAACATCCCGATGTCGTCTTTTCACCCACAGCAAACAGTATCGCCGTACACAACCCTGCCACCGGCGACACGTTGGCCTATGTCAAAACCACCTCGCCAAACCGCCTGAACGAATTGATCGAACGCGCCGCAGTAGCCCAGAAACAATGGGCGGCACAAACCGCTCTGGAGCGTGCCGATATTTTGTGGCGTTGGTACGCGTTGATAAAAGACAATAAAGAAAACCTCGCCCGCCTGATGACGATGGAACAAGGCAAACCGCTTGCCGAATCGCGCGGCGAAATCGATTACGCCGCCTCGTTTATCCGCTGGTTCGCCGAAGAGGCTCGTCGTATCGACGGCGATATATTCACCAACGTGAAGCACGCACAAAAGCTGCTGGTGGTTAAGCAGCCCATCGGCGTTACCGCCGCCATCACGCCGTGGAACTTCCCCGCCGCCATGATTACCCGCAAAGCCGCGCCCGCGCTGGCCGTCGGCTGTGCCATGTTGGTCAAACCCGCCGGCCAAACACCTTTAAGTGCCTACGCCCAAGCCGTGCTGGCTTATCAAGCGGGCATTCCGAAAGATTTGTTTGTGATCGTGAGCGGTAAAGCGGCCGAAATCAGCGATACTTTCGCGCAAAACCCGCTTATCCGCAAAATCAGCTTTACCGGCTCCACCGAAGTGGGCATCCAAATTTTCCGCAACAGCGCGGAACACATCAAAAAACTGAGTTTGGAACTGGGCGGCAACGCACCGTTTATCGTGTTTGACGATGCCGACTTGGACAAAGCCGTAGAAGGAGCGTTGACCAGCAAATTCCGCAACAGTGGCCAAACCTGCGTGTGCACCAACCGCCTGTATGTGCAGGCGGGCGTATATGAAGAATTCTGTCGCCGCATCTCCGGCAAAGCGGCCGCACTTAAGCCGGGCAACGGTTTGCACGAAGGCGTGCGGCAAGGCCCGCTGATTGACGAAAAAGCCGTCCGCAAAGTGGAAGAACATATCGAAGACGCTTTGTCCAAAGGCGCAAGCTGCCTTACCGGCGGCAAGCGCAGCAGCTTGGGACGGACGTTTTTCGAGCCGACCGTATTGCGCGACGTTACTGCCGACATGCTGGTAGCGCACGAAGAAACTTTCGGCCCGTTATGCCCGATTTTCAAATTCGACACCGAAGAAGAAGCCCTCTGGCAAGCCAACGATACCGGCTTCGGCTTGGCCTGCTATCTGTTCACCAGCGACACCGCCCGCCAATGGCGCGTGGCCGAAGCGCTGGAATACGGCATGGTCGGCATCAATACGGGCATCATCAGCAACGAAGTCGCCCCGTTCGGCGGAGTGAAAATGAGCGGACTCGGACGAGAAGGCAGCAAATACGGTGTCGACGAATATCTCGAAATGAAATACATGTGCCTTGATTTGAGTTAAACCCGCACACTGTCGGAGGCCGTCTGAAAACATTGTTCAGACGGCCTCGTATCCTCCCTACAATCATCAAACCGCCTATCATGCCGTCTTCACAAAACTGCCCTTGCCAATCCGGTAAACCCTATGCCGACTGTTGCGCCCCCTTTCACGAAGGAACACAGCTCCCGCCCACGTCCGAAGCCCTGATGCGTTCGCGTTATTGCGCTTATGTACTGCACGATATCGATTACATTGTCGCCACCACTGTGCCCGAACAGCAGCCGCTGCTGGATAAGGCCGCCATGTCGGAATGGAGCCGCAACACACAATGGCTGGATTTAGAGGTGCTGAAACATATTCCGAATATCGGCAAACACCATGCCCAAGTGAAATTCAAAGCCTATTTTGAAGAAAACGGCGGCAGGCAGAGCCATCACGAACTTTCCGCTTTTGTGAAACCGCAACAACGCTGGTACTTTATCGATCCCACCGTGCCGTTACCCGCCCTGAAACAGCCGTGCATTTGCGGCTCCGGTAAAAAATTCAAACAATGCTGCGGCCGGTTTTTCAAATAACCCTACCGCTGCCGAGCTGTTCGGCGCGAAAACCTTTCTTGCAAAAAAATCAGGCCGTCTGAAACTTTATTGTTCAGACGGCCTTTGTATCCATATATGCTTTACAGATAAAAAAAACCATCCATACCAAGGGAGAAGTATGAATGGTCAATTACATTGCGGGAAAACGTCTTACTGTTTCAACTGCTTTAAGGGAGAAAAGCAATCTCTGTCAGTGATGAATATTCTAGCGGAGTTAGCATTAAATTGCGTTAAGCTGTGCAAGATTTCTTCTTTTTACATTCACATTCGTTTGTAATCAGGCCGTCTGAAAACTATTGGTTTTCCCGTATCCATTTAAGCCAGCGGGCAAAAAGCCCTTGATGCAGCCCGGCGACTACCGAACGCTTGAACACATGTTCGCCGCTCCAAAAATCATCACCTTCCAAAGTGGCGAGAGAACCGCCCGCTTCTTCCAGAATCAGCGCACCGGCGGCGTAATCCCACAACTTCTGCCCGCCGTGCACATAAATATCGTAGCGGCCTGCAGCCAGATAACACCAGTCGAGCGTGCTGCTGCCCATGCTGCGGAGGCTGCCGAACGGAGCCAGCGTATTCATGCGGCTGGACAGTTTGCCGGAACGCAAATATTTGATTTCCACACCGGCAATCGCTTCATGAAGCTGTTTTTCCACATTGCGGGCCGGCAGCGGACGGCCGTTGAGAAACGCGCCTTTGCCTCGTTCGGCATAAAAACATTCGTCGCTCACGGGGTTGTAAATCACGCCCATTTGCGAGCGGCCGTTTTTCACATAGGCGCAGGAAAGGGCGAAATGCGGCAGGCCGTTGATGAAATTATTGGTGCCGTCGATCGGATCGACCACCCAAAGCCCTTGCCGATTGTGCTTCCATAATTCCATCTGTCGTTTCGAAGTCATTTCCTCACCCAACATCGGGCAGTCGATAATTTCAGGCAGCCTCTCCGCAAATGCCGCCTGTGCTGCCAAATCGGCTTCGGTAAGCGTCGAACCGTCAGGCTTCCGGCTGACGGCGACATCAAGAAAACGCGGCATCACTTCGCTGCGCGCCACTTCGCGTACCAGCACATGCAATTTGTCTAACACGGTTTTTCCTTAATCGTTATTATTGATTTGCCCGACCGTTAAAGCGGCGGACGGCAGCAACGGTTTGCCATCGGGCCGCCGGCACTTGCCATTTCACGCCGAAAAAGTCAATATTAGCTTTTTTCCGCCAACAACCACAACCGAACATGCCCCGTTTTTACGTTTCCTCCGAACTACACTCCGAACAAACACTTCAACTACCTGACAATGTCGTGCGCCACCTGCATGTTTTACGAATGAGACCACACGAAGAAATCGTTTTATTCAACGGTAACGGCAAGGCTTATCCCGCCCGCCTGACTCTTCTGGAAAAACGCCGCGCCGAAGCGGAAATTTTACGCGAAGAGCCGACCGGCAACGAATCGCCGCTGCGGATTACGCTGATACAGGCGGTGTCGGGGGGCGAACGCATGGATTTTACCCTGCAAAAAAGCGTCGAGCTCGGCGTGGCCGAAATCCGCCCCGTTTTGAGCGAGCGCTGCGTGGTGCGCTTGGACGGCGAACGTGCCGACAAACGGGTGGCGCGCTGGCAGGAAATCGTGATTGCCGCCTGTGAACAAAGCGGGCGCAACGTCGTGCCGCAGGTGTTGCCGCTGACTTCATACAAAGAAGCCCTGAACCGCCTGCCCGAAGCCGATGCCCGCCTGCTGATGAGCCTGAACAACGCCCGCAGCTTGAATGCCGTTGCCTCCGCTCCGCAACGCATCACGTTTATGGTCGGCCCCGAAGGAGGATGGACGGCAGCGGAAGAGCAAACGGCTTTTAATGCGGGGTTCCAATCGGTTACGCTGGGCCCGCGCGTATTGCGTACAGAAACGGCTTCACTGGCCGCCATTGCCGCCATGCAGACTTTATGGGGCGATTTTGTTTGAAGCCCAGCCGCATTGCCAAAAGGCCGTCTGAAAAAGTTTATTCTATAAAACAAAACTTTTCAGACGGCCTTTTCCATCATTTGTCTTTCTTCAATAGCCTTAAGGCATTGGCCGATACCAGCAGCGAACTCAAGCTCATGCCCAGTGCGGCAATCCACGGGGTAACAAACCCCAGCACCGCCAGCGGCACGGCAATCAGGTTATACATACTCGCCCAAGCCAAGTTTTGCCGGATAACGCTACGGGTTTTCCTCGCTTGCCGCACCATCAGCGGCAGCACGCGCATGTCGTCGTTGAGCAGCACCACGTCCGCTCCGTCTCGGGCAATATCCGCGCCGCCCGCCACAACCACCGATACGTCGGCCTGCGCCAGCACGGGCGCATCGTTGATGCCGTCGCCGACCATCAGCACCTTCCTACCCTGCCGTTGCAGGGTTTCGACATAGGCCAGTTTGTCTTCGGGCGAGGCTTCGGCATGGTATGCGTCCAAGCCGAGCTGCCGTGCCACCGTTTCGACGGCCATGGTACGGTCGCCGCTCAACACATGCAGGCGCGCGCCTTGCGATTTGAGTTCAGCCAACATGTCGGCAATACCGCTTTTCACTTCGTCTTCCAGCAAAAAGGCCGTCTGAAAACCTTGTTGGTTGCCGAGATAAACCATGCTGCCGCTGTGTTCGATACGGGCATCTTCGGGCAGCCTGCCGGCGATTTCCGCTACAAATTCCGCCCGGCCGACCGCCCAGATTTGCCGTTTGCCGTTCACTTCCACCTGCGCGCTCACACCGTAGCCGACGCGGTTGATGCGCTGCTCGGTACGGATATCGGGCATAACATCGCCATCGTTTGCATTGCAGCTCAAAATCGCCCGCGCGATCGGATGTTCGGACTGCATTTCCAAAGCCTGCGCCACGGCAAGGGCTTCGGCGGTTTTCAGACGGCCTAAAGGAATGATGCGGGAAACCGTCAGCATGCCTTTGGTAAGCGTGCCGGTTTTATCAAACACCACATCGTCGATTTGCGACAAAGTTTCCAAACTTTGGCTGCCACCCACCAAGATGCCGTCTGAAGCCAACGTACCGGTGGAAGCCGCCAGCGCGGTCGGGGTGGCCAGCGACAACGCGCACGGGCAGGTGATCACCAGCAGCGACACGGTAATCCACAACGCGGTCATCGCGTCGGCGTAAATCGTCCAACCGGCAAACACCGGCACCGCTAACACCAGCAGGCTCATCACGAAAGACGAAGCATATTTGTCGGCCAGCTCGGCCAAACGCGGCTTTTGCGCCAGCGCACGGTCGAGCAGTTTGGCAATGTGCGACAAGCGGGTATCGCTGCCGACGGTATCGGTTCGGATAACCAGCGGGCTTGCCGTATTCAACGTGCCCGCCACCACCGCCGCGCCCTGCCGCTTCGCCACCGGCAGGCTTTCGCCGGTAAGCATGGCCTCGTTTACTTCGCTCTCTCCGGCCAGCACCGTGCCGTCCACCGGAATCACTTCGCCCGCGCGCACCACAATCACATCTCCCGACTGCAACTGCACCACTGCCGCCTCTTCGCCGGCCTCGCTTTCGGGATAAGCGGGCAGCTTGTGGCAGAACGCAGGCACCAGCTTCACCAGCCGCTCCGCCGCGTCTCCCGCCTTGCGCCGCGCGATTTGCTCCATATAACGCCCGCCCAGCAGCAGAAACACAAACATGGCGATAGATTCAAAATACAAACCCTGCCCCGCATTGCTGAGCAGCCCGTAAATACCGGCAGTAAAAGTCAGAATGATGGCAATCGCCACCGGCGTATCCATACCGATGCGGCGGTTTTTGAGGTCGCGCCAAGTGCCCTGATAAAACGGCACGGCGGAATAAAACATGGCGGGCAGCACCATCAGAAATGCGCCCCAATGCAGAATACCCAGATACAGCGGTTCGATTTCGTTGCCGTAAAGATAAGTGGGCACGGCAAACATCATCGTTTGCATCATAGACAACCCCGCCACGGCAAGACGGATGAGCGACTGCTTGCGCTCTTTCTGCGCCTGCTCTTCCACCTTCTGCGCATCATAAGGCGCGGCGGTGTAACCCGTATTTTGTATGCGCAGCAAAATATCGGACAGCGCCGCCCGGCTGCTGTCCCACAACACGCGCACGCGGCGGGTGCTGTAATTCAAATCCACCCGCAACACGCCGTTCAAACGCAAAAGCTGTTGTTCGATCAGCCATACGCACGCCGCACAAGTGATGCCGCCGAGCATCAGCACCGCTTCGCGCTCGTTACCCTCTCCCGTTTCCACAAACCCCGCCTGCACCTCGGGCAGGTCGTACAGCTTGATTTGGTCGAGCACTTCCTGCGGCGGCAAAGCGGCTTTTTCCGCATCAGCGGTACGCTGCTTGTAATAATTGCCCAAGCCGGCATCGATAATGCTCTGCGCTACCGCCTGACAGCCTGCACAACAGGCGGGATGGGTTTCGTTTTCGTATTGAATGGGTAAGTCGATGTTTTCGGGCACGTCCAGCCCGCAATGGAAGCATGTTTTTTTCATGGGCAACGATTGTACGCGCAGGGCTTTTTTCGGGCAATGAAACCGCTTTTTCAGACGGCCGTGAAGAGTCGGGTATCAACCGGAGTTATCGTACGGGAGCAGCCAACTTTTAATCTGTACCTCCATATCCGCACTGCCGTCGACTTTTACCTTAAACAATCGTCATACTCATTTTGGTTAAATTATTCGGCAAAATTTTTAAAAAGCCTCCCCAAACTACTTTCTTTTATTTTATTAGGTTAAAAAATCTATTTATCATTGACATTATATTACTCAAATTTACAACATTATTTTGTAATATCTTCCCCGTTTCAATCGATTTAAACCATAAGCATTGACGGCAAGGCTTTTTAATTTCATAATTTTATGCAATTAAAGTGTAGTCAAAACAAATATAACAAAATAAAAGAAGTTTCTTTCCTTCCAAACATTCGAAAACATTTCTTTACTCGGAGAACCCATGATTGACCGTCTTATGCCTATTTTCGCCGTAATCGGCGTGCTATCCACTATCGGCTACATAGGGCTGACTGCGTGGGTTATGTATGACAATTTCAATAAAAGCAAAAAGAAAACGTTGCCCGGTTCGCACCGTTAGCAATGCTTGTTATGTTTGTAAAAAAATCCCTCCCAAACACACGCACCCTTTCTTAAAAATCAAAAATCCGACAAAACAAAACCGATAAATCATTGCTGAATAAAGGCCGTCTGAATCTTTCAGACGGCCTCTTTTTTGTTTTCAACCTGTAAACCCAACCGTTTCGGCCCATACCGGTATCTTTAAAGAAAAGCCGAAACAGTCGACACAACTTTTTAAAAACGCTGCCCGCTTACAGATTTATCAACATCCAGTGCACATAACGGCTTACACCTTCGTCGACATCTAAAAACGCTTCTTCGTAACCGGCTTCGCGCAAACGCGAAATATCGGCTTCGGTAAAGCTCTGGTATTTGCCTTTGAGCGAATCGGGGAACGGAATGTAGCGGATCAACTCTTCTTTAACCAATTCCTGAAGGCTCATCGCAGGTTTGCCCTCGGCCACACGGCAGGCGTTGACGGTTGCGGCGGCCAAATCGTTAAACGGCTGGCTACGGCCGGTGCCTAGATTGAAAATACCTGATTTTTCAGGGTTGTCGAAGAAGAACAGGTTCACTTTCACCACATCTTCCACACTCACGAAATCGCGGGTTTGCTCGCCGTTGCCGTAGCCTTCGTTCTCGCCGAACAAATTCACATAGCCCTGCTCGCGGTATTGGTTGAAATGGTGGAACGCCACCGAAGCCATGCGGCCTTTGTGCTGTTCGCGCGGGCCGTACACATTGAAATAGCGGAAACCGGCCACTTGCGCGGTCAAGCCCTCTTCCATGCGGCGGCGCACCACTTGGTCGAACAGGAATTTGGAATAGCCGTACACGTTGAGCGGTTTTTCCAATTCGCGCTCTTCGCGGAAAATCTCGCCTTTGCCGTACACTGCCGCGCTGGAGGCGTATAAAAACGGAATACGTTCGTCCTGACACCAATCGAGCAGATCGAGGCTGTATTGGTAGTTGTTGTCCATCATATACAGGCCGTTGTGCTCCATAGTGTCGGAACACGCACCGTCGTGGAACACGGCTTCGATATCGTCAAACGGCAGCAGATGCTCGCGCACTTGGCGGATGAACTCATGTTTGTCGAGATAATGGGCGATTTCGCACTCGGCCAGATTTTTGAATTTCTCGCCGCGGGTCAGGTTATCAACGGCAATGATGTCGGTAATGCCGCGTTCGTTCAGGGCCTTGACGATGTTGCTGCCGATAAAGCCGGCGGCACCGGTTACGATGATGGTCATAATCTTTTCCTTTTGGTCTTTAAAATAGGGGCTGGCCGTATGAAAGCGAACTTGATGACTTTCAGACGGCCTGTTGTTCCTTCAAAGCCGCGCTGAGTTCGTCAAACGAACACACCGCCGTACCCAGTTTCGCCACCACCACACCGGCGGCGGTGTTGGC
Organism: Neisseria animaloris; assembly: GCF_900637855.1. Taxonomy (NCBI): domain Bacteria; kingdom Pseudomonadati; phylum Pseudomonadota; class Betaproteobacteria; order Neisseriales; family Neisseriaceae; genus Neisseria; species Neisseria animaloris. Next base: position 1,093,108 of record NZ_LR134440.1, read on the forward strand.
AATGTGCATGGCTTCGGGCAGGCCGAAACCGGCGGCCATACTCAAACCCATGCTGGCAATCACAGTGTCGCCTGCGCCGGATACGTCGTACACCTCTTGGGCGCGGGTGGGCTGGTGGTCGATTTGGCTGCTGCGAAACAGCGTCATGCCCTCTTCGCTGCGGGTCAGCAGCAGGGCTTCCAATTCCAAATGGCGGCGCAGGTTTTGGGCTTTTTCGGTCAATTCCGCTTCATCGCGCCAACTGCCCACCACTTCTTTCAGTTCGGCGCGGTTGGGCGTAAGCAGGGTGGCTCCGGCGTATTTTTCGTAGTCGTCGCCTTTCGGGTCGATCAATACGGGCTTGCCTGCCAAGCGCGCCCATTCGATCATGGAAGCAACGTGCAGCAGGCCACCTTTGCCGTAGTCGGACAGCACCACGACATCGTATTCCGGCAGCAAGGCGCGGTATTGTTCTTTGACCGAATCGAGAATCTCGCGGTGCGGCATTTCTTCAAAATCGAGGCGGATAAGCTGCTGGTTGCGGGCGACGACGCGCAGTTTGACGGTGGTGGAAATTTCTTTGTCGCGCATCAGATACGAAGCCACGCCGTCTTGCTGCATCAATTTTTCCAGCGCATCGGCGGCTTCATCGTTGCCGGTAACCGACAGTAACGCCGCTTTGCCGCCCAACGAGGCGATGTTGCGGGCAACGTTGGCGGCACCGCCCGCGCGTTGGTCGGTACTGGCGATCTTGGCAATCGGCACGGGGGCTTCGGGAGAAATGCGGGAAACGTCGCCGAACCAGTAACGGTCGAGCATCACGTCGCCCACCACTAAAACGCGCGCTTGTGCCAAACGCGATTGTAATTGTTGTATATCGGTGTTGAGTACCATAGGAATATCCATTGTTAGCTACATTTTCAGACGGCCTCTTCATGCTGCGAGAGGCCGTCTGAACATATTTAAACCGAAATCTGATTGGCAGCCGCATTCACTTCGCGCAACACGGCCACGGGGTCGGCTGCCTGCGTAATCGGCCGCCCCATCACCAAATAGGTGGAACCCGCCGCCAACGCTTGCGCGGGGGTCATGATGCGGCGTTGGTCGTCGCTGTTGCCGGCGGTATCCAAGCGGATGCCGGGCGTAACCAGCACAAATTCTCCGCCCAACTCGCGGCGCAGCGGTGCGGCTTCATGGGCGGAACAGACTACGCCGTCCAAACCGGAACTTTGCGCCAGCTTCGCCCAACGCAACACCAATTCTTCTATCGGTTGATTGAGGCCGATTTCGGCAAGGTCGCCCTGCTCCATGCTGGTCAGCACGGTAACGCCGATCAGCAGCGGTTTTTGCGCATGGTTGGCCACGGCTTCGGCGGCGGCTTCCATCATGCGGCGGCCGCCAGAAGCGTGCATGTCCACCATCCACACGCCCATATCGGCCGCTACTTTGCAGGCGTGGGCTACGGTGTTGGGAATGTCGTGGTATTTCAAATCGAGAAACAGTTTGAAGCCTTGATTGATCAGCTTTTCGGCCAAACTGCGGCCGGTGGCGGTAAACAGTTCTTTGCCGATTTTCAGACGGCATAGGGAGGGATCGAGACGGCGCACAAAGGCAAGCGTGTCGTGTTCGTTGGCAAAGTCCAAAGCCACAATCACGGGCGTGCGGGCGGATTCGGTTTGGAAGTCGGCGATTAATGGATTCATAACGGGTTCCGTGGCATATTTTCAGACGGCCTGCGGCTCGTGATGCAACAGCTTAGCATGGCTTGCCGCCGCAGGCCGTCTGAAATCATAAAATCGCACAAATTTTAGCAGCTTTCCAACCTGTTTGTCCGCCGTTTGCTCGTGATAAACTGGCTGCCCACACTATTTTCAGACGGCCTCATCATGAATTATCTTGCTTGGAACCACCCGCCCGCGCTTAGCTGTTTGGCCGATGCCGTCCGCAGCCATGCCAAACCGCTGTATCTGATCGTGTGCATGCCCGACCGCCGCATCCCCGAATTCAGACCGTCTGAAAACGAGCTTTGCGAGTTTCGCCAAACCCCATGCGCGGAAGAAAGCGCGCTGTGGCAAGCCATAGCGGGCAAACTCGGCTGCATCCAATTCAACGGAGCCAACGTGCTGGAAAACATCCTGCCCGGCGTGCATTTATGGCTGATGCCGTCTGAAAACTCCGCGCGGCTGGGCGAGCATTTTCCGCAACCCGTGCAATGGCAGACCGAATCCGTGCCGCAACTGCCGCCGCAACCGCTCAAACCGTGGTTCAGGCCGTCTGAACACCGCGCCGCACCCAATCGTGCCGTTATCGTCGGCGCGGGCATTGCCGGTGCTGCCACCGCCCGCGCGCTGGCGGAACACGGCCTGCCCGTTACCGTGCTGGAAGCCGCCGAACCCGCCAACGCCGCGTCCGGCAACCGCCAAGGGCTGCTGTATGCCAAGATTTCGCCGCACAACACCGAGCAGACCGAACTGCTGCTGTGCGGCTACGGCTACACCCGCCGCCTGCTCGCAACCCTGCTGCCCGACCGCGAAAGCTGGGGCGGAAACGGCGTGCTCTATCTCAACCACAATGCCGAAGAAACCCGCCGCAATCAGGCTTTGGCCGCGCACAGCCATCATGCCCACCTTTACCGCCCCGTCGATGCCGACGAAGCCGCGCAGATTGCCGGCATCGAAACCGCACAAAGCGGCCTGTATTGGCCGCAAGGCGTGTGGCTGAACCCGCCCGCGTTCGTCCGCGCCCTGCTCGACCATCCGCTGATCGAACTGCACACCCGCACGCCGGTGCTTGCCGCCGAACACGACGGCAACAAGTGGCAAGTCCGCACGCCCGAACGCACCTTCAGCGGCAGCCATTTGATTTACTGCACCGGCGCGCGCAGCCCGCAAGCCGCCGACCCCAACGTATCCGCCCTGCCTTACCGCTTGGTGCGCGGACAAACCGACCTTGCCGCCGCCGTGCCGTATTCCGAACAACTGCGCTGCGCCCTTTCCGGCGCCAGCTACATCAGCCCCACATGGCAAGGCTTGCACTGCTACGGCGCAACCTTCGTCCAGCACGACACCGGCACCGACTGGCGCGAAAGCGACCGCCAAACCAACCGCGCCAACCTGCACGAGTTAAACGCACAACTGGCCGCGCAACTGCTTTGGCAAAGCTCACCAACTTCGCTTTGGCGAAACTCGCAAAGCTCGCTTTCAAACGGCCTTGACGGTTCTGACCAACAGCACAGGCCGTCTGAAACCCGTTCAGACGGCCCCACCCCGCAAGGCCACGCCGCCCTGCGCTGCGACAGCCCCGACCACCTGCCCATCGTCGGCGCACTCGGCAACATCGCCGCCATGCAAAACGTGTATGCCAAACTCGCCCTCGACAAAAACTACCGCCTCAACGCCCCCTGCCCCTACCTGCCGAACGCCTACATCAACACCGCCCACGGCAGCCGCGGGCTGGCCACCGCCCCGATTTGCGCCGCCGCCGTCGCCGCCGACATCCTCGGCCTGCCCAACCCGCTGTCGCAAAGAATCCGCCACGCCCTCGCCCCCAACCGCACCGTTATCCGTGCCATCGTGCGGCAGCAGCCGTTGTTGGGAAAGGCCGTCTGAAATGGTTTGAGGTTTTCAGACGGCCTATAATCAATCAACTTATTTTTAATACAAGGCAGCAAGCCACAGACGGTACGGGTAATACGGCAAGGTGCAGCAACGCCGTAGTAAAAATTAAGTTGACTGACTATAAAAACGGCTCGGAACCGTTGCCGAATGATGGTATGCAACGCTTCCGAGCCTTTGTTCATGCGTGTTCGGTATCACACCGCTTGCTCACGCCAGCAGCATTTCCTGCAACAGCTTCATCCCCCACTGCCAGCCGTGCAAAGGCGCATTCAGACGGCCTTCGTGAGGCGACACCAGCAACCGCACGCCCCAAAGCCGTGCCTGCTGCTGCGCCCACGGCTGCGGGCAATCATCGTCGTGCCGACCGATAACCAGAGCCGTTTTGCAATGGCAGCGCACCCGTTGCAAAGTGTGGCATTCGTCATCAGGAAACGCGCTTTGCAGCGGCGACACCAGCATCATGTCGCGGATACGCTTCTGCATATTCACGTCGGCCAGATACAGCCACGCCAACCAGCCCGACACGCCCGCACCATGCGCGACAACGGCGACATTGTGCCCGTGTATGCTGTTCCATGCCGTCTGAACCGCCTCCTGCCATTGCCGGATACTTTGCCGGCGCGACACTTCAACCGTCCGCACGGTCGGATAGCTGACCGCCCAGCGGTCAATCCACATTTCCGGCTCATCGGCATCGCGTATCAGCAGTAGGGTTAAATCTTCTAAATCGCCCGGTTTCATGGTTTCAGACAAGCATCAGTAATCACGCAAAGGTTTATCGGGGTCGTAAGCGCCTTCCAATTCTTTCACTACGGCCTGCCCCACCTGCACGCCGTCGGGCGTGTAGGTCATGACGGGGTTGCCGTATAAATCCCAACCTTGTTGCAGAGCTTCGGTTACGCGGCGGCAGAACACGGCATCATCAGGGCCGGTGAGCATGCGGTAAACTTTCATATCGTTCCTCCTCCGAATCAGAATTCAGACAGGCATTGTAACGAATGCCTGTCTGAAAAGAGTGGGTATTAAAATGAATAATCGTACGCCACCACCAACGGCGCATGGTCTGAAAATTTTTCTTCTTTATACACATGCGCCTCCACCGCTTTGGCCGCCAGATCGGGCGTAACCATGTGGTAGTCGATACGCCACCCCACATCGTTCGCATACGCCTGCCCGCGGTTGCTCCACCAAGTGTAGCCGGGCACTTCGGGATACAGCTTACGCCACATGTCCACCCAGCCCAATTCGGCAATCACTTTGCCTATCCACGCGCGTTCTTCGGGCAAAAAGCCCGAGTTTTTCTGATTGCCCTTCCAGTTTTTCAAATCAATGTTTTGATGGGCGATATTCCAATCGCCGCACACTACGATATCGCGGCCTTCCGCTTTCATTTCCGCCAGCATGGGGTAAAACGCGTCTAAAAAACGGTATTTCAACTCTTGGCGTTCGGGCGCACTGGTACCGCTGGGCAGATAAAGCGAAATCACGCTCAATTTACCGAAATCAGCACGCACGAAACGGCCCTCGCTGTCGAATTCTTCAATGCCCATGCCGATTTGCACATTGTCGGGGCGTTGCTTGCTGTACACCGCCACGCCGCTGTAACCGCGTTTTTCGGCGCAATGCCATACGCCGTGCATACCGTGCGGATTTTTCATATCGTCCGACAAATCCGGCTCTTGGGCTTTCAATTCCTGCACGCACACAATGTCGGCACCCGACGCAGCGATGTATTCGTGAAAGCCTTTTTTATAGGCGGAGCGGATGCCGTTAACGTTGGCTGAGATGATTTTCAACATGATGAATGTATTGGAACCGAGAAAATAAAACGCGATTGTAGCAGAAGTTTTCCGGGCTTTGAGGCCATCTGAAAAAAGAGAAACGGGTGTTTCCATTTCATTGCCACTTGCATTTTCAGACGGCCTTTAGGATAATTTGTTTATCAAATGATAAACAAAGGAAAGCAAATGGCTGCCAATGCACTTGTGAGCGTACGCATCAACGAAGATGTGAAAAACCAAGCCAGCGCAGTATTGGCCGGTGCGGGTTTGACCATCTCCGACGTCATCCGCATGACGCTGACCAAAATCGCCACCGAGCAACGCTTCAGCTTCGACTACCAACCCAACGCCGAAACCGCACGCGTTTTAACTGCCATGCAAAACGGCACGGAAACCCTGCATCGCGCCGACAGTGTGGAAGCATTGATGGAACGGCTGAATGAAAGCGATCGAGTTCAGTAACGCATTCAAACGCGATTTCAAAAAATATCCTGCGCTGGCGCTGTCAACGCGCTGGATTGAAGCACTCTACTGTATATGCAGCGAACAAACTCTGCCGCCTAAATTTTGCGACCACGCGCTCACGGGCAACTGGCACGGCTTTCGCGACTGCCACATCGAGCCTGATTTGGTACTGATTTACCGCCATACGGAAAACACAGTCGAACTGGCACGAATCGGCACGCACTCCGCGCTATTCGGCTAACCAAACAGTTTCTGCACAAACGTCAGCCAAGCATGGTCGACCTATGGTTTTAATCTAAAAGGCCGTCTGAAATTTAATTTTCAGATGGCCTCTTTATCTTGTCCTTTGGTTTACCAAGAATATTTCGCCCCCAGCCAGAATTGGCGGCCGATTTTATACGACACGTCGCGTTTTTTCTCCTGCCATTCGGGGGTATAAACTTTTTTGCCGACGATTTTGCGGTTAAACACGTTCAACACGTCCAAATTCACTTCCACCTTTTTCGTTTTCGCCAGCGGTTTTGCCCACGAGAAATGCCAGTCTGCCATCAGCGCGGAATTGTATTTGATTTGGTCGAACTTGCTCAGGTTGCCTACATAGCCTTGGCACAGCCGTGCGCGTTCGGGCGTGCAGCGGATGTTTTCCTGCGTGTATTCCACCGTGCCGGGCGAATAACGCCAGCGTTGCGTCCAGGTAAAATACCACTTGGGCACGGCGAGTTCGGTTTCGATAAAGGCATTCCACGGCTGGTTGAAATCCATTGCGGGCAAGTTGTCGGGATCTTTCAGCTTGCCGTCTACCAATACTTTTTTCACGTTCCATTCGCTCCAGTCGTAGCGTTGGAACGTGCCGATTTGGTTGGAGCGGCGTTTGTTGTAATCGGCACCTGCCCGCCAACTGAGCAGGGTCGGGCCGAGCGTCCACGGGCGGTTCAAGCCGGCGGTAAAGCTGAAGGTGTCGTTGTCGGAACGGCCGGTATTGGCCAACACACGGTAGGTTTGGCCGCTTTCATCGGTTTTTTCTTTGGTTAAAAACTGGTTGCGGCTGTTGCGGCGCACCCATTTCAACTGCCATTCGCTGTTGCCGATATGCTGGCGCAGGCCCAAATTCCATTCGTTGCTGTACGGCGTTTTCAAATCGCTACCGTCGTAACGCGGTTCTTTCAACTCGCGCGATGTCCACGGGTCATCTATCTCGAAGCGGTCGAAATTGCGTTGGAACACATGTGCGCTGCGTAATTTGTAGGTCAGCATTTCGCTGCCGTAATAACGGTTGGCTCCGCCGAACACATGCAGTTTGGCCGCTTTCAACGGCAGGCGGTAATCGAATGCAAACCGCGGTGCGATGTCGGTATTTTTCAGAAAGCCGTTGTAATCCAAGCGGATACCCGGCTTCAAACGCAGATTGCCTTTTTCGATATCGTCTTCAAGATAAAGGGAGAGATTATGCGTGCCTACTTTGATGTTGGCCGGATAGTTGTAGGCATAGCTGGTAAAGAACTGTTCGCCCGGAATACATTCGGTGCAATCCTTACGGTCGGTTTTTCGTGAGCCGCTGTAAATAATGGTGGGCTTTTTGCGCTCGAAGCCTTTATCGGCATATTCCGCCTCCCAACCTGCGTTGAAGCGGTGTTTCCAACCGCGCCAGTCCGCTTCGTTAAACTCGAAATGCTGTTGCAGGTTGATATGCTTGCCAAACGAACGGCTGGTGCCTATGCCGCCCACGGCCGCTTCATCCACTTCGGGATGGGTTGTCCAGTTTATCGACGGCGTGTCGTCGTTGTAGCGGTATAAATTGTCTTGGTCGTAAGCGGTTTTTTCTTCGGTGCTGCGGTAGCTCAATTTGGTCTGCATCCTGCCGAAACCGGCGTAGCGTTCCCAATCCAAATCAAAACGCCAGCCGCCGCCGCTGTTGGTAAAGCGGCCGTCTTTATAGTTGGCCGGATGGTAAGTGGCATAATGCGGCGAATATATTACCGTTGCCGACAGATTGTTATCGTCGTCGATACGGTGCGTGCTCCGCAACAAAAAGGTTTCAGCCAAACGCCTTTGCTTGGTCGACTGTTTCAGATGCTGATGGAAAAAAGGAATCGAAGCACGCTGGCGGCTATACGAAAACAGCACCGCCGAATCTTTGCCGACAGGTTGGTTTACCGTGAGAGTGGATTCATGCTTGGTAAATTTCGGCTGCGTGTTGGACGACTGCGCCTCGCGGTATTCGTCGGCATACAGCGGGTCGATATAATGATGCGTCCAAGTGTGGCGCGTGGTGCGGTACGACAGGCTGCCGAATGCTTTTTCTCTGTTTGCCTTGATTAAATCGGCATCCACCACGCCGCCGGTAAAGCGGCCGTAGCGGGCGGAAATATTGCTGTCTTTTACCTTAATGTTTTCCACCAGCGAAGGACTGATCCAAAACGCCTGCGGATGGCCTGCGGGCAGCGCGCCCACCGTGTGCGAATTTACCGTATCCGCATCCAACTGCGTATCGGAGCCGTTGTGCGCGGGGTTGAGATTGCTGTCGTTGCTCACTCCGTCTATTGCAAAACGGTTGTTGTAAAACTTCTCGCCGTGAAATGAAATATTCGGCGGTGCAATTTCTCCCGCACTGTCGGCCGTGCCTTCGGTATTGGAAAACTGCACGCCCGGGCTGGTGCGCAACAAATCATTGATGGTGCCGTTGCCTTTAGGCGTGTCGGCAATTCTTTTTTGATTCCACACATTCCCTTCAGACTTGGCGGTGTAACGCTCTCCTTTCACTACAACCATATCTAAAGCCACTTTTTCATCTTGAACAGGTTCCGCCGACAACACCGAATGAACAAACACCAACGACACGCCCAAAGCTATTTTTGTTTTTTTCATCTTCCGACTCTCAATTTACAAAATGTTATACCATAACAATTATACGTAAACTTGCGTTATTGAGAAAAGAAAATTGAAACATTAAGCTGTGCGGTAATTTTGCAAAAACTGCTTCCACAACACCTCAAAAATGCCGCAGTAATATTTGCCGATGCTTGCGGTTTTATTTCAGACGGCCTGTTGCCGCTTGCTTCCTTCGGCTATAATCGGCTTTATTTTTCTGCTGGAAAGAACTGCAAAAATGTCCGATTTCCGTCAAGATTTCCTCAAATTCGCGCTTGAACAAAATGTTTTGAAGTTCGGCGAATTCACCACCAAAGCAGGCCGTCAGTCGCCTTATTTTTTTAATGCCGGTTTGTTTAACGACGGCGCGTCCACTTTGGCGTTGGCCAAATTCTATGCACAAGCGATTATCGAGAGCAAAGTCGAATTCGATATGCTGTTCGGCCCGGCCTACAAAGGCATTATTCTGGCGGCGGCCACCGCTATGATGCTGGCTGAAAAAGGTGTGAATGTGCCGTTTGCCTACAACCGCAAAGAAGCGAAAGACCACGGCGAGGGCGGCGTGTTGGTGGGTGCCCCGCTCAAAGGCCGCGTGTTGATCATCGACGATGTGATTTCGGCAGGCACTTCGGTGCGCGAATCGGTTAAGCTGATTGAGGCGGAAGGCGCAACGCCTGCAGCCGTTGCGATTGCACTCGACCGCATGGAAAAAGGCACGGGCGAACTTTCCGCCGTGCAGGAAGTGGAGCAACAATACGGACTGCCGGTGGTGTCGATTGCCAACTTGCGCGATTTGCTGGCTCTGCTGGAAAACAACGCCGAATTCGGTGCTTATCTGGAACCGGTACGCGCTTACTGCGAACGTTACGGCGTGGCTTGAAGCCCTCAATATAGCGTTTGTCTGTCCGAATAAGCTGCCCGGCACATGTTTTCAGACGGCCTCCTGCCGTCTGAAAAAATTTATACGCAAATCGAACATATCGCTGCACTTTTAGACACAAAAGCCGCCGCAACTCCGAATCTTCACAGGCTTAACTACACAGGCCGTCTGAAAACACTTAAAATACCCGTTCAAACAATAACTTTAAATCAAGAAAATACCATGCTCGTAAGCGTCTGTCCTCACTGCAAAACCCGCCACCGGGTGAAAGATACGCAATTGAATGTTGCGCAAGGTTTCGTTGTATGCAGCAAATGCGAAGGCCTGTTTCAGGCCAAAGACTATATGCGCGAAATGCCGGACAATGCCAAAGCCGACCAGCTTCCCTATGCGGTTACCGACGTTAAACTCGTCCACAGCATCGGCCCCCAAGTACGCACCCGCAAAGCCATGACCAAACACGAAATTGCCGACGTACTCGACAATCTTTTGCCTGACGACGGCAAAACAACAAAAAGTGCCGCGCCCGCCCGCGCCCAACGCGGCAACAAGGCAAAACAGGAAAACATTAACTGGACCCTTGCTTCGTTTGTGGCACTTACCGTATTGATTATGCAGCTTTTCTATCTGATTTTATTAAGATGAACACTGCTGTTGACTTTGTGCGCGACTTCCGTGAAGCCGCCCCCTATATCAACTATCTGCGCGGCAAAACGCTGGTCATCGGCGTATCGAGCAGCCTGCTTTCCGGTTCCGCACTCAACACCCTTGCCGCCGATTTGAACCTGCTTGCCAGCTTGGGCGTGCGGCTGGTTGTCGTGCACGGCTCCCGCGCCCAAATCAATGCCTTGGCCGAAGCCGACCGCCACACGCCCCAATACCATAACGGCCACCGTATCACCGATGAAACCACGCTCACTTATGTCAAACAGGCCTGCGGTATGGTACGCAGCGACATCGAAGCCGCCCTGTCCATCGGCATTTCCCGCGCACCCCAACGCGGCAGCTCGTTAAGCGTGGCCGGCGGCAATTTTGTTACCGCCCGCCCTTACGGTGTGATTGATGGAATCGACATGGGCTACACGGGGCACATCCGCAAGATCGACACCGACAGCATACGCCAACGCCTCGATAACGGTGCGTTGGTATTAATCAGCCCGCTGGGGCATTCACTCAGCGGCAAAACCTTCAACTTGAGCATGAGCGATATTGCCGAGGCCGCCGCCATTGCCCTGCAAGCGGAAAAACTGATCTACCTTGTCGAGCAAGAAGGCATTATCAATACGCAGGGCAATGTATTCCGCAACCTTTCCGCGCAAGAAGCCCGTATCCTGATTGAAACCGACCGCCACCATCCCGCCCAAAGCCGCCTGCTGCAATCCGCCATCAATGCGGTGGAAAGCGGCGTACAGCGCACTCATGTGCTCAGCGGACGACAGGACGGTAGCTTGATCGGCGAGCTGTTTTCGAGGCAGGGGGTCGGCACATCCATTGCCTGCGGTGCCTTTATGAACATACGCCGAGCCGAAATCAGTGATATTTCCGACATCATCACCCTCATCCGCCCGCTCGAAGAACAAGGCATCCTGTTGCGCCGCAGCCGCGAATACCTCGACGAACACATCAACGAATTTTTCGTTTTGGAACACGACCGCCAAATCTACGGCTGCGCGGCTCTGAAAACTTTTGCCGGCAGCTCCGACGGCGAACTGGCCGGTTTGGTTGTTTCCCCCGAAGCCAGAAAAGGCGGTTACGGCGAATTGTTGCTCGAACATCTGATTAACGAAGCCCGCACCCGCAAAATACGCACCTTGTTCGCCCTTTCCACCCAAACCGGCGAATGGTTTGTCGAACGCGGTTTTCAGACGGCCCCTGTGGAAGAGTTGCCCGAACAGCGGCAACGCGAATACTACGAAAGCGGCCGCAATTCGCAAGTATTCGCCTACTACCTTTAACCTGCCTGCAAAAAGCGGCCGGTCGAAAGCGAACCGCGGCACCATCGGCCCGGGCAATATACAAACCCGTCTTGCTCCGCTACAATCAAGACCATCTGAAACACTACATTCAAAAGGAAACCGACATGACCCGCATGGTTCACTGCATCAAACTCGGCAAAGAAGCCCCCGGCATGAAATTCGCCCCGCTGCCTAACGAGCTGGGCAAGCGCATTTTTGAAAACGTATCCCAAGAAGCATGGGACGCTTGGACGCGCCACCAGACCATGCTCATCAACGAAAACCGCCTCAGCCTCGCCGATCCGCGTGCACGCGAATATTTAGCGCAGCAAATGGAAAACTACTTCTTCGGCGACGGAGCCGACCAAGTGCAAGGCTATGTGCCGCAGAAATAATCTTGCCGGATTGCTTTCGGAAAACAAGGAAAGGCCGTCTGAAAACAGTTTTCAGACGGCCTTTGCTTATATCGGCTGCCAACTTGAAAGTTAATATTTCATAAGCGGAAAACTACCGCACTTTCCCAATATCAAATCTACCCACATTTGGCAAAACTTCCCTGTAATCCCCCGTTATTGTATCCACATCAAATACTTTCAGACGGCCTCATATATAATCAGGCACTCTCTTTTACCTTCCGCAAATACCTTATGGCTTTCAAACACTGGCTCGCCGCCGCCCGCCTGCGCACTTTGCCGCTAGCCGCTGCGTCTGCATTATGCGGCAGCGTGTCGGCAGCCCTAAATCAGCAAAGCAATCCGCCGGTTTTGGTGTTATGCGTCATGACCGCCGTCGCCTTGCAAATATTCAGCAATTTGGCCAATGATTACGGCGATGCCTGCAACGGTGCCGATTCTGCTGCACGCCGCGGGCCGGAGCGCATGGTCGGTGCCGGACACATCAGCCGTACCGCCATGAAACGCGGGCTGGTTGCCGCCGCCGTTATCTGCTGCGCGCTCGGCATCTCCCTTTTAGCAGCCGCCCTGCCCTCCATCGGCATGAGCGGACTGCAAAACTGGCTGTTGTGGCTGCTGCTCGGTGCGGCGGCGGTGGCGGCGGCATTCGCTTATACGGCCGGTAAAAACCCTTACGGATACGTCGGTTTGGGCGATTTGGCCGTGCTGGTTTTCTTCGGCTGGCTCGGCGTGCTCGGTTGCGAATATCTGCAAACAGGCCGTCTGAACACATGGTCGTGGCTACCCGCCACCGCACTCGGATTGTGGTGCAGCATGGTGTTGAACATCAACAATATGCGCGATATCGACAGCGATTCGGCCGCAGGTAAAACCACCGTCGCCGTGCGCTTGGGGCTGCGCCGCGCCAAGCTGTATCACACTGCTTTGCTGGCAGCGGCAGGATTGATGTGGTGGCGGTGGCTGCCCCGGTATTTCAGCACAACATCTGTAAGCCGTTTGCATGCTTTTCTACTGGCAGCATCACTCATCCACTTGTATTTTCTTAAAAAAGCCCAATCTTGCGCGCAGCTCGACAAACTGCTGCCGCAATGGAGCATCACGGTTTTGCTGTGGGTGCTGCTGTTGTGGCTGCATGTGTGAAGCCGATCGGCGGCACTTCAAACCGATTGCGATAATTTTGCGCCAAAATCTTTGATTTGCTGCTAAAATCTTTTTTCATTCATTTTTTACACACATTCCTCAAATAGGGAGCAAACGCCATGCAAAACGACGTTTATCATTACACCCAAACCGCCGGCGCGGTGCAGAAAAATACCGTGCTGCGCAAAACATACGGTCTGCTCGGTCTTTCTTTTATTCCCTGTGCTGCGGGCGCATTTTTAAGCAGCCAAGTCGGCTTCAACCTATACAGCATGTTCGGCAACCGCTGGATTGCTTTCGGCGTGGTGCTGGCCTTTTTCTACGGCATGTGCTTCCTGATTGAGAAAAACCGTTACAGCAATGTGGGTGCCACCTTGCTGATGGTGTTCACTTTCGGCATGGGCGTGCTGATCAGCCCGCTGCTGCAATACAGCCTCAGCTTCAGCAACGGTGCGAAAATCGTCGGCCTTGCCGCCGCCATGACTGCCGCCGTGTTCTTTACCATGGCTGCGATGGCGCGCCGTACCAAAGCCGACATGAATTCACTCGGCCGCTTCTTGGTGGTGGGTGCCGTTGTGTTGATGGTGGGCGTAGTGGCCAATATGTTCCTGCAAATTCCTGCGCTGGGCTTAACGATTTCCGCAGGTTTTGTGATTTTCAGCTCGCTGGTGATTATGTGGCGGATCCGTACTGTGATTGACGGCGGCGAAACCAGCCACATCAGCGCGGCTTTAACCATCTTTATTTCCCTCTACAATATTTTCAGCAGCCTGCTCAACATCTTGCTTTCTTTGAGCGGCGAAGATTAATTTATATGAAACATTAAAAAGAGGCCGTCTGAAAACTTTCAGACGGCCTTTCTTATCGGCAACCGCAGCTTATTGCTTCATCGCATCGGTTAACGCTTTCACATTGTAGCGGTACATATTCACATAAGTATCCGCCGGTGCGCCGGTGCTTAAGGCATCGGAATACAGTTTTCCGCTTACTTTCACGCCGGTTTCTTGGGCGATGCGGTCAACCATGCGCGTGTCTTTGATATTTTCGGCAAACACGGCCTTGATACCGTCGCGCTTAATCTGGCGGATAATCGCCGCCACTTGTTTGGCAGACGGTTCAGCGCTGCTGCTCACGCCTTGGGGGGCAATGAATTTGATGTTGTAACGCTTGCCCATATAGGCGAAAGCATCATGGCCGGTCAGCACTTTACGTTGGTTTTGCGGCACGGCATTAAAGGCCTTTTGCGTGTCTTCGTGCAGCTTTTTCAACTGACCTTGATAGTCTGCCAAACGCTGCTGATAGTAAGCCTTGCCTTCGGGGTCGGCTTTAATCAGGGCGTTGGCGACGTTTTGGGCGTACGTTTGCATCAGCACGGGGTCAGTCCACACATGCGGATCAAATTCTCCGTGGTCGTGATGATGGTGGTGGTCATGGTGGTCGTGTCCATGATGATGGTGGTGCCCGCCTTCGGGTGCTTTCAACGGTTTGATACCCGCAGTTGCTTCGGCATAAGCTACTTTGCTTTGTTTCACGGCACGTTGCACATCCGCCGCCTCCAAACCCAAACCGTTTACCAACACCAACTTGGCTGAGCGGATTTTTTTCACGTCGCCGCTGGTCATATGATAGGCATGTGCGTCTTGGTTAGGGCCTACCAGATTCTGTACGTTCACGCGCTCGCCGCCGACCTGCTTGGCCACATCGCCCAAAATGCTGAAACTGGTTACCACAGGCATGGGGGCGGCATACAGGCTGCCGGAAACCAAAACGGCAATCAAACCGGTTTTCCAATGTTTCATAATTTTTCCTTTGCTATAACATAACTCTAATTGATCGTACGACCCGCCGCAAACACGCTTCAAACAACAGGCCGTCTGAAAAGGACGTTTAAACTTTAAGGTGCCGCTTGTGCCGCAACCACTTCGGTACGATACCGCCTTCCCAGCCGAGCAGCACCGAAAACAGATAAAGTGCGCCGCACCACAGAATAATCGCCGGGCCGGAGGGAATTTCAACATAATATGAAAACAACAGCCCGCCGAAGCCGCACAGCAAAGCCACCGCCACCGACAGCAACAACAACATGCCCATGCTCCGTGCCCACAGCCGTGCGGTAATTGCCGGCAACATCATCAAACCCACCGACATCAACGTACCCAACGCCTGAAACCCAGCCACCAGATTCATCACTACCAACACTAAAAACAGCACGTGCCAAAAGCCGCCTTTGCCGTTTACCGCCTTCAAAAACAACGGGTCTATGCTTTCCAACACCAGCGGCCGGTAAATCACCGCCAGCACCAGAATGGTTACGCTGGCCACCAGTGCAACCAACTGCAAAGCGGGTAAATCCACCGCCAGCACCGAACCGAACAAGAGATGCAGTAAATCGATGCTGCTGCCGCTTTTACTGACTAACACCACGCCGATAGCGAGGCTGCTCAAATAAAACGCCGCAAAGTTCGCATCTTCTTTCAAAGTGGTAAAACGGCTTACTAATCCGGCCAGCAGAGCCATCAGCATTCCTGCCGCGAAACCACCCACACTCATGGCGGGCAGGCTCAGTCCGGCAAACATATAGCCGATGGCGGCACCGGGCAACACCGCATGGCTGAGGGCATCGCCCACCAAGCTCATGCGGCGCATCACTAAAAACACGCCCACGGGCGCTGCGCTCAGAGCGAGGAATACCACCGAGGCCAGCGCATAACGCATGAAGTCGAATTCCGTAAACGGTTCGACGATTAATTCGTAAATACTCATTTTGTTCTGTCGGAGGCCGTCTGAAAAAGTTCAAGCAGCCCAATTTAACTGTTTGTTTTCAGACGGCCTTTTATAATCCGGCTACCACTATGCCGCACACCATTCACCGGTTTCGTGCCGTTGCACCGCTGCGTTTGCCTTTTGCAAAAAACAGTCGGTCAGCACCGATTCGGTGGCTCCGGCGGCAATTTTTTCACGTGCAATCAGCAAGGTATCGGGGAAATACGCCCGCACTTGCTCGTAATCGTGCAATACGGCTATTACCGCCAATCCTTCTTGGTGGCAGCGGAGCAACACATCCAGAAGCGCGTAGGTAGTTTTTGCATCTACCGCGTTGAAGGGTTCGTCCAGCAAAAGAAACTTGGCATCCTGTACCAGCATGCGTGCAAACAATACCCGCTGAAACTGGCCGTTGGATAAATGTGCAATCTGGCGTGAAGCGAAATCCGCCATTTCCACACGTTGCAATGCCTCGTGCACCCGTTGACGCTGGCGGGCATTCACACGTCCGAAAAAACCGATTTCATACCACAGTCCCATTGCCGCCAACTCGAACACCGTCATCGGCTGGCTGCGGTCAATATCGGACTGCTGCGGCAGGTAGGCGATATCTTTCCGCTGCAACCCCCGAAGGTGAATACTGCCTGTATCGGCTTTCAGCAAACCGATCATGGCTTTGAGCAGAGTGGATTTTCCTGCCCCGTTCGGACCGAACACCGCCCACATGCTGCCGTCGGCAAATTCCATATCCAAATGGTGTACGGCGGGAAAACGCTGGTAGCTGACGGTAAGATTTTCAACTACGATACTCATGCTACGGCCCAAAAATAAACGCTCCACAGTAAGGCCAGCGCACACAGCGCCAGCAACAAACGTTGGAGCAAACCGGTTAATAAAATCGAATTCATGGATACTTCTTAAGAGATTTCAGACGGTCTGTGAAGATTCTGTGAAGATACCGTTCGGTTCGGTACCGTCTGAAATCATCGCCAAAGGAATAAATGATACTGCATAACATCATGGTTGTAAAACAAAAAATTGGAGAACGCTTATTCTACACAATTTTCTGCCACTTTATTTTGATGTTAGATCAATATCATTTCAGATAGCCCGATGCCGATGCTTTTTTAAGACGAAACCAAGCTGTATCCGGCCATTTTTCTATGTCGAAATACCGCCCGCAACTGAAAACAGCCGTTAAAAATCGGTACAATACGTTTTTTCTTTTCATGAAAGCCCTCTATGTCCGCACCCCTGCTGAACGATAAGCTCAATCTTGAAACCGCCCGCATCAACTGGCAGGAACTGCAACCCCACTTCGCTCGCGGAGCAGCGGTTTATGTTAGCCCCGACCTGGATCTAATCGATATCGCCCGCCGCATGGCCGAGGACGACAGCACAACTTTGGGGGCACTGATGCAGCAGGGTAAATTCGGTGTCGTCAGTGAGGCGCAAGCCCGACGGTTTCTGGCCGAGAATCAAGACATGTGGGCGGTCGTGGTTGCGCCGTGGGTACTGATTCAACCCTGTGCGGCATAAGCCACTATCATTTTCCGCAAATCGGTGCAAGGTCGAGGGCCGTCTGAAAACCATTGTTTGGGCGGCCTGTCGATTACTCAGTCTTCCTTAACCTTTTCACTGATAAAGTCGATAAAACTGCGTACTTTCGCACTCAAAAAAGTACGGTCCACATAAGCCGCATAAAGTTGTGCAGTCATAATTTTATAATCCGGCAGCAACCTTACCATACTGCCGTTTTTCAAATCGTTACATACACTCCACTCCGGCTGGAATCCGATACCGCAACCGGCACGTATCAAACTGCCTATCATCAAGGTATTGTCGCAAGAAACAGCCTGCTTCAAAACAAGCTGTACACTTTCACCGCCCTCGCGCGGACGAATGTCGACATGGCTCATATCGACATAAGAAGGCAATATTGCATGATGGCTCTGGACTTCTTCAGGCGTTTCGGGCACACCGTTACGGCGCAGATATTCGGGGGATGCCAGTAAAAAAAATTCTATTTCCGCCAGCGGCTTCACAATCAGTGAAGGATTAGGATCGTTGGAAACACGCAAGGCCAAATCAATACCGTCGGCAATCAGATCGGTGTGGCGGTTGCTGAGCAGCAAATCAAGCGATACCTCTGGGTAACGGCTACGGTATTCGGCAATCCAATTTCCTACCCGATAACCTGCAAACCACTGCGGCATGGTTATCCTCAACACACCTTGCGGTTTTTCAACACTCCCGGCAGCTTTCTGGGCTGCCGTTTCCAGCGTTTCCAAAGCGTAACTGCATTGGTTGTAATACTCTTCCCCTGCCTCGGTAAGATGCAGGTTGCGGTTGTTGCGGTGCAGTAATTTGGCATGAATGGTATTTTCAAGATGGCTCACATGCTTACTCGCCATAGCGGTCGAAATACCGAGATGGTCGGCCGCCCGGGTAAAGCTGCCGCTTTGCACCACCTGGCGAAATACTTTTAAACTGAATAAGGTATCCATGCTTTCCCAATAAGAAATATTATATAAACAAATAAAGTATATTTTAATAAATATGAAATAACTATACTAAAACGGTAATTTTCATATTCTTACAACACAACAGGAGATTTATCTTGAGCCTTTCAAATCAAAACCGTTTCCAACCTATTTTGCTTGCTATTTTACGGATTACTTCCGCCTATATGTTTATGCTGCACGGCACGGCAAAACTTTTCGCCATACCGCATTTAGAAATGTTTGATGGTTTGCAACTGCTTTCTCTATACGGCTTCGCAGGCATTCTCGAAGCCGTCGGGGGTTTATTGCTGTTGCTAGGCTTATTTACACGTCCTGTCGCATTCATCCTTTCAGGGCAAATGGCCGTGGCCTACTTTATCGCACATGCAGCCAAAGCGCCATTACTGCCGCTTGTCAACGGAGGGGAAGCTGCAGCCCTCTTCTGCTTTATTTTCCTGTACCTTTCAGCCGCAGGCGGCGGCAGCTGGGCATTAGACAACAAACATTCCAAAACAAACTGATTTTCTTTAACGGTATTCATTAAAGATAAAAAAACATGAACTATTACATCTTGCAGCAAGCTGCGGAAAAACGCCGCTCCATTTACACCCTCAACAAAAACCTGCCTCTATCTGCGCCGCAAGTAAGCGATATTATCAGGCACGCGGTAACACATACACCGTCGTCATTCAACTCGCAATCTACCCGCGTGGCCGTGTTGTTTAATGCCGAACATGAAAAACTGTGGCAACTGACAGAAGATATTCTGCGGGACATCATGCCGTCTGAAAAATTCGCATCCACAAAAAGCCGGCTGGATATGCTCAAAGCCGCCGCCGGTTCGGTGTTGTTTTTTGAAGAACAAACCGTAATCAGCAATCTGCAACTGCGTTTTCCCATTTATGCCGACAATTTTCCTGTTTGGGCGGATCACGCTAACGCTATGCACCAATACGCCATCTGGACCACACTTGCGGCAGCCGGAATCGGAGCCAATCTGCAACATTATAATCCTCTGATTGACCGGGCTGTAAAAAGAGAATGGGATATTCCCTCTTCGTGGACTTTACGTGCACAGATGGTGTTTGGCGGCATCACAGCTCCTGCCGCAGAAAAACCGCTCGCACCGGCTGAAGAACGTATGAAAATATTCGGCCTCTGATACCTTAACCGGACAAACCGCAATAAAAGGCCGTCTGAAAGACTTTCAGACGGCCTCCACACAACAACCGAGGCATTTAACGATAAAATACGCACTTTCAGTTCAGACGGCCTCTTCAACATGCCCTCCTCCCTTTCTTTCGCCGAACGCCTGATACGCTGGCAGAAACAGCACGGCCGCCACCATTTGCCGTGGCAGGTGCGCGAAGCCTACAACGTATGGCTTTCGGAAATCATGTTGCAGCAAACCCAAGT
This sequence comes from Neisseria animaloris, assembly GCF_900637855.1. Taxonomy (NCBI): domain Bacteria; kingdom Pseudomonadati; phylum Pseudomonadota; class Betaproteobacteria; order Neisseriales; family Neisseriaceae; genus Neisseria; species Neisseria animaloris. Next base: position 1,112,889 of record NZ_LR134440.1, read on the forward strand.
GGCTACCGTGCTCGACTACTATCCCCGTTTTGTCGCCCGCTTCCCCACCGTAGAAGAGCTTGCCGCCGCACCGCAAGACGACGTATTGAGCCTTTGGGCAGGCCTGGGCTACTACAGCCGTGCCCGCAACCTGCACAAAGCCGCACAACAAGTGGTAAACGACTTCGGCGGTATTTTCCCGCAACAGCGTAGCGAATTGGAAAAGCTCTGCGGCGTAGGCAGAAGCACGGCGGCAGCCATTGCCGCGTTCGCCTTCCACCGGCGCGAAACCATACTCGACGGCAATGTCAAACGCGTACTTTGCCGCGTGTTTGCCCGCGACGGCAATCCGACCGACAAAAAATTTGAAAACGAACTGTGGATGCTGGCAGAACGCCTGCTGCCCGAAAAAAACAGCGACATGCCTGCTTACACACAGGGCTTGATGGATTTGGGCGCAACCGTATGCAAACGCACCAAACCGCTGTGCAACCAATGCCCGATGACAGACATCTGCGCGGCCAAAGCGCAAAACCGTATTACCGAACTGCCGCGTAAGAAAACCGCCGTCGAAGTGCAGACCCTGCCACTCTACTGGCTGGTGCTGCGTGATAAAAACGGCGCGTTATGGTTGGAAAAACGCCCTCAAAAAGGCATCTGGGGCGGTCTGTATTGCGTACCGTGTTTTGAAACCCTCGACGCAATGCACAACTACACTGCCCGTTTTACCGGCGTTTCAGACGGCCTTGAAGAACAAGCCCCGCTTACCCACCGCCTCACCCACCGCCTGATGCTGATTACGCCTTTTTGCGCCGTGATTCCGCAAGTCAGGCCGCCTGAAAACCTTTCAGACGGCCTGTGGGTGGCCGAACAGGATTTGGCCGCCTACGGCCTGCCCAAACCTTTGCACGGCTGGCTGAATAAAACGCAAAAGGATTTGTTCGGCGGTTGAACATATCCGATAAAAATACGGCCGGTACGCTTATTTTCGATACAAGGCGACAAAACGATATGAAACCGATTCCGTCGCCACATCGGCACTTTACAAAAACGTTTCCTTTCAACCAAGGCACGGTAAGCCTCCCTAAAAATTAAGTTTGTCCGCCATAGCCCGTTCCGCTTCCATGCCCGCCTTAGAAAACAACCGAGGCCGTCTGAAAACTTTTTCAGACGGCCTGAGACCTTATGCAAAACCCTCAGATGTGGATGCAGTTCAAGGCGTAGCAGCACAGCGAGTGCAGACATATCATATAGATAGGCAAACGAGCGAGCAGCGGACAACGCAGAAATGCGCCGCAGATGGGGGGTTTGCAAAGGTCTCTGCCTCGTTATGATTCAAGACAGTATCAAACCCGATCAGCTTTCCGCCATTGCCATCAGGCTTGCGTTACCGCCTGCCGCGGTGGTGTTGATGCTGACGCTGATTTCTTCGAACACCTGCAAAATATCTACGCCGTTTGCCGCATCGAGTATTTTGATGATTGCACCGTCTTGCTGTGCGGCCTGCTGTTTGAGTTCGGTGGGAAGCGGTTCCAGCGCGGCCAGATGGCTGATGCCTTCGGGTACGTTGCGGCTGCTCACTTCAATCAGGCCGTCTGAATGTTCGCTCCAGATGGCCAGCGGGTGTTGCTGGGTAACGACTACCGCCGAACCTGCCGCCGCCAATTGGATCAGCGCGGCGAAGGCGTTTTCCAAGCTGCCGCCGTAGAGCCATACTTTTTCGGGTGCGCGCCACATGGCTGTGTTGCGCTCGCCTGTCGGCCCCGGCAGCAGGGCTTCGGCTTGGCGCAGGGTATGTATGCGCGTTTCGCCCATCACTCTACCCAAGCGCACTTTTTGTTCGTGGTCGAAGCCCATCTGCTGCATCAGGTTTTCCAACACGGCCAGCGCAGCTTCGTCGGCTTTGCCGTTGCGGGTGAGCGCGGGCATCTGCCATTTGCCCTTGCTGAGTTTTTGCAGATAAAACGCGCCGCCTGCTTTGGGGCCGGTGCCCGACAAGCCGTGCCCGCCGAAAGGCTGTACGCCGACGACGGCACCGACGATGTTGCGGTTCACATATATGTTGCCCGCTTCGATGCGGCTGCAAATGTGCTCGATGCTACCGTCGATGCGGCTGTGGATGCCGTGGGTGAGCGCGTAGCCTTTGCTGTTGATTTGATCGATCAGGCTGTCAAGTTCGTCGGCACGGTAGCGCACCACATGCAGCACGGGGCCGAACACTTCGCGTTGCAGTTCGTTTAAGTTGTTCAGTTCAAACAATATCGGCGCAACGAATGTGGCGTTGCCGCCGTTTTGGCGAAACTCGCTCCGCTCGTTTTCAGACGGCCTGATTTCGTGATACGACTTGGCTACGCCTTTCATTTTGTTGATGTGCGCCAGCAGGTTTTGTTGCGCTTCGGCATCAATCACGGGGCCGATGTCGGTGGCAAGGCGTATCGGATTGCCGACGTTCAGCTCGTTCATCGCGCCTTTAATCATCCGAATCATGTGGTCGGCTACGTCTTCCTGCACGCACAAAATCCGCAGGGCGGAACAACGCTGGCCGGCGCTGTCGAACGCGGAAGCAAGCACGTCGGTGCACACCTGCTCGGCCAGCGCGGTGCTGTCGACAATCATTGCGTTCATGCCGCCGGTTTCGGCAATCAGCACGGGGTTGTCGGCGCGGCGGCTCAAGGCTTGGTTAATCAGTTTGGCTACTTCGGTGGAGCCGGTGAAAATCACGCCGTTGATGCGTTGGTCTTGCGTTAATGCCGCGCCCGCTTCGCCCGCGCCCAACACCAGTTGCAGCGCGTCTTTCGGCACGCCCGCTTCGTGCAGCAGGCGCACGGCGTAATGGGCGATCAGGCTGGTTTGCTCAGCAGGCTTGGCAATCACGGTATTGCCGACGGCCAACGCAGCCGCGACTTCGCCGACAAAAATCGCCAGCGGGAAATTCCACGGGCTGATGGCGACAATGGTGCCGACCGGCGCACGTTCGGCGCAGGTGGTTTCCGCTTCGTCGGCATAGTAGCGACAGAAATCGACCGCTTCGCGCACTTCGGCAATGGCGTTGTTGAGCGTTTTGCCCGCTTCGCGCACCGCCAGCATCATCAGCGCGGGCATGTGGGCTTCGAGCAGGTCGGCAAAACGGCGCAGGCATTCCGCCCTTTCAGACGGCCTCTTGGCCGCCCATGCCTGTTCTGCGGCTTTGGCAGCGGCCACCACCTCGCTGACCGAGGCCGTCTGAATAAAGGCGGCGGCACCGACCATATCGCTGTGGTCGGCGGGATTGCGCACAGGCTGTGGTTCGCCGCTTGCCACGGCCACGGTGGTGATGGAGGCCGTCTGAAAATTTTGCCGGGCAGCGGCGTTCATCTCGTTTTGCAGTTGTTGCAGCACAAATTCGTTGCTCAAATCCAAACCCTGCGAATTCAGACGGCCTGCTCCGTAAAGGTGGCGCGGCAACGGCAGCGCGGCGTGCATTTTGCCTTGCGTTTGTGCGGCGGCATCGAGCGGGCATTTGATTAAATCGTCTATGCTCACTTTTTCATCGACAATCTGGTTCACAAACGAAGAGTTGGCACCGTTTTCCAACAAACGGCGCACCAAATAGGCGAGCAGGGTTTCATGCGTGCCGACGGGGGCGTAAATGCGCACGCGGCGGCCTAAATTCTGCGCCCCGACTACTTGGTCGTACAGCGTTTCGCCCATACCGTGCAGACATTGGAATTCAAAGTCTTTGCCCTGCCCCATTTGGTAAACCGCCGACAAGGTGTAAGCGTTGTGGGTGGCAAACTGCGGGAACACGGCATCTTGCGCGGCCAGCAGCTTGCGGGCGCAGGCGAGGTAAGATACGTCGGTGTGGACTTTGCGGGTGTAAACGGGATAGCCTTCCAAGCCGTCCACCTGCGCCCATTTGATTTCGCTGTCCCAATACGCGCCTTTTACCAAACGAATCATCAGCTTCTGATTGTGGCGGCGGGCGAGGTCGATTAAATAATCGATCACAAACGGGCAGCGTTTCTGATACGCCTGCACCACAAAACCGATGCCGTTAAAGCCGGCCAAATCGGGGTCGGAAACCAACGCTTCCATCAGGTCGAGCGACAGTTCCAAACGGTTGGCTTCTTCGGCATCGATGTTCAAGCCGATATTGTATTGTTTCGCCAGCACAAACAGCTCTTTCAAACGCGGCAGCAGTTCGCTCATCACACGTTCGTGCTGGGCGCGCGCGTAACGCGGGTGAATGGCGGAAAGCTTCACCGAAATGCCGTTGCCTTCATACACGCCCGCACCCGCCACATCTTTGCCGATGGCGTGGATGGCGTTCACATAATCCTGATAATAACGGTCGGCATCGGCCTGCGTCATCGCCGCTTCGCCGAGCATGTCGAACGAAAAACGGTAGCCCGATTTTTCGCGCTCTTTGCCGTTTTGCAGGACTTCGCCTATGGTTTGGCCGGTAACAAACTGCTTGCCCAACAAACGCATGGCGTAGTCCACGCCCTTGCGTATCATCGGCTCGCCGCCTTTGCCGATAATGCGGGTTAAGGCCATGCCCAAGGTTTTGTCGTCGTTGGCGGCGGTGAGCTTGCCGGTAATCAGCAGCCCCCACGCGGCGGCGTTCACAAACAGCAACGGGCTGTTGTTGAGGTGTTTTTTCCAATTTCCGCCCGAAAGTTTGTCTTGAATCAGCTTGTTGCGGGTGGCGTTATCGGGAATCCGCAGCAAGGCTTCGGCCAAACACATCAAGGCCACACCCTCTTGGCTCGATAATGAAAACTCGTGCATCAACGCATCCACGCCGCTGGCTTTGGTGCGGTTGGCCCGCACTTGCGCCACCAAACGGCGCGCCAGTTTCGCCGCTTCTTCTTTTTCCTCTGCGCTCATTTCGGCGCGTTGCAGCATATCGGCCACCGCTTCGGCCTCGTCACGGCGGTAGGCGGCGGTAACGGCATCACGCAAAGCGGATTGGGGTTTGGTAAAGGCAAACATGGTATTTCTCCTAAACAGATTTATTTATTTTGATAGTGCAATAGATTGTAGCGCAGGCCGTCTGAAAAATTCATCAAAATATCCGGGCAGATAACAAAACTACATAGATGTCGCAGATAAATATTTATATTGGAAAACAATAACTGGCAAACCGCCCCCAACTAAAGATACCGGAACCTTTTCAACCACTCGATATGAATGGCTTTACAGCATAGGGAAATGCGGGAACTGGTAATGGTTTTCACAAATTTTCATACCACTCATCCTGAAAATACCGTTTATCCATACCGCCTATCATGATTCTCGTTATGGCTTTTTTATAAAAACGGTACGTCAATCTATAGGAATATCTGCCTTATGTACGATTTTTTCGTATAAAAACAACACATCAAAACCGGAACACCAGCTTAAAATACCATATGAATATTTATATTTATCAGTTAAAAATCAAATAGTTAAACTTATAAATAAAACTGTTTGCGATATTTAATAAGATATATTTATCCCGAAATAGACATTAACAAAGATAACTGTTTACACGTTTTAAAATAATTATTGGAACAACACCATTTATCTTGATAACATACCGCTCATCAAAAGAAGAACGTTTGTCCGGTTTTCACACCGCCCAACAAACGGAAAGAAAGCTTAACCTCTCAGGGGCAGACATTATGACCATTATTGCCATCGACCTTCAGCCTCAATGCAGATTCTCCTGCTTTGCCGCCAATGATAAACAATGTGTCCACCAACCGGAGCAAATTGTGCCTGAGCTGAACAATCAGGCCAGATTGGCGCACAAACGCATTCTGATCGAAAACGTGTCTGCACCCAAAGAAACCTTATGCGCCAGCCGTTGCGCCAACGAATACGGCATTACCATCCCACAAAACCATTTTGTGTTTGCGCGCGAAAATTTATCTATTCATGCGGCGCAAAATGAAAGCTGCCATGGTGCGCATTTGCTGCGCGGCCTGCCGTGCCCTGCCGACTACGACCACGCCATCGAAGTGGAAGGCGAAGTAACCGACAGCGCATGTTTCCACGATAAAAGAGAATACCGCAGCACCGGCTTAATCGAATGGCTGCACGCCCAAGAAGCCGAAACCATTATCATCGGCGGCCTGGCAACCGAACATTCCGTTCTGCAAACCGCTGCACACTTAAGTTGGTATAACGATAGCTGGCATGTTATCGTTAATATTTCCGCCTGTCGCGGCTACACCCCCGAAAGTGCGATTCAAGCCGTTTACACCATGCGTCAAGCCGGTGTAACCGTTGTAAACAGCACCGAAGAGTTGCAGGCAGCCATCGAAAACGGCCCTGTAGCCCATGCAATGCGCAAAGTTTCATGATTGTTTTAAACTTCAGAATCTCTTAGCAGACACTCCCATCTGTAAGAGCACTTTTCAGGCCGTCTTTTCAGACGGCCTTTTTTTATCCGCAGCGCAAATACAACAAATAACCTTGTGTTCAATACAAAGCGGCAGGCTACAAAACCGTTTTCTCTGAACCAAGACCCGGCAGCACCGCCGTAAAAATCAAGTTTGTCTACCCTAGCTATTTTACGAATGGCTTTTAATGCCGCCTTGTCCGATAAAAACCGGGAGGCCGTCTGAAAATACTTGCTTCAACATTTTCAGACGGCCTCTCGAGTTACCACAGTCAAATCACATAAAAATACACGCAAACGAACTGGGCCAAGCTGCCACCCAACACAAACAAATGCCAAATGCCGTGCCCGTGCTTGATTTTCGTATCGTTGATAAACCAATAAATTCCAGCACTATACAGCAGCCCGCCGAGTACCAGCCAAAACATCCCTTCCGGCGGCAGCGTTTTTACCAGCGGATAAATCGCCACCAACACCAACCAGCCCATCAACACATACAGAATCAGCGATAACAGCCGTTTTTCACTTCTACGGCTGATGGTCAGCTCCTGAATGATGCCGAATAAAGCCAACCCCCACGATACGCCGAATAACGACCAACCCCATGCCCCTTGCAGCGTTACCAGTGTAAACGGCGTATAACTACCTGCAATCAAAAGATAAATGGCACAGTGGTCTATTTTCTGCAGCACTGCCTTCGCTTTCGGCTGAGGCACACTATGATAGATTGTCGAACCTACATACAGCACAATCAGGCAAGTGCCGTAAGCCGCAGCGCTGACCACCTTATAAACGTCCAACGTCCCCACCGCCTTAATCAGCAGCAACACCATTCCCGTAATGGCCAATACCGCACCGGCCAAATGGCTGTATGCATTGAATCTTTCACCTATATACATAATTAATAATGATTCTTATCTTTAGAGTATGAGCAGTTTACCCGATTCAATCCGCAAACGGCTGTTTGAAAGCATAAAATCCAGTTAAAAAGGCCGTCTGAAAATTTCAGACGGCCTTTTACCATTTGCTTAATCACCCACGCATTCGGCACATTCGGTATGCACTTCGCCCAATTTCAGCTTGCCGTTGGCATCGCGCAAAGCGGTACGCAAACCTTCTTCGATTACCGGATGATAGAAAGGCATATCCAGCATTTGCGGAACCGTCATTTTCTGTTGATGCGCCCATGCCAGCAAGTGTGCCAGATGTTCGGCAGCCGGGCCGACGATTTCCGCACCGATAAACAGGCCCGTGCCTTGCTCGGCATACACGCGCATATGGCCTTTGTTGACCAACATCACGCGGCTGCGGCCTTGGTTGCGGAACGATACTTCGCCGATAACCACGCATTCGGGGTTTTTATAACGCTCCATCACTTGTGCGTATTTCAAACCGATAGAGGCAATCTGCGGGCTGGTAAAGACTACGCCGATGGTGCTACGGCGCAAACCGTTTTGAATATTAGGGTATCGTCCGGCGTTGTCGCCTGCAATTTTACCTTGATCGCTGGCTTCATGCAGCAACGGCAGCTGGTTAGATGCATCCCCTGCGATAAAGATGTGGGGAATGCTGGTTTGCATGGTTAACGGGTGGGCTTTGGGTACACCGCGGCTATCCAATTCAATATTGATGTTTTCAAGGCCGATATTATCGACATTCGGACTACGGCCAATCGCAGCAAGCAGATAATCGGCAGTGAAAACTCCGCTTTCTCTGTTTTCAGTCCAGCTGATTTCCACTTCACCCTTACTGTTCAACTTAGCCTCGGTTCGGGCATCCAAATGCAATACCAATTCTTCACCGAATACGGTTTTGGCTTCTTCCAATACCACCGGATCGGAAATACCGCCAAGCATACCGCCGACGCCGAAGATTTCTACTTGCACACCCAAGCGGTGCAAAGCCTGGCCAAGCTCCAAACCGATAACGCCGGGGCCGAATACGGCAACACGCTCAGGCAGGGTATCCCAAGAGAACACGTCGTCGTTGATAATCACTTTATCACCCAAAGCCCGCCATTGTGGCAACACAATGGGGCGCGAACCGGTAGCAATGACAATACGGTCAGCTTTGATTTGGGTGTGATCGTCGATTTGAATGGTATGTTCATCAATAAATTTGGCCGCGCCCATAATGCGCTTGTCGGCAGGCCACTCTTCCACATCGTTTACCACAAAGCCGACAAAACGGTCGCGCTCCGATTTTACGCGGTTCATTACTTCTTCGCCGTTAACGGTAACGCTGCTTTTATCTAAATGAACACCGAACGGATCAGTATGCAAAGCGTGATGGCGTGCTTCAGCAGCGGCAATCAGCAGCTTGGAAGGCATACAACCCACACGGGCGCAAGTTGTACCAAATACGTTGCTTTCAATCAGATAAACATTGTCGGTGTGAAAACGGGCATTGCGGAATGCCCCCATACCGGCAGTGCCGCCACCGATAACCACTACATCAGCTTGAATCTGTTTCATATTGTTTTTCCTTCAATAGGCGGTTCCCCGCCGCTAAAACTAAGAGTTATTCAGGCAGTATCGTCCGCATAGGCCCGCGACTGCCTGAATAACCCTTAAGCTATTCAGACGGGCCGTTTGGAAGCGAATTTTAGTGAGTTTCGCTAAAACGGCCCGGTTTGTATATCCACTAAATCAAATTAGTTTTTAGCCAAATAAGCTTCCAAATCTTCGCTGCCGCCGATGTATTTACCGCCGATAAATACTTGCGGAGCAGTTGCTTTACCGGTAATGGCGCGTACGGAAACGATACTGGCATCTTTGCCCAATACGATTTCTTCATAAGCCAAACCTTTAGCGTCCAATGCTGCTTTGGCTTGGGCACAGAATTGGCAGCCTGGTTTAGTGAAGATAGCCACAGATTCTTGAGCTTTCCAATTCGGAGCAATGTATTTCAACATAGTGTCGGCATCGGAAACTTCAAAGGGGTCGCCTTCTTTTTCTGGTTCGATAAACATTTTTTCGATTTTGCCGTCGTTTACCAGCATAGAGTAACGCCAAGAACGTTTGCCGAAACCTAAGCTGTCTTTATCAACCAACATGCCCATGCCTTCGGTAAACTCAGCGTTGCCGTCCGGAACCATGATGATGTTGTCAGACTCTTCGTCGGCAGCCCAAGCGTTCATCACGAAAGTGTCGTTCACAGATACACACAAAATGCTATCCACACCGTTTTCTTTAAACGCTTTGGCCAATTCGTTATAACGGGGCAGATGAGTAGAAGAACAAGTGGGGGTAAATGCGCCCGGTAAAGAGAACACCACTACTTTTTTACCTTTGAACAAATCATCGGTGGAAACATCTTTCCAAGAATCACCTACGCGGGTGTGGAATACAACGCTCGGTACTTGCTGACCGGTACGATCTACTAAAGCCATTTTGATACTCCTGTCTTTAAAACGTTTAAATGAAAGGGATTAAAAATAAATTGCAATAGAAAATTTTAACTTATGTTTTTCAATCTGAATAATTTATAGTTCAAATAACGTACATTATGAAAAACTATGCCATTGATTAAATTAAACACAACAATCAGACTAGAATAAATATATAAGGCTGCTTCATAAATAAAGCCAGTATGTTTTACGGAAATTTACAGATTCCTTCAACTTACTCCACTCTTCCCTCTTCTACCCTACAAACAGATTTTTTTCTTTTATATTCAAAATTGTATCAACATGATAAAATCATATCAAACATTCTGTATAAAGCCTTTTCGTAGACTGTTCTGTATTATTGCTTACACCCTTGCGGCAGCAGCCTGAAAATACCTCAAAAACAAAACCAAGCAAACCGCCTACAAAACACAACCTTTGCACCTTACCGTTACAGAAGTAGCACCATAGCTACTGATTTCGGTTGCAGCGGCATGGTTCAGTTTGTGTATAAAAATGCATTGAAGTCAACCTGTACCGCACCGCTCGCGATATGGCAGCCGCTTCCCACCTTATTCCGCAAGGCCGTCTGAAAACAAGCGATCTCGTCTTTTTCAATACCAGCGATTCAAGCAAATTCATACATCGGCATGTATATCAGTAACGGCGAATTCATTCATGCACCGTCCAGCCGCGGCGTTATCCGCACCAAGAAGCTCGCCAACCCATACTACTGGAAGCGTGTTATTAGCGCACATGCGTTTTTTGACAAACGCCGCGCAAAGTGCAGATGGTGATTTTCAGACGGCCTGAAAGCCGTCTTTTGAGTTTTTCAGAGCTTTTCATTATAAATAATGCAAAAGCCAGCTTCTGGCTGTATCATAGGTATTTATCCAACCTAACGTGCACCTTTAATAATATGAAAGTATTAAGCGATTTAATCGCCGTTATCCTGTTTTTCCTTACTTATACCTTTACCAAAAATATCGTTTGGGCAACCGCCGTCGCATTAGTCATCGGGGTATTGCAGGCTTCTTTCACATGGGTAAAACACAAAAAGCTCGACACCATGCAATGGGTAAGTTTGGTTTTAATCGTCGTGTTCGGCGGAGCCACCATTGTATTGCGCGATGCCCGTTTCATTATGTGGAAACCGACCCTACTGTTTTGGTTCGGCGCATTGGCATTAGGCATCAGCCACGCCCTAAACAAAAACGGCTTGAAATCCATAATGGGCAAAGAGTTGAAACTCAGCGACGACATCTGGCGCAAGCTCACTTGGGCATGGATTGCTTTTTTAATCTTCATGGGCACTGTAAATCTCGCCGTTGCCTATACTTTCTCTGAAGCCCAATGGGTAAACTACAAACTCTTCGGCTCAACCGGCTTGATGATCGTATTCTTTATCGGACAAGGCCTTTACCTGAGCCGCCATTTACCGCAGGAGAATTGATTTTATGGAATATTACATGTTGCTTGCCACCGACGGCGACAACACGCACGAAGCACGCGCCGAAGCGCGCCCCGCCCACTTGGCACGCTTGGAGGCCCTGCAAGCCGAAGGCCGCCTGCTCACCGCCGGCCCCACCCCGCTCCCCGACGAACCGGAACGCGTTTCCGGCAGCCTGATCATTGCAAAATTCGCCTCATTGGATGACGCGCAAGTATGGGCGGAACAAGACCCGTATGTAGATGCCGGTGTATACAGCGAAATCCTGATCAAACCTTTTAAAGCCGTATTCAAATAATGAGCATGGAACAGATTATCGAAGGCCGTCTGAACACATTAGCACCCCAAGTGTTTGAATTTCGAGATGACAGCCACCTTCATGCCGGACACGCAGGCAATACCGGCGGCGGCCATTACGCCGTTTTGGTTGTCAGCGAAACCTTTGCCGGCCTGAGCCGAGTGAACCGCCAACGTATGGTGAAAGAACTGTTGCACGATTTATTTTCAGACGGCCTGATACACGCCTTAAGCATTAAAGCGGCCACACCCGACGAATATTTCAACCATCCCAACCCTTAAATTTAAAGAGCTTCCCATGAAAAAAACCTACTTAATTTCCGCACTGATGTTAACCGCCTTAGCCGGCAGTTTGGCTGCCAAAACACTGGTTACCGTGAACGGCACCCCTATCGACAGCAAAACCATTGACGAACAAGTAAAAATGCTGCGAAGCCAAAACAAACAAATCCAAGACACTCCCATGTTGCGACGCGACTTGACCGAACGCCAGGTAATGCTGACGTTGACCAACCAAGAAGCCAAGCACCTCAAACTGGATCAAAGTGCCGAATATAAACAGGCACTCGAACAATCACGTGCCGCCGCCAAACAACAGGGAGCTGACAAACGTCCCCAGTTCAAACAACAATGGGCCGCTTATGAAAGCGAATTACTGCATCAAGCCTTTATTGCCCATGTAGTACGCAGCAATCCCGTTCAAGAAAACGATGCCAAAGCCGCCTACGACGATTACAGCAAATTCTATAAAGACAGCCAGGAAATCCAAATGGGCGAAATCATTACCCGTAGCAGCGGCGATGCCCAAAAAGCCATTGACGCCCTGAAAGCCAAACAAAGTTTCAAAACCGTCGCCTCCCGCTACACCATTGATCCGCAAGGTAAGCAAAACGGCGGTATTGCTCCGATTTACGTCAATCTAAAAGACTTGGAAGCCAATGCTCCCGCACTGTATACCGCAGTTAAAGACCTGAACAAAGGCGGCTACACACAACCGATACAAAGCGGTGACGGCCTATTCGGTATATTCTATGTAAATGACAAACGAGCCTTCAATGTTCCGTCTTATGAAACCGCTAAAAACAACCTGATGCAGGATTTGCAGGCCGCCCGTGTTGATGCTGCCATCCAAGCCCTGTATCAAAAGGCCAAAATTCAAAACGCAAAATAAGTCCGAACCGGAAACCAACCAATGAAACGCAAATACACCATTTTGATGAGTGCCATAATCGCAGCCACTACCGGATTCGCGATTGCCAAAGCTCCCGAAATCGAACGAGGGCGCATTGACAGCATGGTGGCCCAAGTATTGAAACAGGGCGACAACACCCCCCACTCCACTCAAAAACCCGACGGTGCAGCCATACGCAAAAACGTGATTGTCCAGCTGCAAAGTTTTGAAGTGCTGAAAAACGAAGCCTTCAAAATCGGCCTGAACAAAGACCCAGAAGTACAAAACCAGTGGAAAAATCTAGAGGCTCAGTTTTACGCTTCGCAATATGCCGCCTATCTGGAGCGCAACACCCAAGTGAACGAAGCCGACCTGCGTGCAGCCTACGACCGGCAAACCAATACGGTAAAACTCCAGCAAGTGCAATTTGCTACAGCAGCGGAAGCCCGCAGTGCACAAGAGTTGCTGCTGAAAGGTTTGTCGTTCGAAGAACTGATGAAACGCTATCCCAACCCCGAACAGGAATTTGACGAGTTCATTTTCCCGCAACAACTTCCTCCCGAATTAGGTCAAGTAATCGCCCCGATGACCCGCGGCCAAGTTACCGCTGACCCTGTTAAATTCAACGGCAAATTCTATCTGTTCAAACTGGCCGCCGTGGAACGCAGCCCCGAAGCACCTCCGTTTGCTCAAATCAAAGACCAGCTCACCCTTCAGGCCAAACAACAGAAGGTTCAAGAGCAAATCGAAAAACTGCTGAAAGAAAACGGTGTGAAGTAATCCTTGCCGTTTCCCGCAGGCCGTCTGAAAGCACTGTCTTGTTTTCAGACGGCCTGTCCGCTTACCGGAACACCTGAAACCGCCACCGCAAAACACCACGCCCCCCAAATCAAAACAACTGTTTTCTTGACAAGAACACCTGCCGATAAGATAATTCAAAAATTCATTGCAACCGTTTTATACGGTTGAACCTATTTCTACGGCAGCCGAACCATGCCGTTTCGTTAGGAGGTGATGTTTTACATCACGGCGCGTATCCCGCCGCAACAGCGATACGACAACGAATCAATCCTATTTTAGAAAGGCCGTCTGAAAACAGGCGCCCCAAACGAATTTATTTAAGGAAATAAAAATGCCCGCTATCCGCGTAAAAGAAAACGAACCTTTTGAAGTTGCTATGCGCCGTTTCAAACGCGCCGTAGAAAAAACCGGCCTATTAACCGAACTGCGTGCCCGTGAAGCTTACGAAAAGCCGACTACCGAGCGCAAACGCAAAAAAGCCGCTGCCGCAAAACGCCTGCAAAAACGTCTGCGCAGCCAACAACTACCTCCTAAAATGTACTAATTACAGGCTTTACTCTGTAATCTAAGCAAGACACACCGTAAGGCTCTGCCCTGCGGTGTTTTTGCCTTTATCCGATTTGCTCCGGCACTTTACTTTTTCATCCGATTTCCAAAGCGAACGCAATATGACCCTGAAAGAGCAACTCACCGAAGACATGAAAACCGCCATGCGCAACAAAGACGGCATCACTCTATCTACCGTGCGCCTGATCAATGCCGCTATCAAACAATATGAAGTCGACGAGCGGAGCGAAGCCGATGATGCCAAAATCACCACCATCCTGACCAAAATGGTCAAACAGCGCAAAGACAGCGCCAAAATCTACACCGATGCCGGCCGCAATGATTTGGCCGACAAAGAAAATGCCGAAATCGACGTACTCAACCGCTATCTGCCGCAGATGATGTCCGCCGACGAAATCCGTGCCGCCGTCGATGCCGCCATCGCTCAAACCGGCGCGTCCGGCATGGCCGACATGGGTAAAGTCATGGGCATTTTGAAAACCGATCTTGCCGGCAAAGCCGATATGGGCGAAGTCAACAAAATCCTAAAAGCGGCACTTACCGCCTAACACATAAGCAGAGGCCGTCTGAAAACTTTTTCAGACGGCCTCCGACAGAGAACCATGATACCCAGCGAATTCATAGACGAGCTGCTCGCCAAAATTGATATTGTCGATATTATCGACGAACATGTTCCGCTGAAAAAAGGCGGCGTGAACTATATGGCCTGCTGCCCGTTCCATAAAGAAAAATCGCCATCGTTTTCCGTGAGCCCGCAGAAACAGTTTTACCACTGTTTCGGCTGTGGCGCACACGGTTCAGCCATCGGGTTCATCATGGAATACCAAGGTTTGAGCTTTACCGAAGCTGTACAATATCTGGCCGACCGCGTAGGAATGACCGTACCTCGTGCGCGAGGCAGACAGGATAACCCCGAAGCGGTGCGCAAGCGTAAAAAAAAGCAGCAAACGCTGGAAGAAACCACCGAAACTGCTGCTGCATTCTATACACAGCAATTAAAGCAAAACCAACGAGCACAAACCTATCTGAATCAACGCGGCTTAAGCCTCGAAGTCATCGAGCACTACGGTTTGGGTTACGCCCCCGACGGCTGGCAGCCGCTTGCACAAGTATTTAATCCCTACCCCAGCACGCCGCTGATGGAAAGCGGGATGGTAATTGAAAAAGACGGCAAGCATTACGACCGCTTCCGCGACCGCGTCATGTTTCCCATCCGCAACCAGCGCGGGCAAGTAATCGGCTTCGGCGGACGCATCCTCGACAAAGGTGAACCCAAATACCTGAATTCGCCCGAAACACCGCTATTCGACAAGGGGCGCAACCTTTACGGTTTGCACGAAGGCCGTGCCGCCATCAAAGAAGCGGGGCGTATTTTAGTGGTAGAAGGCTATATGGATGTGGTTGCACTGGCACAATTCGGCATCGGTTACAGTGTCGCATCGCTCGGCACCGCCACCACCGCCGACCACATCAAACTGCTGATGCGCCAAACCGACAGCATTTATTTCTGCTTCGACGGCGACCGGGCAGGACGAAAAGCTGCATGGCGTGCATTGGAAAACGCCCTGCCGCAATTGAAAGACGACAAATCGCTGCATTTCCTGTTTCTGCCGGAAGAGCACGATCCCGACAGCTATATCCGTGCTTACGGCAAAGAGCGGTTTGAAAATGCCCTGTTGAATCAAAGCAAACCCCTGTCGGAATACTTCTGGAAAGCTCTTTCAGACGGCCTCAACCTGAATACACAAGAAGGCAAAGCGGAATTAGTCAAAACCAGTTCACCCCTATTGGCACAAATAACCACCCCTGCACTAGGCTTCCTGCTTAAGCAGAAGTTAAGTGAAATAGTCGGCATCGAACCCGACGATCTGACCCGCCTGCTGGGACAGGAAGCGCCGAAACGACAAGCCAAACAAAAAAACTACAAGCTGCCTCAGGAAACCTTCCGGCAGCCGCAAATGTCCACACTGGTACAAAGACAAATCCGCAGCCTCTTGATAAATCCGGCATGGGCTGCATATATAGATTTGCCCGAATATCTGGTACTCACAGGCGATTTCGCCTGTTTGGCGAATTTGGCCGAATTGATCAAAAGCCTCCCTACGCCACCCAACAGCGCACAAATTTTGGAACACATGCGCGGCACCCCTTACGAAGCCGCGCTCAACCAAATTTTCCAAAACGCGCTCAACTCCCCCGAGGAATGGGAAAGCAGCAGTGAAGAAGATTGTGAAAACTTCAAGCTCGGCATGAAAAAGTTGCTAAATGAGTTAAAATACGCACAAATCGATATACTGAAACAAAAAAGCCTTCAAACAGGTCTGAGCGATGGAGAGAAAAAACTTCTGCTTACTTTATTGACATCTGCAACACGCTGATTTTCCGGCCGTCTGAAAACATACCCTGCTGCAACCGAGTCGTTTGGACCTATCGCAGAATACCCGTTTTCATCTTTTCAGACGGCCTCGACAGACAGTTGCCTTTCCAATCACGGAAACCCGCTAACCCGTTTTATCATAGAGATGACTATGTCTATCAAAAACACTAACGACAACGAATACGAAGAACAAAACGACAACCGCCCGCTTACGCTCGAAGAGCAGCGGGCGCGTTTGCGACAGCTCATTATCATGGGCAAAGAACGCGGTTACATCACCTATTCCGAAATCAATGACGCCTTGCCCGACGACATGTCGGATGCCGATCAGATCGACAACATTGTCAGCATGATTTCCGGTTTAGGCATCCAAGTAACCGAACAAGCGCCCGATGCCGAAGAAATGTTGATGAGCGACAACACCGCCGGCTTGACCGACGATGATGCCGTTGCGGAGGCCGAAGCCGCCCTTTCCAGCGTAGACAGCGAATTCGGCCGCACCACCGACCCTGTGCGCATGTATATGCGGGAAATGGGCCAAGTCGACCTGCTGACCCGCGAAGATGAAATCATCATCGCCAAAAAAATCGAAAATGCCCTGAAAAACATGGTACAGGCTATCTCTGCCTGCCCCGGTTCGATTGCCGAAATTTTGGAGCTGATCAAACGCATCCGCGAAGATGAAATCAAAGTAGACGAAGTTGTCGAAGCCATCATCGATCCCAACGAGGTATTGCTGAACGAATTGGGCTTGGGTCATCTGGAAACCAATACCCCCATCGACAGCGGCAATGACAGTGATAACGATGACGGCGATAGTGATGATGACAGCGACAGCGACGACGAAAGCAGTGCCGAAGCCATTGCCGCCACCAATTTGGAAGAATTGAAGCAAAAAGTGCTGGAGCATTTCGAGCGTATCCAAGCCGATTACGACAAAATGATTGCCGCCCTCAACAAGCACGACAGCCGCCATGCCGCCTATCTGGAGCACCGTGATGCCATTGCCTCCAAATTACTGGAGGTACGCTTCGCCACCCGCCAAATCGAAAGCTTGAGCAGCAGCCTGCGTGAACGTGTCGAAAATATCCGCAAACTGGAACGTGAAATCCGCGATATCTGTCTCGAACGTGTACATATGGATCGCGACTACTTCATCAGCTACTTCCTGCCGGAAATCACGCGTTTGGACTGGGTGGAAGAAGAAGTGGGCAAAGGAAAAGTATGGAGCAACGCCCTCGACCGTTTCCGCCACGCCATCATCGAGAAGCAAACCGCTCTTTCCGATATGGAAACCGAAACCCGTATTTCCATCGACGAGTTAAAAGAGATCAATAAAAACATGGTTATCAGCGAGAAAGAAACCGCTGCCGCCAAGCAGGAAATGATTCAGGCCAACTTGCGTTTGGTGATTTCGATTGCGAAAAAATACACCAACCGCGGCCTGCAGTTTCTCGATTTGATTCAGGAAGGCAATATCGGCCTGATGAAAGCGGTAGATAAATTCGAATACCGCCGCGGCTATAAGTTCTCAACCTATGCCACTTGGTGGATCCGCCAAGCCATCACCCGCTCGATTGCCGACCAAGCGCGTACCATCCGTATTCCGGTTCACATGATTGAAACCATCAACAAAATGAACCGCATTTCGCGCCAATATCTGCAAGAAACTGGCGAAGAACCGGATTCAGCCAAACTGGCCGAACTGATGGAAATGCCCGAAGACAAAATCCGCAAGATCATGAAAATCGCCAAAGAGCCGATTTCTATGGAAACCCCCATCGGTGATGACGACGATTCGCATTTGGGCGATTTCATCGAAGATGTCAACAATGTTGCCCCGGCAGACGCAGCCATGTATTCGAGCCTGCATGAGGTTACCAAAGAAGTGCTGGAAAGCCTCACTCCGCGCGAAGCCAAAGTATTGCGTATGCGCTTCGGTATCGACATGAATACCGACCACACGCTGGAAGAAGTGGGCAAACAGTTCGACGTAACCCGCGAGCGTATCCGTCAAATCGAAGCAAAAGCCTTGCGCAAACTGCGCCACCCGACCCGCAGCGACCGCTTGCGCAGCTTCTTGGACAGCGAAGAGAACAAACAGTAAACGGCATCCCAATTAAAACGCAGATCTCTATCCGATCTGCGTTTTTTATATACTTTTTCAGACGGCATTGTTTTTTATCAAATTAAATTCATTAACAAGAAAACAAATATTTTTTATCCTGCAAAGCTACAAATATTTCATTCTATTGTATATTTAGCCTATACAGCAATTTAATGAAAATGCTGACAACATTAAAACAGCAATTTTTTGGTATAAAGTCCCGTTTTAAAATGATAAAATCAGAAAAATCCCCCAACCCGGTTTATAAAGGATAAATTATGGCTAGTGTATTGATTGTTCCCGTTTCAACCCGTTCCGACGGCTGGGCCGTTACCCAAGCCGTTGCCGCTGCATTGCCTGATAGCGCAATTGTCCGCGCGATTGACGAAACAGGTGAAGCAGAAAAATTACTGAGTGCCGGCAAAGGCGACGATTGGCTTGATTCTCTGGTTACCCAAGTATCCGGCCTTAATAATGAAAATATTATCATTAAAGGCATTAAACCCGATGCCGAAAAAATCTTCCTCTCGACTCAAAACGTAGAACTCGCATTGTCACTGGATGCCAACGTTGTATTCTCTGTATTCTCCGATAACGGCGATGTCGACTACTTGGTAAACAAACTGAACATTGCCAAACAAGCCTATGCCACGGCTCCCGGCGTATTGGCAGGTTTCATTTTAGACGGTTCGGACGAAGGCATCGGAGCCTCAGTAGCGGAAAAAACCGGCCTGAGCTATTTCGGTTCCGTTGATAAAATCGTGAACACCGATTTACTACTGAAAAAAACCGGCCGCATGTCGCCTGCACAATTCCGCGTGAACATGATGGAATCAGCCCGCAAAGCCAACAAACGCATCGTATTGCCCGAAGGTGCCGAACCGCGCACCGTACAAGCTGCGGCAATTTGCCATGAAAAAGGCCTTGCCCGCTGCGTGTTGCTGGCTCCCCGTGCCGAAGTGGAAGCCGTAGCTAAAGAGCGCCACATTACTTTGCCTGACTCTTTGGAAATCATCGACCCGGCCACCTTAATCGACCAATACGTCGAGCCGATGTGCGAGCTGCGTAAGAGCAAAGGCTTAACACCCGAACAAGCCCGCGAACAACTGCAAGACACCGTTGTACTCGGCACCATGATGATGGCGCAAGACCATGTGGACGGTTTGGTATCCGGTGCGGTACACACCACCGCCAACACCATCCGCCCCGCCCTGCAACTGATCAAAACCGCTCCCGGTGCCAGCTTGGTATCCAGCGTATTCTTCATGCTGCTGCCCAACCAAGTGCTGGTTTACGGCGACTGCGCAGTGAATCCCGAGCCGACTGCCGAGCAACTGGCCGATATCGCCATCCAATCAGCCGATTCTGCCAAAGCCTTCGGCATTCCGCCCAAAGTAGCGATGATTTCCTACTCTACCGGCACATCAGGCTCAGGCCCTGCCGTGGACAAAGTGATTCAGGCTACCAACCTTGTACGTGAAAAACGCCCCGATCTTGATGTAGACGGGCCCCTGCAATACGATGCCGCCACTGTGCCGAGCGTAGCCAAATCCAAAGCGCCCGACAGCAAAGTGGCCGGACAAGCCACCGTACTGGTATTTCCCGATCTGAACACCGGCAACTGCACCTACAAAGCAGTACAGCGCAACGCCAATGTATTGAGCGTAGGTCCGATGCTGCAAGGTTTACGCAAACCGGTAAATGATCTTTCCCGAGGTGCTTTGGTAGATGATATTGTCTACACTATTGCTCTGACTGCTATCCAAGCCGTACAGATGGATAGATAAAAGCTGTTTAAAATATATAAACAGGCCGTCTGAAAATATTCAGACGGCCTTTTGTTTTTATTAAGATAAATTAAGCACACAGACATACACTGAAATAAGAATTTTACAAAAATTGGATAAATCTTATTTGAAATATTTACAATGCCTCAAGCCGTAAATGCTGCCATTACCAATTAAATAGTAAACAGCGTATGTTCCCCCGATATATCGTTTCAGTTATCGGGGAAAAGTAACAAGGCCGTCTGAAACACAGGTTTCAGACGGCCTTGTTACAGTATCGGAACCTGATGATTATTTATCGCGGCTGAACACCATTTTGGTTGCCTGCCACGCTACGCAGCACGCACCGCCGATGAAGATTAAGTCGGCAACGGTACGGATCCAGCGCAAAGTATCGAGCAACTCTTGCTGCATGAACCCTTCGCTGCGGGCGTACCACAAGCCTTGCGTGATGCTGGCATAGGCTTGGATAACGCCGATGGGCAGCAGACTGGTGATGATCATCAGGGTCAGACCGCCGTTGAGCAGCCAGAAACCCCATGTCATCAGGCTTTCGTTGAATTCGATATTCGGTTTGATATAGCGGGCAACCAGCAGCACGAACCCCAGTGCGAGGAAACCGTACACACCGAATAATGCGGCATGGGCGTGAACGGCTGTTGTGTTCAAGCCTTGCAGGTAATAGAGTGAAATCGGCGGGTTAATCAGGAAACCGAATACGCCGGCTCCAACCATGTTCCAGAATGCTACGGCTACGAAGCACATCAGCGGCCAGCGCAGGCGTTTTGCCCACGGCGAAGTGTGTTGGTAAGACCAATGCTCGTAGGCCTCGCGGCCGAGCAGAATCAGCGGCACCACTTCCAAAGCAGAGAACGACGCGCCTACGGCCATCACGGGCGTGGTGGTTCCCGAAAAATAAAGGTGGTGGAACGTGCCGGGCACGCCGCCGACCATAAACAGGCTGGCGGAAACCAAAGCGGTTACGGTGGCGGTGCGTTGCGATACCAAGCCCATGTTGAAGAAGATAAAGGCTAATGCGGCGGTGGCGAATACTTCGAAGAAGCCTTCCACCCACAGGTGTACTACCCACCAACGCCAGTATTCCATGATGGTTAGGCTGGTGTGTTCGCCGTAGAACAGGCCGGGCGCGTAGAACAGGCCGACCCCGGCCATCGAAGCGACGAAAATGGCCAGCATGTTTTTATCGGTTTTTTGTTTGAAGGCGTTAACGGTGCAGCGCAGCATCAGAAACAGCCACAGCAGCAAACCCACCATCAGCAGAATCTGCCAAAAACGGCCCAAGTCGAGATATTCGTAACCTTGATGGCCGAACCAGAAGTTCAAATCAGCCGGAATGGCGTGGCTCAAGGCCAAGAAGTTGCCGCCGTAAGAACCCAGCACAACGATAAACAGAGCGATATATAAGAAATTCACGCCCGCCCGTTGGCATTTCGGATCTTGGCCGCCGTTGATGATCGGGGCGAGGAACAAGCCCGCAGTCAAAAAGCCGGTGGCAATCCAAAAAATAGCCGATTGAATGTGCCATGTACGCACTAAGGCATACGGAAACCATTGTGAAATATCAATGCCGTAAAACTGCTGGCCTTCCACGGTGTAGTGCGCGGTAACGCCGCCGAGCAGCACTTGCGCCACAAACAAAGCAACGGTTAGGAAAACGTATTTGCCCAATGCTTTTTGAGACGGCGTGAGCGTAATTTTCGATAAAGGATCTTCAGCCGGTGCTTTCGGCTCTTCGTCGTGTTTCTTCAGGAACGAGAAGCCCCATACCAGCAAGCCGATGCCCAGCAGCAGGAACACGATGCTGGCAAACGACCACATGTAGTTTTCGGTGGTGGGCACATTGTTGACCAAAGGCTCGTGCGGCCAGTTGTTGGTGTAGGTCGCATCATGGTCGGGACGGTTGGTAGAAGATGCCCACGAAGTCCAGAAGAAGAAGTTGGTCAGCTTTTGGCGTGCCTCTTCGCTCGGCAGCGTGCCGTTTTTCATGGCAAACGCTTCGCGGGTTTTAATCATCGAAGGGTCGTCGCCGTAAAGCGTGATGTAATAAGGCGCAACCTGCTTGATCGCTTCGATACGGGTGTCGGACAACACCACCTTGCCTTGATCGTTGACACGGCTGCCGTTGCGGTATTCATCGGCCAAACGCGCTTGGATATTCGCTTGCGCCGCTTTATCCAATTCGGCGTATTTCTTGCCGAACTCTTTGCCTGCGGTAATATCCAGCCATGCTTCGGCCTCGCGGTGCAGCCAGTCGGCCGTCCAGTCGGGGGCTTGATACGCGCCGTGGCCGAGAATCGAACCCAGCTCCATACCGCCGGTGCTTTGCCATGCGGATTGGCCGGCCAGAATATCCTGTTCGGTCATGACCGTTTCGCCTGAAGCAGAAACATAGGCTTGGGGAATCGGCGGCACTTGCCGGTAAACCTCGACACCTAAATAGCCGAGGATGGAGAAAGTAATGGTCAGTACCGCAATCAGCGAGTACCAGAGCTTTTTATACTGTCCCATTTTACGCTCCTGTGTTTGTGTTGTTTTGGGTGGTTTAAAAATTCATAAAATATGAATGTTAAAGATTGTAGCATGGGCAAAATAAAAAAGGTACCGCATGTCAATTAAATTCACGCAAGCAATTGAACATCTATAATTTTATTTGTAATTCACATCACCTCCTCTTCAGTAATCTTTTAATAACAAAAACTTATATTATTATCCGAAAGTATTAATCAGACCATCTAAAAGGTAGTTCTAAAGTATTATTTGAACTTTAAAGATTCATATTTTATGAGCTAATTGATTTAAATCAACATCTCAGATATCCCCTTCACACATAATCTGTGAAAAATAGTAAAAAACTGTTTTATATAAAATTTGCTTACACCTTGATAAGCGGAACAACAAAAGGAAACTGCCATGAAACACCATATTCTTGCTGCATTGATTGCATCTGTATTTACTCTTGCTGCCTGCGACCAGAAAGCCCCCGAAAAACCGGCAGACACTGTAATTCCCGCATCAAGCGAACAAAAAACAGCCGATACGCAAACTCCACAGGGTGAGTTGCCCGTCATTGATGCCGTGATGACGCATGCGCCCCAAGTGCCTCCGCCCGTTAACCGCGACTATCCCGCCAAAGTCATCGTAAAAATGGAAGTGCTTGAAAAAGTGATGAAAATGGCCGACGGTGTAGATTATAAATATTGGACCTTTGGCGGGCAGGTGCCTGGCCAATTCATCCGTGTGCGCGAAGGCGACCAAGTGGAAGTGCAGTTTTCCAACCACCCCACTTCTACCGTGCCGCACAATGTGGACTTCCATGCCGTAACCGGCCCCGGCGGTGGTGCCGAAGCTACCTTTACCGCGCCCGGCCACACTTCTACGTTCAGTTTCAAAGCCTTGCAACCCGGCCTGTATATCTATCACTGTGCCACCGCTCCCGTGGGCATGCACATTGCCAACGGGATGTACGGTTTGATTTTGGTCGAGCCTAAAGAAGGATTGCCGAAAGTCGATAAAGAATTTTATGTTGTGCAAGGCGACTTCTACACCAAAGGCAAATACGGCGAACCCGGTCTGCAACCCTTTGATATGGAAAAAGCCATTAAAGAACAACCCGATTACGTTGTCTTTAACGGCCATGTCGGTTCGATTGCCGGCGATAACGCCTTGAAAGCCAAAGTGGGCGAAAGCGTGCGGATTTTCGTGGGTAACGGCGGCCCCAACTTAGTGTCTTCCTTCCACGTTATCGGCGAAATCTTCGACAAAGTTTATGTGGAAGGCGGCAAGCTGATTAATGAAAATATTCAAACCACTTTGGTGCCTGCGGGCGGTGCGGCGATTGTCGATTTCAAACTCGACGTGCCCGGCAGCTTCACGTTGGTTGATCATTCTATTTTCCGCGCATTCAATAAAGGCGCATTGGGTCAATTGAAAGTAGAAGGCCCAGAAAACAAAGAAATTTACTCCGGCAAAATGAGCGATACCGTTTACCAGCCCGAAGGCGGAACCATCCAAACCGTGCCCTTAACCGCCAGCGAAGCTGCACAAGTAGCCACAGGCCCTGCTAAAGCATCAAACAAAGAAGAGCAAATCAAGCTCGGTAAAACCGTGTACAACGCCAACTGTATGGCCTGTCACGGTGTGGAAGGCAAAGGTGTGGAAGGTGCGTTTCCTCCGCTGGCCGGTTCCGACTACCTTCAAGCAGATCCCAAACGCGGCATCCATGCCATTCTTAAGGGCGTGAGCGGCAAAATTACCGTAAACGGAAAAGAATACAACAGCGTTATGCCGGCCATGGCTTTGAATGACGAAGATGCCGCCAACGTGCTGACCTATGTTCTCAACAGCTTCGGTAATGGCGGAGGTCAAATCACCGCAGCCGACGTAGCCAAAGAGCGTGCAGCCAAGTAAGCTGCAAACAGGCCGTCTGAAAACAACCCTGCTTTCAGACGGCCTCATAAAACAGCATACACACAAAGTTCTGATTCAATATAAAAAGAAGAATGATCCGGTTCTTCCACCATATTTGACACAGGCCAAAAACCGGATATTGATAAAGCAGTATGATGTCAAAAACGTTACGGCATTATCGGCTTTAACATGCAACGGTTGTTTTCTTTTCAGACGGCCTCTGGCTTGATAAACAGGCCGTCTGAAAAGAAAACAGGCAACTGACAGGAGCCAAACCATGCACACAGCCAAACTGTTTCTCATCGCTTTCATGCTTGCCGCAGGCACGGCTGCTGCCGCCGACATGGTTAAAGTAAAAGGAGGCAGCTATCGCCCGTTGTATCTGAAAAAAGATACGCCCATGATTGTCGTCAAGCCCTTCCAAATGGACGTATTACCGGTTACCAATGCCGATTTCGCCGATTTTGTGCAAAAGCATCCGCAATGGGAATACGGCAAAGTCGGCAGCAAACAGGCCGAACAAGGCTATCTGCGCCATTGGGTAAAAAGAGGTAACGGTTATGCCCCCAAAACGGAAGACTTGAAAAAACCGGTAACCAATGTTTCGTGGTTTGCCGCCAATGCCTACTGCAATGCACAAGGCAAACGCTTGCCGACAATGGATGAATGGGAATTCGCCGGACAAGCCTCGACTACCAAAGTCAACGGCACTACGGAAGAAAACTATAACCGCATCATTCTCGACTGGTATGCGGAAGGCAGCAGAAAAGGCTTGCGCGACGTAGGCAAAAGCAAACCCAACTATTGGGGCATTTACGATATGCACGGCCTGATTTGGGAATGGACGGAAGACTTCAACAGCAGCCTGCTCAGTTCCAACGCGGCGGCGGGCAACAATATGTTTTGCAGCGGCGCAGCGGCTGGTTCTGCCGACCCCAGCGATTACGCTGCATTCATGCGCTACGGTATCCGCACCAGCCTGCAAGCCAAGTTTGTACTGAACAACCTCGGTTTCCGTTGCGCGAAAAAATAATATGCTTTTTGGTTGTTGATTATCTTCTTTAGTTTCCTTTTCTGCTCTCCATAAACAAGCAGCTTGGCGGTACTTCAAACGATGTGCCGCCGTTTTTTTACATCATTCCCCCAACTTAATTGAAAATACTCGAAAATTGCCCATAACCTTGTGAACAGCTTGTGGATAAATAAAGTTTGAAATTGAATCATATAAGAAATTCTCTATTGCTTAAAATCCAGGCAAATTACCATACAAACCACCAAAACTGTTTATCCAAATGTGTATTGCCTGTGCATAAGATAGATAAACCTTTATTTCTCTGATAAAAAATAAAATTGATTAAAATTTCATCACTCTATCAGACTTAATATAAACAACAATCCGCTATTTCAAGCCATATTCAAAATATCTAAGTACGCACCATTGCTAATCCGAATAAAACCAGACGGAAACAATGCACGAGTTAATATCTTATCTGCTTTAAAACAAAAACCGTTGTTATTTTCAGCAATGAAAATAATGCAAATTAGATTTAAATCAAAAAATATGGAATAAAAATTTTTACTCTATTTACATTTCCACACAAATTCAATCAAAATTATAGGTTCGTTTCTTTCATTATGGTTACTTTAAATATATTACGGTTATTTAATAATGAGAAGTTGGACAAAACTCATTCAATCTTCAGTTTCTGTAGCCTTCTTAGGCATAACCAGTTGGGCGACCACGTATTGTTACGGTTGGGGAGAAGCCCTTTATTACGGCTATCCATGGTGGCACGTTGCAAAAGGGCCGGATAGCGTTGCTCGGAGCATGGCATATGTTTGCGTTACCTCTTTCGCCCTGATAATAGGATACGGCATCGGATATCTTCTGCTCCGGGGAGTTAAAAGAAGCAATTTATTTCAGAATATCGGCTGCTTGAGAATTTTCATCCTCTTATCTGTTTTGTTCTTTCCGATTGTCGTGGAGTTTTATATTTTCGCAGGGTATATATCGGGGAAATTTATTGCCTTCTTTCTCATCGTTGCCCTAATCTTATCTGCCATATTTCACAAAACCGGCAATACTTTTTCCCTAGACATTATGAAAATTAAAAATAAAGAGCAACACTCTTTCATTTTTACAGTATTCATTTTTCTGTATTTCACAATATTGGCATTCTGTATTGGATATATACGGCCATATTTCCGAACAACTTATGACAAAATTATCTTCGACAACCAGCAATATTACATTTTGGCTTGCAATGGGGATATGTATGTTCTGGGTAAAAAAACCAAAAACAACAAAACCTTCATATTTTTTAACCACAACACCTTGAAAGGCTATAAAGTAGATGTTGTCGAGCTGCCGTCGCCATTATCGTAAACATCAAAGCACGGCTGGAATGATACAAAAGAAAACCATTCGGCCGTATCTTTAAACCCCGGCCAAACTTACCATAACAAATATATTTCTAATCTTTAGCACTTCCTAACCACACCGAATAAAACACATGTAATAATAAATATGCCGCATACCGTGTTGTTGCAAAAGCAACAGCACACGAAAAAGGAGCAGCCTATGCACACGCTGTCTGCAGAAGTACGGACGCAAAAAGCCCGCGCTCGCCTCAAAAAAAGCCGCCGTCTGGCCACCGGATTATTGTTGTCGGCTTGCGTACTGTTTACTGTATCGGCAATCTATGTCAAACAATATCCCGCACTCGGTTACCTGAAAGCCTTTGCCGAAGCCTCAATGGTGGGGGCATTGGCCGACTGGTTCGCCGTTACCGCCCTATTCCGTCACCCACTGGGGCTACCGATACCGCATACTGCCATTCTGCCGCGTAATCAACACCGCATTGCTGACGAGCTCGGGCGCTTTATCGAAAACAACTTCCTGCAAAGCAAGCCCATCGCCTTACGCGTTTATCAAGCGGCACCGAGCGAAAAGCTATTAAACTGGCTGGCTTCCGAGCCAACTCGTACCCAATGGATGCCGTGGCTGACTAAACAATTGGTTCCGCTTATCAAGATCGCTAAACCCGAACAAGTATCCCGCTTTTTAAGCCAACTTCTTACCGAGCAATACAGCGGCGACAAAATCGGCAAAACGCTTTCAGACGGCCTCTCCGCCTTAAAAACCCAAGGGCTGCACGAAACCCT
The DNA here is from genome assembly GCF_900637855.1 of Neisseria animaloris. Classification (NCBI taxonomy): domain Bacteria; kingdom Pseudomonadati; phylum Pseudomonadota; class Betaproteobacteria; order Neisseriales; family Neisseriaceae; genus Neisseria; species Neisseria animaloris. Next base: position 1,140,773 of record NZ_LR134440.1, read on the forward strand.
GTTTACGGCCGTCTTAAAACAAACCCGCCGCTGGCTGAAAAACCCCGAAACCCGCGCCCTACTGGAACAAAACCTGTACGAATGGGCGGCAAGAATCAAAAGCGACAATCCCGGCGCATGGGAAAGATTGAAAGCCTCATTAAAAGGCACATTGGTAGACAAAGTGGACGGCTGGGTATCTGAAAAAGCCTTGGAATGGGCGGATTCCTATCTTGCCGCCGCACTAAAAGACCCTAACCACCGCATCCGCCAAAATTTTGACGAACAGTTCGACCGCATCACGGAAGCTCTGCGCCATTCCCGACTGTGGCATAAAAAACTGGAGCGTGAAAAAAACCACTTTGCCGAATCCCCTGCTTTGCAGGAAATCCTGCAACAAAGCTGGCAAAGTCTGCAAACATGGACGGAACACGATGTGGAAAAACCGGATTCCCTATGGTTGGCGCAATTAAACAAACTTCTCGACCACATGCTCGCTCAAGCGGCGAAATACCCGCAATTTATGCGCCGCGCAGATGTGCGCATCTCGCTGATGGTGCGCGATTTTGTGATGCGCCACAAAGAAAAAGCCGCATTGTTTGTATCCGACAAAGTAAAAGGCTGGGACAGCACGCAAATGGTCGAAAAACTGGAACTCAGCGTCGGCCGCGATTTACAGTTTATCCGCATCAACGGCACCTTAGTCGGCGGCTTGGTGGGGCTTGCCATTTATTGCGTGTCGCAATGGGCGTTTTGAACAAGATGCAGTAAGATTTTTCCATACTATAAAAAGCCGTCTTAAAATGCCGTCCCCATACTATATATAAAGTAACTTGAGGCCGTCTGAAAAACGCTCGGTTTTCAGACGGCCTCAAAGCAGCGTATAATTTCATCACAAACAAACCGCCTTCGGGCGGTTTCATTGTACGTTTTTCCCCGATTTTATTCTTTATATATAAGTAGTGAAGCAAGCACTCGAATCCGCATGTTCCGCACGAGGGATTAAAAATTCACTACGCCTGCCCGAAAGACATTAAATGCCCCCTGCCCCGCAAACACTCGGCGACAAACAGATGGCCACACTGTTAGCCATGCTCGTTGCCTTAATGCCTTTTTCCGTTGATGCCTATCTGCCCGCCATTCCCACAATGGCGGAAAGTCTGAATGCAGACATTCACCGTATCGAACAAAGCCTGAGTACCTTTCTGTTCGGCGTTGCCGCCGGTCAGATTATCGGTGGTTCGATTTCCGATATCAAAGGCCGCCGTATCGTCGCACTTACCGGCCTGCTGATTTATATTGCCAGCGTTATCGGGCTTGCTCTGGTTCAAACCGGCGAACAACTGCTGCTGTTACGGTTGGTACAGGCTTTCGGCGCGGGCATGACGGTAGTCGTGGTCGGCGCGGTTGTACGCGACAACTACGAAGGCAGAAAAGCCGCGCAAATGTTCGCCTTAATCGGCATCATCATGATGGCCGCTCCGCTAATCGCCCCGATGATCGGCGCAGTTTTGCAAAGCATCGGCGGCTGGCGGGCGATTTTCATATTCTTAGGTATTTATGCCACTGCCGTTTGGCTGTTGTTATATCGTTTTCTCGCCAAACCGAACGCCACGGAAGCCATCGGCTTCGGCATTTTCCGCAATGTCGCCGGCCGCTACCGCCGCGTACTCGGTACCACTCCCGCATTAGGCTATCTGTTTTTCCAAGCCTTCAGCTTTTCCTCCATGTTTTCCTTCCTTACCGAATCATCATTCGTCTACATGAAGCTATACGGCATTTCCGCCCACACCTACGCATGGGTATTCGGTATGAACATCATTACCATGGCTTTTTTCAACCGCATCACCGCATGGCGGCTGAAGAGAGGCACCCACACACAAAAAATCCTGACTTGGGGCATCATCATCCAATTTACCGCCAACACCCTGATGTTTGTGTCCGTTTTAATCTTCAAACTGCCCCCCATGTGGCTGCTGGTCGGCTGCGTCATGATTTCCGTCGGCACGCAAGGTTTGGTAACAGCCAACACACAGGCGGGATTTATGAGCTATTTCAGAAAAGAAGGAGGCAGCGCCAATGCCGTACTGGGCGTGAGCCAGTCAGTAATCGGGGCCTTAATGGGCATGTTTACCACATGGCTGCACAACGGCACCGCCACCGTCATGTCGGGCATGATGCTGCTATCAACCGTTTGCGGTATCGTATTGTTATGGCTGTGCTCACACCGCGATTGGCACGAAAATCTCAAAAACGAAATATAAGTAGTATGTCAAGGCGCAGCAACGCCGTAGTAAAAATCAAGTTTATCTGCCATATCCGAACAGAGGCCGTCTGAAAACAAATACAGCATCAACCCCTTAAAACCGAATGCCCTTTCAGACGGCCTCAATGGTGCTAAAATCCACCATCTATACAAAAGATAAGATTAAGAGGAATACCATGTCTTCCGACGACAAACTGTTACCGCACCGCAATGCCATCGACGAAATCGATGCCACGATTCTCAATTTGCTCAATCAACGCGCCGGCCATGCACGCGCTATCGGCGAGCTCAAAGGCACCGGCACGGTATACCGCCCCGAACGGGAAGCGGCCGTCTTAAACCGCATTCAAAATCTCAACCACGGCCCTCTTCCCAACGAAGCCGTCGCCCGCCTTTTCCGTGAAATCATGAGCGAATGTCTCGCCGTCGAACGCCCGTTAACCATTTCCTACCTCGGACCCGCAGGTACCTTTACCCAGCAAGCCGCCATCAAACATTTCGGCCATGCCGCACACACCCAAGCCTGCCTGACTATCGACGAATGTTTCCGCCAAGTTGAGGCCCGTCAAGCCGATTACCTTGTCGCCCCCGTAGAAAACTCTACCGAAGGCAGCATAGGCCGCACGCTCGATTTACTGTCCGTTTCCCCTCTGCAAGCCTGCGGCGAAGTCGTACTGCGCATCCATCATCACCTGCTACGCAAAAACAGCAGTGAAAAAAACGGCATCAAGAAAATCTATGCCCATGCACAAGCACTTGCCCAGTGCCACGAATGGCTCAACCGCCACTTACCAGATGCCGTACGCATCTCAGTATCCAGCAACGCAGAAGCGGCCCGCTTAACTGCCGAATCAAGCGATGCCGCCGTCGCCGCCATTGCAGGACAAACCGCCGCCGAACTATACCAACTGACCAAAGTAGCCGATAATATAGAAGACGAACCGAACAACACCACCCGCTTCCTCGTGCTCGGCCACCAAACCACTTCGCCCACAGGCTGCGATAAAACCTCACTTGTTATTTCCACGCCCAACAAAGCGGGAGCCGTTAATAACCTGCTTAAACCATTTACCGAACAAAGCATTTCCATGACTAAATTCGAAAGCCGCCCCAGCCGGTCAGGATTGTGGGATTATCTGTTCTTTATCGATATAGAAGGCCATAAAGACGACCCTAAAGTACAAACCGCTCTTACAAAATTAGATGAAAGAGCCTCATTCATCAAAATCATCGGTTCATACCCAACGGCTATCTTATAAACCTTACCTACCAACCTGTGATAACCAGGCCATCTGAAGCTTTTCAACTAGTTTGTAATATCCATCCAAGCCAGTAAAACCAAGCTTCTACAGCTTTATTTGCCAAAAAAACAACAAAAAATGACAACTTGTTGCAATACTGCAAAAAAATAGCTAAAATTTTATAATACACTGATTTTATTAAATTTAATTAAGATGTGTGGAAGAAACAACACACATTATGTTGCAAACACACCAAACAGAAGCCGATAAAGTTTGTTTTTTTGCAACGAAGCAATTATATTAGCAGACATGAAATCGCTAACCTTGCGATGAGTGCAAAAGCTTAGATGGATTTCATACCCTCCCATTTAAGTTTGTTTTCTTAACGATAGAAAAGGAATACAGCAATGAAAAAAACTCTGATTGCTTTGACTCTGGCGACTCTGCCCGTAGCTGCTTTTGCCGACGTAACTCTGTACGGCCAAATCAAAGCTGGTGTAGAAGTTTCTAAAATTAAAACAGGTTCTGGCGCAAATAAAGACAAATCCAAAACTGCCTCTGAAATCGCTGATTTCGGTTCACGTATCGGCTTCAAAGGTCATGAGCACATCGGTTCCGGTCTGAATGCTATCTGGCAAATTGAAAACAAAGTTTCTGTTGCCGGTGGTGGTCAATGGGCTGGTCGTGAGTCTTTCATTGGTTTGGAAGGTGGTTTCGGTAAAATCCGTGCCGGTAAATTGGCTACCCAACTGGACGACATGGACCAAATAGATCCGTGGGAGTACGAGAACCCTGCTTTAGGCTTGGGTGTATTCACTCGTACCGGTAAAAAAGTAACTTCTATTAAGTATGACACTCCTGTATTCGGTGGTTTCAGTGCTAACATTCAATACACTCCTCGTGACAATGCTAACCCTGACGACAAATATAAACACGAACAACCTGCTAGAGATGCTTACCATGCCGGTTTAAATTATGAAAATTCTGGTTTCTATGCACAATATGGTGTCGGTGTTCAGAAAAATGCTTACAGTCGAGTAAATGCCCAAGGCTTACTGAGCGGTAAAGGTAAAACTGGCCATGTTCACCGTATCGAAGGTGGTTACGATGCAAACAACTTGTTTGTAGCAGTAGGTGCTCAATACGACAAAGGCTTTACTAACGTAGATAGCTATAACCGTGCATTTACTGGTGCAGATATTGGCAATAACCCTGATTTACAAGGTTTAGAAATTAAAGAAGTTGCCGTAACTGGTGCCTATCGCTTCGGTAATGTAACACCTCGCGTTTCTTATGCACATGGTTGGGATGTTAAAAACCTATCCGAAGCTAAAAAACCCTCTATTAAAGACAGTAAATACGATCAAGTTATTGTAGGTGCTGACTACGATTTCTCTAAACGTACTACTGCCCTGGTTTCTGCCGGTTGGTTGAAAACTGGTAAAGGTAACACCAAATACCAAAACACTGCCGGTTTGGTTGGCCTACGTCATAAATTCTAATGTAACGGTTAGTTATGAAAAGAGCTTGCTATGCGAGCTCTTTTTTTATTATCTTTATTTTCACTTAATTTAACTGTAAGCCATAAAATTATTCTTTATATATTCAATAAATATTTTCAGACGGCCTCCATCCTTCATTGCTACAATACAGCTTCAAACACAAGATGCCTGCCTACTCTGCAGCACAAATTCTGGGAGCATTCATGTCATCCAACACATCCGGCGTTATGCGGCAGATTTTTTCCCGTCGCATGTTGATTTGTATTTTTACCGGCTTTACTTCCGGCCTTCCTTTATATTTTCTGATTAATCTGATTCCCGCTTGGCTGCGTAGTGAACATATCGACTTAAAAACCATCGGTCTGTTCGCCTTGATCGGCTTACCTTTCACTTGGAAATTCATCTGGTCGCCCATCATGGATGCCGTACGCCTGCCCTTTTTAGGACGCAGGCGCGGTTGGATGTTGGTTACGCAAATCGGCCTGCTACTGACATTAGCTGCTTATGCTTTCTTAAATCCGCAACAACATATCCCTATCATTATGGGGCTTTCCGTGGTGGTGGCATTTTTTTCTGCCAGCCAAGACATCGTTCTTGATGCTCTCCGGCGGGAAATACTAACTGACAATGAGCTGGGTTTAGGTAACGCCATACACGTTAATGCTTATCGAATTGCCGCATTGATTCCGGGCTCTTTGTCTCTAGTGCTGGCAGACATTATGCCATGGCACAATGTTTTTTTAATTACTTCACTGTTTATGCTACCCGGCCTGCTGATGACGTTATTCCTTGCTCAAGAACCGGACTTACCACCTTCCTCTCCTAAAACCTTCAAGCAAACCGTAGCAGATCCCTTCTATGAGTTTTTCAGCCGCAAAGGTGTAAAACAAGCACTACTGGTATTGGCATTCATTTTTCTCTATAAAATCGGCGACAGCATGGCCACCGCATTAGCTACGCCGTTTTATCTCGATATGGGATACAGTAAAACCGATATCGGCTTGATTGCCAAAAATGCCGGATTATGGCCCGCAGTTATTTTCGGTATCATCGGCGGCATCTGGATGTTGAAATTAGGCATAAATAAAGCGTTATGGCTATTTGGTTTCGTGCAGATCATAACGATTTTAGGATTTGTATGGCTGGCAGGATTCGGCCATTTTGAAACAGTAACCGCCACAGAGCGCTGGATGTTGGCCGGTGTCATCGGCGCGGAAGCCGTCGGAGTCGGGCTGGGAACAGCCGCGTTTGTGGCTTATATGGCACGGGAAACCAATCCCGCTTTTACCGCTACCCAATTAGCCTTGTTTACCAGCCTTGCCGCCGTACCCCGTACATTCATCAATGCCACCACCGGCTATTTGATTGAATGGCTGGGCTACGTTAACTTCTTTTGGCTTTGTTTCTTCCTAGCAGTACCCGGTATGTTACTACTCTTTAAAGTAGCACCATGGAACGGCGATAAAGCACAAACTTCAATCTCGTAATCCCACAGCATCAAAAAGGCCGTCTGAAAAATTTTCAGACGGCCTCTGTAATTACCTTATCATTAGAAAGATTAAATCAACCTTCCACTTTCACTTCAACACGACGGCCTTCTACATCGTTACCGATCGCCCCAGTAGTGCTCTCAGGTTTACGCAGTTCAATGTTTTTTGCCTCTACGCCCTGAGCCTCAAAGAACGCTTTTACCGATTCGGCACGCTTTTTAGACAACTGCTGGTTGGCTTTAGCATTACCGGTACTATCGGCAAAACCGCTAATAACCAATTTCTTACCTTCTTTACCGGCAGCAATTACATCGGCCACAATCGCCTCCGCACCTTCAGCCACATCGGATTTGGCAGTAGTGAAATAGAACTTAGCCACCCCGTCTTCATAAGTTACACGGGCAACATCTGCCGTTTCTGTTTGCACAACCTCCGGTACCGATGCTTCTGCTTCGGAAGCAACCGGAGCAATAGCCGGCAGGGATGCTTCCACCGGTTCAGACGGCATCACAGGAGATGCAGCTTCAACTTCTGCAGAAGCAGTAGCCATGCTCTCCACTCCATCAGAAGCTGCTGAAGCTGACATTTCGGCGGTGGGTATCTGTGCCGATTCTTCTTTACCTCCACAGCTCTTGAACGCGAATAAAGCCAGCAAAGCAGCCAACGCCAAAGCAATCCATTTACCCAAACCGGAGCCTTTACCGGCAGCAGTAGCCGCAGCAGCACCGGCAGCCCCTGCTCCTACGCCACCCAATCCGCCGGCCAAGTGGGAAAGGCTGCCAAACAAACCGCTCAAACTGCCGATTCCCAAAGCTGACAACATGCCACCGCTCAAAGCTTTCGATAACCAGCTTTGCTGTTGACCCAGCAAGCCCAACAATTGCCCTTGAGTCATATCATCATCTTGCACTTTACCGCGCAACACTGACAACACCAGCGGCAAAGCCAATGATAGGAGTGAACCGGCCGATGCTTTCGATACTCCGCTTTCTTGTGAAATCTGATCGGCTACATCAGCCGCATTGCCACCCAGTAAATTCGGTAGAAGTCTTTTACCCCACTCGGCCAAACCTTCTAAGCCGCGACCTTCGCCGGCTTGTTCCACTGCGCCGCTCAACTGGCTTCCGGTAGCCCCTTTAATCAGATCAAACAAACCTGCTGCGTTGGCAGGATTATCGCCGACATGCTTAACCAACCCCGCAATAACGGCAGGCAGGGCTACTCCGGCAGCTTTCATGCTGTTTTCAGCATTCTCACCGTTACTGGTCAAATATTGGCCTAAAATACCCCCCAGCTTGCCTTGCAATAAATTACCCAAATCGAAAGACATAATCACTCCTTGATGATGTTAAAACACCCTGTTAAACAGATATGTAAAACATACCCACCAACAATATTACATAACACCATATGCCCAGAGCAGCTTGACTGCCGCCGTTACCGTAACTACGGCCTTAAGGCTGCAAAAACGGATTATGCTGTTTTTCATGTCCGATGGTTGTCATCCTACCGTGCCCTGGAATTACTTGGGTTTGTTCGGGCAACACCAGCAGTTTGCCTGTAATATTGTGAATCAGATCGGCATGATTTCCACGAGGAAAGTCCGTTCGACCGATTGATTCATAAAACAAGACATCTCCGGCCACTAATAATTCCGCGTCTTTACAATAAAACACAACATGGCCGGGGGTATGGCCGGGGATATGCAGCACTTCAAACGTATAACGCCCCACAGTAAGCCTATCTCCCTCATGCAACCAACGGGTAGGAGCAAACGACGGAGAAACAGGAAACCCATATTGCGCTGTTATATGAGGAAGCTGCTCCAGCAAAAACAAATCGTCGTCATGCGGCCCCAACACCGGTACTTTTTGATGAGAAAGCATTTCCACCACGCCCCCCGCATGATCAAGGTGCCCGTGTGTCAGCCAAATCTCCTTCAAATCCAAGCCGTGCTTATTGATTTCTTCCAATAAAAACGGCACATCACCTCCCACATCAGTTAAGACGGCCTCACGGGTTTCATCATCCCAAATGAGTGTGCAATTTTGACGAAATGGAGTTACCGCAATTATTTCACATTGCAAAGGCATGTTTATCGATTCCTTTATTTTTTAGCAAATTTGTAATAATATCTATCAAAACTATTAAATAGTACAGGGAAATCATGAAAACTATCATACCTCTTTACCTTTTATTTCTTACCTCTGCCGCCACGGCAGCATCCGATTTACTGCTCGCACAAGAATATAAAAATCAAAACATTATCAATTGGGCCATGAGTGAAAAACTTGACGGAGTGCGAGCCTACTGGAACGGTACACAACTCATCAGCCGCCAAGGATATGCATTTACCCCTCCCCCAGACTATACCCGAAACTTCCCTCCTTACCCGATAGATGGCGAACTATTCAGCCAACGCGGGCAGTTCGAACAAATTTCTGCCACAGTACGTTCACATTCGGGCAATTGGAGTAACATCAAGCTACATGTTTTCGACGTTCCCCAAGCAAAAGGCAACCTTCACCAACGCTTAGCCGTCTTAAAACAATGGCTGTCACAACATCCCGAAGCTCCCATTACTATCATTCCGCAAACTCCTGTACGCGATATCAATCACGCGATGAAGTTTTTAAAAGTGGTTGAAGCCAAAGGCGGAGAAGGTATAATGCTGCGCCATCCCAACAAACCCTACACCATCGGTCGCAGCCCCTATTTATTAAAACTCAAAAGCAAACATGATGCCGAATGCACCGTAACCAAACATCACGAGGGGAAAGGCAAATACGCAGGTAAACTAGGGGCATTAAGTTGTGTCAACCAACATGGCGAATTTCGTATAGGCAGCGGCTTCAAAGATGCCGACCGCAACAATCCTCCGGCCATCGGCAGCATCATTACTTACCGCTACCGAGGATTCACTCAAAAAGGTACACCCAGATTCCCTACTTTTTTGCGGGTACGAGATGATAGCCAACAGCAGCCGTAAAAGTCCGTTTTAAATCAATCAGACTAGAAGTTTTTTATAAAAAGACACTTCTATTCCAACAAAAGCAACTATCATTTCAAACAATAAAAAGGCCGTCTGAAAATATTTTCAGACGGCCTTTTTTCTTCGATTGGTGCCGACAATGAGACTTGAACTCATACGACCTAGGGTCACTACCCCCTCAAGATAGCGTGTCTACCAATTCCACCATGTCGGCATAAAACTTTAAATTACGGAAACTTCACTGTTACTTCTGCGGAGCAGTTGGCGTTTGGTTAGGATTACCCGCCGGCGCACCTTGGTTTTTCGCAGGACTGCTTTGCTGTACATTGCTAAAATCCAAGCCATGCTTGGTCGAATGGGTATGAATATAACCCATCGCAATGCAAGTTACAAAAAACACAGTAGCAGCAATTGCCGTACTACGGCTCAAAAAGTTAGCATTACCACCCGAACCGAATACACCTTGCGCACTACCGCTGCCCGAACCGAATGTGGCACCTGCATCTGCACCTTTACCGTGCTGCATCAAAACCAGCACTACTACGGCAAGGGCGGCAAAAATGTTGATAATCCAAATAACGGTTTTAAAAGCTTCCATAATCTCTATGATTCTTGTGCGGCGTTGATAATGGCGGTAAACGAATCATAAGATAATGATGCACCGCCAACCAAGGCACCGTCAACACAGGGCACGGCAAAAATATCGGCTGCATTGTTTGCATTGACACTTCCGCCGTAAAGAATGCGGATTTTAACATCATCCCCGCACAATGACAAGATTTGTTTGTAAATAAAAGTATGCATTTCAGCAATCTGTTCGGTAGTGGCCACTTTGCCCGTACCGATGGCCCATACCGGTTCATAGGCGACAACTATTTTTTTAGTATCCAACCCTTTCAAAATAGAAAGTTGGTGTGCAATGACATCTTGCGCATGCCCTGCTTCCCGTTCCTCCAAACTTTCCCCAACGCACAGCAGCGGAATCAATCCCACATTCAACACATTTTCCATTTTCTGCCGTTGGATTTCATTTTTTTCGCCAAAATACAAACTGCGCTCGGAGTGGCCGATCAAAACAATATCCACTCCCACATCTGCCATCATTTCGGCGGACACTTCGCCGGTATAGGCACCGTTACCGGCAAAACGGCTTACGTCTTGGGCACAAGTCAAGATGCGGTTGCCCAACACAATCTGCATGGCGTTATGCAGTTGCAGCAGATAAACCGTGGGGGCTGCCAAACCGATAACCACACGGTCAACAGGAGGTAAGATGCGGAAACGGTGCATCAAAGCGTTATTGTTTTGCAAGCGACCGTTCATTTTCCAGTTACCAATAACCCATTTTTGTTCCCACATGGTTTATTCCTTTATGCTGAGCTAACAAAATACTTGTATTGTAACGCACATTCAAACATCGTGTGCATACTTGATGCGGCCAAAATCAATCGCAATGCATTACCCGTTTTGCAAATTTGTCTTTGCACATATGCAAACTCTATTTTCAGACGGCCCGTTAAAAATCCATTAGTCAGACCAACCGAAAAAAACTTTTGTTCCAAGCAAGCGGCCGACTCTTGACCGACTCTCTCCGAACCGCAACAATACCCATTTTTTCAGACGGCCTTAAAATTATGCATACCCTTCAAATCAACAGCACCGAAAAAACAGCGGTTTACCAAGAAATCCTGCCGCAAATCGAAAGCCTGATCAGCGACGAACCCAACCTGATCGCCAATTTAGCCAACATTTCCGCCGTATTGAAAGCCGCATTCGGCTGGCTATGGGTGGGTTTCTATCTGGCAGATCACAACCGCCGCGAACTGATACTCGGGCCGTTCCAAGGGCCGTTGGCCTGTACACGTATTCCTTTCGGACGGGGCGTATGCGGGCAATCTTGGGCACAAAACCAAACCATCGTGGTGGAAGACGTAAACCGACACCCCGACCATATTGCCTGCTCATCATTATCACAATCAGAAATCGTAGTGCCCATTTTCGACAAAAATCAGCAGCTTATTGCCGTTTTAGACGTAGATGCCGACCAAGTTTCCCAATTTGGCGAAACCGACGCACTTTACTTGGGCCGATTGGCAGACATCATCGCCGAACATCACAACGGGGCCATCTGAAATACTGTCAAACCATATCCAAAACCATTATAATCACACACATATCACACAAACCATACCCATACGGAGCACGGCATGAATTTTGAAAAAGCACGTTTCAACATGGTAGAACAACAAATCCGTCCTTGGGACGTGTTGGACTTCAACGTTCTCGATGCCTTAAGCGACATCCCGCGCGAACATTTCGTCGGCGAAGCCCATCAAGCATTGGCGTATGCCGACAAAACCCTGCCCCTGCCCAACGGCGGCAGTATGCTCGAACCCAAAATCGTTGCCCGCCTGATTCAAGGGCTGGCACTAAAATCCGAAGATAAAGTATTGGAAATCGGCACAGGTTCCGGCTATGCTTCCGCACTGTTGCAAAAGCTGGCCGGCACCGTTGTAACGGTGGATATTGATGCCGCACAGCAACAGCGCGCCAAAGCCGTGTTGGACAAACTCGGCTTAGACAAAATCACTTACCAAGTCGGCGACGGTTTGGCAGGCGAAATCAGCGGCGGTCCGTTTGATGCCGTTTACATCGGCGGAGGCGTGCCGGACGTTCCCAAAATTTTGAAAACCCAACTCAAAAACGGCGGACGCATGGTGGTCGTGGTCGGAGAAGCCCCCGTGCAACGCGCACTGCTGATTACCCGCAACGGCGACAACTTTACCGAAACCGTGCTGTTCGACACTTTGATTCCCACACTGCAAACGAAAACTTTACAGCCGGCAAGTAAATTCAACTTTTAATAATAGACCGACAAAAATATGCCGTCTGAACTTTTCAGACGGCATCTTCGTTTAAACATATTTTCCCACAATTTTTTATCACACGCGCAACCAATATGATCCCCCAACTCAGCCCGACCGAACTGCAACAATGGCTTACCGACGGTAAACCAATAACCCTGCTTGACGTGCGTACCGACGAAGAAGTCGCCTTCTGCGCCCTGCCCGATCACATTCACATTCCAATGAACCTGATTCCGCTACACCATAACGAACTACCGGACGACCGCCCGATTGTGGTTTACTGCCACCACGGCATCCGCAGTTTGCACACAGCCATGTATTTGGCCGATATGGGATTTGAAAAACTGTATAACTTACAAGGCGGTATTGACGCATGGTCGCTCCAAGTCAACTCGAGTGTGCCGCGCTATTAATTTTCACAGGCCGTCTGAAAAGCGTAAGAATCCCCTTTTCCATTCTTCACAATAAGCCGATTTCCTCAAAAAACCGCCCGTAAACCTCCGCCTTCTTCTCCAAAGCCAAAGGATACGCACGCGAAGAAGACGGCAGGCGGTAGAGTCGTAGCGCACGCTCGCAATATTCAGCTTCCGCAAACCCGCCGATTTTCGGCTTGCCCGTTTCAGACGGCATCAAAGACAACAAAGTATCCGTCGCCAACTCCCCCGTGGTCATCACCGTTTGGCAAAGCGGCATTTGTGCCAACAAACCCTGCAAATCCACCGGCTCGACAATCTGCAAAAACTTATCCGAAGCATTGCCCTGCAAGCGGATAACTTTCTGTGCCGTATCGCTGATGGCAATGCCTTTATCCGCCAAAAATGCCCGCAACACCTCTTCTTTAAACACCTTGCCGCCTGCTTCGACAAAATAACCCTTATCGCCGAAAAACACCAAACCGAAAATCCGCCACATATCGTTTTGAAAATTCGGATAATAAAAATCCATCTTCCAACGCGCACGCGGCGGCGGGAAAGAACCGAGCATCAATAGCTTGGCATTGGCGGGTGTAAAAGGGGGCAAGGGGTGGGTTTCAATATCGGAGCAGTTCATGATTGAAGAAAATAAAATGATAAATTGGCAACCGTTGAAATTTCAGACGGCCTAATCTGTTAAAAAACGGCTACTCGGGTCTTTTGGCTTGCAAGCGTAATAATTTTGTCGCAACAATGATGCCAACCGGCTGATTTTTCAAGCGTTCATTGTCTGGTACAAAACCTCTTTACAGATATTTACCTAAAGCGCATATTGCCCAGTGACAGAATTGAGTACTGCGTAAAAAACGCACGCGGTAGCCAATGCGATAATCATCGGTAACACATAAAGCAAGATTTGATAGTTCTGCCATCTGAGGAAGTTATCAACTGGAAGTTGATAACTGAGCTTTCCTGTAACTCGTCTTCGGCCAGCACTGCCACGATAGCTTGCTGATATTGTTTATTGGTCTTGGTACCGTTCCGCTATTTTCAATGGTGTTAACCAAAGCTGCCCGCCCAATTGGTACAGCAAAAATTGGGACAGGCCGTCTGAAGAAATACTGAGGATTAAAGGACATTGATTATGGTTTATCTTGTTCGAATGGCCTGTTTAGTAGTATGTCTTTTCTTCAAACCCTTCCATCATCACTAAATTGATGGTTTTCCTCTTTTACAACTTTAGACTGCGTTTATTGCATCAACTCTTTTCGGACGGCTTCAAATCCGCACCAGCTGCAGTAAAGGTTCAAACGAATATAGCGCGGCACGGCGGCCGGAGGCTTCTTCTACCGTTTGGATAATTCCTTTTTCCAGTAATATGTTAATCTGCTTTTGCAATGTGGGTTTTGGAATATTGCTGCCTACTGCAAAGCGTGTGGCTTTAAAAACAGGTTGGGTAAACAGAGCATCTAAGATAACAACAGTCCATTTGGAAGAAAGGATTTCGGTCAGGTTGGTTTTCATATTGTCATAAAGTGCGGTGATTTCTTCTGCAATGCAGAGATTCTGCTGAGCCTGTTCGCTGACGGCACGGCAGAAGAATGCGCACCACCCCGACCAGTCGTTTTCCTGTGAAACCGCACGCATTCGTTCGATATATTCGTCTTTGTGTTCTTCAAAAAAATGACTGATATAAAAATGCGGAGCACTGATTTGCCCCATCTGCCACAGTAGCAAAGGAATGAGCATTCTGCCAATGCGGCCGTTACCGTCCTTAAACGGATGAAGTGCCTCAAATTCAATGTGAGCAAAAGCAGTTTTAATAATCGGATGATGGCCGGTGTCTTGGTTAATGTAATCAAACAACCTGTCCAGACCCGACTGCAGGTGTTCGGGAGCAATCGGCACAAAATCAATCCGGCGCGAGCGGTGTCTGCCGATATAGTTTTGCTCGGTTTTAAACTGCCCCGGTGCTTTTTGGGCCCCACGTCCAAAACTCAACAAGCCTTGATGCATAGTGCGCAACATGGCAGGCGACAAGGGCTGCCCTTCTGTCAAAGCATGCTGGGCTGCTTTCAAAGTACGCTGGTAAAGTAAGGTCTCTATGGTATCTTGCCGGATTTCCTGATTGATTTGGTCTATTTCAGCTTCGGCATCATAACGCAGGATTTCATCTAATGTACTGATGGTACCTTCGATGCGGGATGAAATTACCGCTTCACGACTGCGCAGGGGAGCAAGCAGAATCTCACTGTTGTGTAAGGTTTTCAGCATTTGGTCATAGCGGGACAGTGCCGAAACCGCTGCAATAATTTCATCAAAAAATTGCTGCAACTGTATTTCTTGCGGTGGAAATCGATTGTAATGATATTGAACAGCATTGCTTAAATCGATGGCAGTATGATTCATTGTGACTCTTATTATGTAATATTTGATTCAAAAAACGAATTGTAACTCGTTAAGGAAAGACAAAGCAAATGGTGAACCAAATTTATCAAAAAAAGAACCACAAATTTTTTTGTGGTTCTTTAAGAGGAGTCTAAATGGTTTGTGAATTGGATATAAGTTTTTTTGATTTACAAATCCACTACCGTTTCAGTTTGGCAAACGCATCTGCCATCGCCGAATTAGCCGGTGTCTGCTCGCGCTGGTTACGTTGGTTTCTACCGCTATCATTGCGTCTGTTTTCAGACGGCCTGCCGCTTCTTGCCGAAGCGCTGCCTGCTTCGTCATCCAAGCGCATGGTTAGGCCGATGCGTTTGCGGGCGGCGTCGACTTCCAGCACTTTTACTTTGACTACGTCGCCGGCTTTGACAACTTCGCGCGGGTCTTGAACGAATTTATTGGATAAGGCGGAGATGTGGACGAGGCCGTCTTGGTGGACGCCGATGTCGACGAATGCGCCGAAGTTGGCGACGTTGCTCACGACGCCTTCCAAAATCATGCCGACTTGTAAATCGCTGATTTCGTTGATGCCTTCGGCAAAGGTGGCCGTCTGAAATTCGCCGCGCGGGTCGCGGCCGGGTTTTTCGAGTTCGGCGAGGATGTCCATGATGGTGGGCAGGCCGAATTGCTCGGTGGTGTAGCTGGTGGGCTTGATTTGTTTGATTTTTTCGCGGTTGCCGATGAGGTCGGCGGCTTTGATATGCAGGTCGTCGAGCATTTTGGCGACGACGGGATAGGCTTCGGGGTGGACGGCGGATGCGTCCAGCGGTTCTTTACCGCCGTTGATGCGCAAGAAGCCGGCGGCCTGCTCGTAGGTTTTTTCGCCGAGACGCGGTACTTTGAGGAGTTTTTTACGGCTGTCGAATGCGCCGTTTTCGTCGCGGTAGGCAACGATGTTTTGCGCCAGCGTCTGGTTCAGGCCGGAAATGCGCGCGAGCAGGGGGGCGGAAGCGGTGTTCACGTCCACACCGACGGCGTTCACACAGTCTTCCACCACGGCATCCAGCGATTTGGCGAGTTGGCTTTGGTTGACATCGTGCTGGTATTGGCCAACGCCGATGGATTTGGGGTCGATTTTTACCAATTCGGCCAGCGGGTCTTGCAGGCGGCGGGCGATGGAGACGGCGCCGCGCAGGGAAACGTCCAGCTCGGGGAATTCTTTGGCGGCCAGCTCGGAGGCGGAATAAACGGATGCGCCGGCTTCGCTAACCACGATTTTGTGCAGCCCCATTTCAGGCAGGCCTTTAACTAATTCACCGGCGAGTTTGTCGGTTTCGCGGCTGGCGGTGCCGTTGCCGATGGCAATCAGTTTCACGCCGTGTTGTTTGATGAGGCGGGCAAGGGTGGCTAAGGCGTTGTTTTCTTGGTGCAGATAGACGACGGCGGTGTCGAGCAGCTTGCCGGTGTCGTCCACCACGGCGGTTTTAATGCCGGTGCGGTAGCCGGGGTCGAGGCCGAGGGTGGGCAGACGGCCGGCGGGGGCTGCGAGCAGCAGGTCTTTGAGGTTGCGGGCGAACACGGTAATGGCGTCGGTGTCGGCGGCTTCTTTCAGACGGCCTAAGGCTTCCAGCTCCAGCGAGAGAAAGATTTTGGCGCGCCATGTGAGGCGCACGGTGTCGCGTAACCATTTGTCGGCGGGGCGGCCTTGATCGGCGATGCCGAAATGTTTGGCGATGATTTTTTCGTATTCGCTCTGCTCGGTAATCGGGGTCTCGTCGGGCTGGTATTTGAGAGCGACTTGCAGCACGCCTTCGTTGCGGCCGCGCAATACGGCGAGCGCGCGGTGGCTGGGCATGTTGCGGACGGGTTCGCGGTGGTCGAAATAGTCTTTGAATTTTTCGCCAGCATCTTCTTGTCCGGCAACCACTTGGGCATGGATTTCGGCTTTGTTCCACAGTTTTTCGCGCAAGTTGCCGAGCAGTTCGGCATCTTCGGAGAACTGTTCCATCAGAATGGCGCGTGCGCCGTCGAGCGCGGCTTTGGTGTCGGGCACTTGTTCGTTCAGATAGGCTTCGGCGGCGGTTTCGGGGTGTTCAGACGGCGTTTGTAACAATAATTCCGCCAAAGGCTGCAAACCGTTTTCGCGGGCGATTTGGGCTTTGGTGCGGCGTTTGGGTTTGTAGGGCAGGTAGAGGTCTTCGAGTGCGGTTTTGTTGTCGGCCGCTTCGATGGCCGTCTGAAGCTCGGTCGTGAGTTTGCCTTGTTCTTCAATGCTTTTTAACACGGTTTGCTTGCGTTCTGCCAATTCGCGCAGATATTGCAGACGCTCGGCAAGGTGGCGCAGTTGGGTGTCGTCCAGCCCGCCGGTTACTTCTTTGCGGTAGCGGGCGATAAAGGGCACGGTGGCGCCGTCGTCGAGCAGTTCGACGGCGGCTTGGATTTGGGCGGCGGTGGCGTTTAATTCTGATGCGATGGTGGAAATGATGTTCATAGCAAAGATTTTGAAGCTGAAAAAAGGGAAAAGGATAGCGGTTTTGGGTAGGTTTGGCAAAGGAAAAGGCCGTCTGAAAACAGGGTTTTGCAGGAATGGCACCGGTGTTTCAGACGGCCTCTTCTGGAATAGACACCGGCAGCGGCGAATAAAAGCATCTGCCGATGAAGTACGGATTATGTTTTATTGCTTCGGGCTGGCCGATGTTCCGGCAAGCAAGCCGCCGTCAATATTGAATTCGCTGCCGGTAATATAAGTGGCTTCGTCGGAGGCAAGCAGCACGGCAAGCATGGCCACTTCTTCCGATTGGCCGAAACGGTGTACGGGAATGTCGCGCACCATGGCTTCCATAACGGCGGTACGCTTTTCGCCCTCGCCGAGCATCGGTTCCCACATCGGCGTAAAGATAGCAGCCGGATGGATGGAATTGCAACGGATTTTCAGCCCTTGCTGAGCACAATAAAGGGCGACGCTTTTGCTGTGGTTGCGGATGGCGGCTTTGCTGGAAGCGTAAGCGGCGGCGGAAGGAATACCGACAAGGCCGGAACGTGAGGAAATGTTGATAATCGAACCGTGTCCTTGCGGGCGCATGGCACGGATGGCACAACGACAGCCGAGGAAAGTACCGTCGAGGTTGGTACGGTGTACGGCGTGCCAGTCGTCAAGGCTGGCATGTTCGGGATTATGGGCCGCTCCCTGCTCCAAACCGGTGATACCGGCGTTGTTCACAAGAATATCGAGTTTGCCTTGCTCGGTGAGAATGGTTTGGACGGCTTTTTCCCAATCGTTTTCTTCACGCACGTCCAGCGGCAGATAGCGGGCGTTACTGCCGATGCTTTCGGCAACGCGTTCGCCTTCTTCCTGTCTGATGTCGCTGAGATAAACGAAAGCGCCTTCGGCGGCAAAGCTACGGGCGATGGCTTCGCCGATGCCGCGTGCGGCACCGGTAACAAGGGCGGTTTTTTGGGCAAGTCTGGACATAACGGCCTCCGTTTCAAGCTGGTTAAACATTGGATATGGAACAACACCTTGTCAAAACACTAAAAACCGATACGGTTCGGAGCATACGGCAACGCAGCGGCAGCAGACACATCTCAGGGCAAACAAACGGACGACGACTCAGAAACGCACCGCATATTGTGTTTTCGCAAAGGTTTCAAGGTTTTCCGTTTGAGCATTATACCTCCCGGCAAAACGAAAAGGGCTATACATCACCCTCACTCAAAAGGCATGTTTCCCAATATAAAATCAACTTTTGACTTAATGCAAAAAACGGTTTTATCGGAGGGATTTTTTAAAAAGAGGCCGTCTGAAAGCGAACTTTGCGGGCTTCGCTAAAATTTTTTCAGACGGCCTCTCGGCTATTGGAATTTACGCTGCAAAAAACGGCGTACCGCGTGCGGCATTCGGTTTTGCAGCTTCTGCGTATAAACCGCCTCGTTCTTCTGCCACCACACGCCGATGCACACAATCAGCAAGCCGATCAGCGTGAGCGAAATCGGAAACAGCCAACTGTTTTTAAAAATCTTATCGGCCAAATGCCAGCAATAACCGAACATCCCCAGCGCACCGAACACGGCAAACACGCGGCGGCGGATTAATACGCCAGCGAATACCATGCCCACGTTCAACAAGAAATAAATAAACTTGTTCCACTCGCTGTCAGACTCCATAAAGCTCAGGCCGCCCCAAAACGTGATCACACCGAAGAGATACAGCCAAAACGGATAATCGCGCTCGCTTCGGTTGCGGAAATCCACCCAAAACGCCAGCAGAATCATCACCGCACCAAACAAAGCCGAAACCTGCTGCTTGAGCGTCCAATCGTAAACCCCGCCTTGGCCGTAGAAAATCCAATCGGCAACGTCCATCGACATATACCACAGCGTAACCGCTAACGGCATCACCAAAAACGGATAACGGTAACGCCACAGCATCACTGTAGCGGCGGCCAGCGTGGCCAACTCCATCATCAACCAGCGCCAGTCGATCCAATGATGGTAATCACTGTAAACCATTTTATCGCCTGGCCAAAAACCCAAAGCCTGCTGCGCACCGTAAACCGCCAGCGGCACCAGCACCACCACAAAAGTGGCGCAAATGCCCGCCGGAATGTGCAGGCAGCGTTTGCGGAAATACTCGGTGAGCGCTATGCCTGCTGTGCCGTAAAGCAGACACAGCACCACAATCGCCGTGCCGCCGAAGGCTTCCCAACCCAAATTCATAAACAGCGACATCGCGCCGATGGCCAACAGCCCGCCGAGATAATACAAAACATGGGTAAAGCCGAATTGCGGCACATGGCTGTTTTGCTGCTGCCACAACGTCCACAAAGCATCGGCCTGCTGTGGGTTGATAATGCGCCGCTCTACGGCCTGCTGCAAATGGCGTTTGCTGATGTCCATAGTCTGTTTCCTGAAATTGAAAGCCCGAGGCCGTCTGAAAACAATCAAACTTAATCTCTTATTCTTCAGACGGCCTTCAGCTATTTAAATTCAACTGCCGGCGGTTTTACTTACTGATATCTTCCAGCGTGCGGCCTTTGGTTTCTTCACCTAGCACCGCAATCACCGCCACCACAGCCATCAGTACGGCGGTGAACATCACGAAAATCCGCTCGAAACCGCCTTCGCTGCCGATCATCGCCGCAACGGCCATCGGTGCGACAATCCCACCGATACGGCCGACCGCACCCGCCCAACCGGAGCCGAACGCACGGAAACGCACCGGATACAGCTCTGGCGTATAAGTATAGAGCACGCCCCATGCGCCCAAGTTGAAGAACGACATCCAGCAGCCCCAAAACATAATCATCGCCGCCGAATCGCTGCGGCCGAAGAAATAAGCACACACCGCACAGGCAAACAGAAAACCGGCCAGCGTGGCCTTGCGGCCGATTTTTTCTACCAGCACCGCCGCCGCGAAATAGCCCGGCAGCTGCGCCAAAATCATCACCAGCACATATTCAAACGTTTTCACCACCGTATAGCCCTGCTCCACCAGCAGCTTCGGCAGCCAAGTGAAAATGCCGTAATACGAAAACACGATGCCGAACCAAATCAGCCACAACATCAAAGTACGCTTGGCAAAAGGCGGTTGCCACAGCTGTGCGAAACGCGGGTTTTCCTGCGGCGCACGCTCGGCTACCGAGGCCGTCTGAACCGCCTCTATGCCTGCCTGCTTTTCCAGCCCGACTACGATTTCATGCGCTTCGCCAACGCGCCCTTTGCTGATCAGATAAGGCACCGACTCGGGCAGATGCTTCCACACGAAAAAGGCGTAAAACACCGGCAGTGCACCCATCAAAAACGCGCTTTGCCAGCCGTAATGCGGAATAAAGAAATACGATATTAGCGCTGCTGCAAGCCAACCCAAGCCCCAGAAACTTTCCAGCAACACGATAAAACGCCCGCGTACTTGCGGCGGTGCATATTCGCTCACCAGCGACACTGCCACCGGCAACTGGCCGCCCAAACCGAACCCGACCCAGAAACGGAAAAACAGCAGGCTCTCAAGGTTCCAAGCGAAAGCACACAAACCCGTAGCGATACTGTAAACCACCATCGTGGCGATAAACACGTTTTTGCGGCCGATGCGGTCTGCTATACGGCCGCTTAACACCGCCCCCAAAGCCATGCCGATAAAGCCGATGCTGACAATCCAGCCCAGCTCCGACGGCACCAAATTCCATTCTTTGCCCAAAGTTGCCAATACAAACGACACCATGCCGGTATCCATGGCATCAAACAGCCACCCCAAACCGATGAGCAGTAAAAGTTTGAGGTGGAATTTTCCGGCCGGCAGGCTTTGCAGGCGGGTAAGAATATCCATCCGTGTTTCCTCTCCGATGACTAGGTTTATTGAGAACAAGTTAATTGAATCATTTCAAATCAAACAAAGCGGCAACGGAAGCGGTTTCGCACCTTCTTTATATTGCCGCAATAATTAACAGGCCGTCTGAAAAACAGTTTTCAGACGGCCTGTAAAGCCATTCAAGCATAATATCCCGCACCCAAAATACACGGTTTCCCTGCGCCGGTGGCATGATGCGGATTTCCGGCTATGCCGTTCACCCAGCATGCGGCCAACCAACCGAAAGCGGCTGCTTCGACCCACTGCGGATCGAGATTCAAGGCCGAAGTGCTGTGCACGGCGGTTCGCCGTGCGGCAAGGCGGGCGGTCAGGCTTTCCATCAAAGCCGCGTTTCTGATGCCGCCGCCGCAAACATACAGATTCCTCGCTTCGGGGGCGGCAACGGCCACTGCGTCGGCAATGCTCTGTGCGGTATATTCGAGCAAGGTCCGCAATACGTCATACGGGTTGAGGCCGTCTGAAAGCTGGGGCAGCAGCCATTCGAGCGAAAACAATTCCCGCCCCGTGCTTTTCGGGTGCGGCAAAGCGAAATAAGGATGGGCGAGCAGCCTGTCCAACAATTCGGGCAGCACTTTGCCCTGTGCGGCCTTTTCACCGCTTTTATCGTAGGGTTGCTGCCAAACGTGCTGAGTCCATGCGTCCATCAGCATATTGCCGGGGCCGGTATCGAAACCGAAAGCGGGGCTTTGCGGCGGCAGAACGCTGACGTTGGAAATACCGCCGATATTCAATACCACGCGGGTTTCTCCGGCACTGTGAAATAAAGCATGGTGAAAAGCGGGTACTAAAGGAGCACCCTGCCCGCCCGCCGCCAAATCGCGGCTGCGGAAATCGCCCACGGTAAAAATACCGCTCAACTCCGCCAACAACGGCAAATTGGCCAGTTGGATGCTGTATCCCGCTTCCGGCGCATGGCGCACGGTTTGGCCGTGGCAGCCGATTGCGGCAATCTGTTCGGGCTTGAGATTCTGCTCCTCCAGAAGCCGGCCAACCGTATCAGCATACAACCGGCTTAACTCTTGCGCCAAAACCATACTGCGGTGCAATTCGTTATGTCCGGTGTTTTGCAATGCCAGCAAATCGCTTTTCAGACGGCCTGAGTAAGGCAAGAAAGCATGCGCTTCGGCGGCCTGCCAACGATTGCCTGCCATACGCACGAGCACGGCATCCGCACCGTCCATGCTGGTACCGGACATGATTCCGATGAAAAGTTGTGAATCCATAATGAGGCCGTCTGAAAAAAGAAGCGTTATTGTAATACGGTTGGCAAGGCTTGGGATACCGGCATCACGGAAGAGGCATAACCTTTGCATGCCGCCGCAGGCAGCGGCACGCAATGCGGAAACACACCTCAAACGAGGCTTGGCAAAGGTCTTCAAACGGCATAACAAGCGGATTATGTAGATGCATCATCAACCGCCTATCCGCCCATATGAATTCAGACGGCCTCAATATCACTCAAGGCCGTCTGAAATAAAATGCAACAAGAACCAGAAACGTTTGAAGCAGATACCGATTAACCGAATACCGCCCTCAACGCCAAGAAGCAACCGACAGATAAAACCGCCGCCGCCGGCAAAGTGATTACCCATGCCAAACCGATCGGTTTCATCAACGCCCAATTCGCATTACGGTTGACCAATCCGATGCCCAACACCGCACCTACCAAAATATGGGTACTGGATACCGGCAATCCCATCAAAGAAGCCATCATCACTACCGAAGCGGCGGCAAGCTCGGCAGTAAAACCGGAAGAAGGATGCATTTCCGCCAAGCTCGTGCCCACCGTTTGAATCACTTCTTTACCGACAAACCACAAGCCGACTATCAATGCGATGCCGAAAGTGAGCATCGCCACGGGAGGCACGGGAGCCTGTGCACCAATATCGTTGGTACGCAGCACATCCATAATGGCGGCAAACGGGCCGATGGCATTGGCGATATCATTCGCACCGTGGCTGAATGCAAAGCCGGCGGCCGTGAATACCTGCATCCAACTGAACATCAAAAACGTCGATTTACCCAAATCTTTACGCTTGAGTGTTTTGGCATAAATAAAGGTTGCCATCCAAATGGCCGCGCCAATCATAAAAATCGTTAAAAAACTGCCGACGTTGCTCATACCCAATTCCAGATTTTTCAATCCTTTGAAAATAAGCATGGCCGCAATCATCATACCGCCGGCAGAAGCAATCAGCGGCACCCATGAATGAAGGGCTTTATAAGCATCAATATTATGTTTACGGTTATCTATATCATAAAGCCCCTTGTAATAAGAAGATTCCAACTCGCTGGGGTCAAAATCGCCTTCGCCGTAAATCTGTGCATCGCGTGCCATCGCAGAAGCACATTCGATTTTTTCGGATTCATCAAGGCTTTCGAAATACAGACGGTGCTGTTCTTTATAGTTTTTCTTCTCCTGCTTGATTCTTTTCAAACGCTCTTCGGCATCGGTGTTGTAATCCAAAACATGCTTTTTGATTTGCGAAAACAAAAGATAGGAAACCAAGCCTCCCAACACAGGAGAAAGCACCCATGAAACGGCAATTTCCGCCACATTTTTCCATTGAACCAACGCAAACGTATCATCATTGCCGCTAACGAAGCCCAAACACAATGCGCTGCCGACAATACCGCCGATAATGGCATGCGTGGTAGAAACCGGCAGCCCTTTCCTACTGGCAAACAGCAGCCATAAAGCCGCCGCCAGCAGAGCAGACATCATAATGTACACAAACTGCATCGGCTCGAGCTCCATGCCGTTAAGGTCGATAATCCCTTTACGGATGGTATCGGTTACCTGTCCGCCCGCAATCACCGCACCGCTTACTTCAAAAATAGCGGCAATCAACAGAGCCTGAGGAATAGTAAGCGTACCGGCCCCCACACTGGTGCCGAAGGAGTTGGCCACATCGTTACCGCCGATATTGAACGCCATAAACACGCCGAACAATGTAGCCAGCAGGAACAAAACGACATGATTGTGCTGGGTATAGCCGAGACCCCACACAATAAAATAACCGACCATGCCGATGAGCAAAGCAGTAAAGATAAAATTGATTTTCTGTATACTTGAGCTTGTCGGGGCTTGAGCCATACTTTTTTCCTTAAACACAAAACACAAGAAGGGCGGTTGCAGATACCGTATACTTTATTACAGAATGATGACAGGAATGTGACAATTTTGAATATTATAAAATCAAAGGCCGTCTGAAAGGAATTTATGAGTATGTTTTTCAAGCCTATTTGTACACCATTAAGATTTTACGCCGTCGTTCCCACCGCCGAATGGGTGGAACGGATGGTAAAAGCCGGTGCCGATACCGTGCAACTGCGGAACAAAGAACTGCGCGGCGACAATCTGAAAAAAGAAATCGAGCGCAGCGTGGCCGTCTGCAAAGGCACGTCAACCCGGCTTTTCATCAACGATTACTGGCAAGAAGCCATAGCAGCCGGAGCATACGGCGTACATTTGGGCCAAGAAGATATGAATGAAGCCGATCTCACAGCCATTGCCGACGCGGGCTTACGCTTAGGATTGAGCACACACTCCGTTGCCGAGCTAGACAGAGCTTTATCCGTACACCCCAGCTATGTCGCCAGCGGTGCCATTTTCCCGACCACAACCAAAAAAATGCCGACCGCACCCCAAGGGCTGGATAATTTGCGCCGTTATGTAGCACAGGCAGGCGATACGCCCGTTGTGGCCATCGGGGGCATTAATCTGCAAAACGCCAAAGAGATTTTGGCAACCGGCGTATCTTCCCTAGCGGTGGTACGCGCCGTAACCGAAGCCGATAATCCCGAAGCGGTGGTAAAAGCTTTTCAATCGTTATGGGATGATTGAATCCAGAACCGGCCTTCAACAATGCAGGCTTTTTCTACGCCTCCCGAAGCAAGCGCAAATGCGCTATCAAATGCACAAGAGCCAAATAGAACCGCCTTATGTAGCGAAAGACGGCATATGGGAATTTCTCCAAAGTCTCATACTCTGCATGCCGGCACTATATGCCACCCGCTGCAAATTGACTAAAAAGTTTTCAGACGGCCTCAAGGCCGTCTGAAAACTCTAAACATGCAAACGGTTTATCGCAGCATCTCGCGATTAACGGTAACGGATACCTGTTTCAGCCGTGCTGACGCGCGTACCGGCTTCTCCCCGAACAATCGCTTCGATGTCTGCCAACGCACCGATAACAGCCGTTTTACCAGTATTTTCAGCAAACTCGCATGCTGCTTGGATTTTCGGCCCCATCGAACCGGCCGGGAAAGACAAATCGCGCAATGCTTGCGGATGAGCGGCCGCAATTGCCTTTTCGTCTTCTTTACCCCAGTTGACGTAAGTCGCATCGACATCGGTGGCAATAACCAGCAAATCGGCATTCAACTGCTCGGCCAACAATGCCGAACACAAGTCTTTATCGATAACCGCTTCCACACCGGTCAGTTTTCCGTCTTTATCGAAGAACGTCGGAATACCGCCGCCACCGGCACAAACAACCACCGTACCTTGTTGCAGCAACCATTTAACCGGACGTATTTCAAAAATACGTTTCGGGCGCGGGCTGGCTACCACACGGCGGTATTTATCGCCGTCTTGAGCGATACTCCAACCTTTGGAGGCAGCCAATTTTTCCGCTTCTTCACGGCTGTAAACAGGGCCGATGGGTTTGGTGGGATTTTGGAAAGCCGGATCGTTTTTATCGACTTCGACTTGAGTCAGAAGTGTGGCAAACGGCACTTCCTCGGGCAGCAGATTGCCCATTTCCTGCTCAATCATGTAACCGATCATACCCTCGGTTTGGGCACCCAGTACATCGAGCGGATAAGTTTCCACTTCAGGATAAGCCGCACCCTGCAAAGCCAGCAACCCCACTTGGGGGCCGTTACCGTGGGCAATAACCAGCTCGTTTCCCGGTTGGACTTTGGCAATCTGTGTAGCGGCCAAACGCACGTTTGCACGTTGGTTTTCGGCAGTCATCGCTTCGCCGCGTTTCAACAAGGCATTGCCGCCCAAAGCAATCACGATACGCATTTCATGCTCCTCGCAGTATATTCAAAAATAAATTTCCCAAATTATTTGAAAATCAGGACAGGCCAGACGACCTGTCCTGATCAGCTATATGCTTACAATCCGCCCAAAGACGATACCAACACCGCTTTAATGGTATGCATACGGTTTTCGGCTTGGTCGAAGGCGATATTGTATGGAGACTCGAACACATCCTCGGTAACTTCGATGCCGTTAGCCAAATGCGGATATTTTTCGGCAATTTGTTTACCGACCTTGGTATCGCTGTTATGGAAAGACGGTAAGCAGTGCATGAATTTAACGCGGGGATTGCCGCTTGCTTCCATCAGGGCCGTGTTCACTTGGTAAGGCAGCAGCATGTCGATACGTTGGCCCCATGCTTCGATGGGTTCGCCCATAGATACCCATACGTCGGTATGGATGAAGTCCACACCTTTCACAGCTTCTTTCGGGTCTTCAGTCAACATGATGCGGGCACCGCTTTCTTTCGCGAACGCACGGCATTTCTCAACCAATTCTTCGCTCGGCCACAAAGCTTTAGGCGCAGCAATGCGTACATCCATACCCAGTTTGGCACCTACCAGCAAGAGAGAGTTACCCATATTGTTGCGGGCATCGCCCAAATAAACGTAGCTGATTTCGTGCAGTGGTTTATCGCTGTTTTCTTGCATGGTCATTACGTCGGCCAGCATTTGGGTGGGGTGATATTCATCGGTCAAGCCGTTAAACACCGGAACGCCGGCATAATCAGCCAATTCCTGTACGATTTTTTGGCTGAAACCGCGGTATTCGATACCGTCATACATACGGCCGAGCACGCGGGCGGTGTCTTTCATGGTTTCTTTATGACCGATTTGGGATGAAGTCGGATCGATATAAGTAACGTTGGCACCTTGGTCGTAAGCGGCTACTTCGAAAGCACAACGGGTACGGGTGGAAGTTTTTTCAAAAATCAGAGCGATATTTTTTCCAAGCAACGTTTTTTGCTCGGTGCCGCTGTATTTCGCACGTTTCAAATCGCGCGCCAAATCCAACAGGAAACGTAATTCTTTTTCGCTGTGGTTAAGTAAACTCAACAGATGACGATTATTCAAGTTAAATGACATAGTAACTCTCCTTCTTTAACTTAAAGGGCGGCCGGAAAACCGATAAGCAGCATTCCAAGCAGCTCCGAAATTAACAATGTAAACCGATTAATTAATAATCCACAGCATCACGAATAATCGGGCAAGTCATACAACGACCGCCGCCGCGGCCTCTACCCAGCTCGGCGGAACTGATGGTAATCACTTCCACACCTGCTTTACGCAATAAGGTATTGGTGTAAGTATTGCGGTCGTAGCCGACTACCACCCCCGGTTCCAAAGCGACAACGTTATTACCGTCGTCCCATTGTTCCCGCTCGGCTGCATAATCGTCGCCGCCGGTTCTTACTATACGCAGCTCTTTAAGTCCCAGAGCCTCAGCCACTACGTCAACAAATGCTTTTGATTCTTTGCGCACATCCAGTCCGCCCGGTTTGCTTTCATCGGGACGTAAACTGAACGCTGTAATGTTATCAACCACTTCAGGGAAGATATTAACCAGATCGCGATCGCAGAAAGTAAATACGGTATCCAAATGCATGGCCGAACGGATTTTCGGCAGAGCTGCAATAATCACGCGTTCGGCAGCTCCTTCTGCAAACAGCTGTTTAGACAGTTGGGTGACACCTTCCAACGAAGTGCGTTCTCCCATACCAATCAACACGATACCTTTGCCGATGGGGAATACGTCTCCGCCTTCCAATGTGGCTTTACCGTAATTTTGGTCAGGATCGCCCCACCAAACTTTGAAATCTTCTTCGGCAAACAAAGGATGGAATTTATAAATAGCCGAAGTCAATAACGTTTCTTGACGGCGTGCCGGCCAATACATCGGATTCAAAGAAACACCGCCATAAATCCAGCAGGTATTGTCGCGGGTAAATTGTGTGTTCGGCAGTGGAGGCAATACAAAACCGGCATTGCCTTGGGCGGCACGCAATAAAGCACCGACATCACCGTTGAGATCAGACGGCAAATCGTTCACACTGACACCGCCAATCAAAAATTCGGCTTGTTGACGTGCGTTCAATCCTTCAAACCAAGAACGCAGTTCGTTCATGATGATTCCGCTCACGTTATTGGCGGTGATTTTACGATCCAGAATCCATTTCAACGCTTTCGGGTCGCCGATGGTTTCCGCCAACAAGTTATGCATTTCCAACACTTCAACACCGCGTTCACGCATCTTGGTAACAAAGTCGAAATGGTCACGTTTGGCTTGGCTAACCCACAAAACATCATCAAACAATAAATCATCACAATTGTCAGGAGTCAGGCGCGTATGGGCCACCCCCGGAGAGCACACCATTACTCGTCGTAATTTACCGACTTCTGAATAAACACCTAATTTGTTAGTGTTTTGCATGATACAACTCCTTTAATTGATAAAACACAGTTAAACGATGGGAATCAAACTTATAAAGTCAGGGAACCATTGGCCAACCCTGCTGCAGCCACTATGGCACCAATTACCACCACTGCAAAATAAAATTTTTCTACGTTAGTGAAAACAAGTTGTTTGTTTTCAAGCCTTGCTTTGATATAAAGGATAGCACCGGGCGCATACAGCAAAGCAGACAACAGCAAGTATTTCACGCCTGCAGCATACAGAAGCCACACACTATAAGTGACTGCAATTGCACCGATTAATATATCTTTACTGCGTTGGGTGTCATTAACTTCGTATCCCTCGCCACGTACCGCAATCATGACCGCATACACTGTTGAAAAGAAATACGGCATCAGAATCATGGAAGTAGCCAAATAGAGCAAATCCAAATAAGAACTGCTGGAAAACAGGGTAATAATCAGAAAAGCTTGAATTGAAATATTTGACACCCACAGCGCGTTCGCAGGCACACCGTTTTTATTTTCTTTATGAAAGAAAGCCGGCATTGTTTTATCTTTAGACGCAGAATAAAGAATTTCACCGCACAGCAAAGTCCAAGATAACAAGGCTCCTGCCAAAGAAATAATCAACCCGATGGAAATAAATGCCGCCCCCCAAGAACCAACCACATGCTCCAACACATAAGCCATAGACGGGTTTTTTAAAGCGGCCAGTTCAGGTTGGGTCATAACGCCGGCCGACAACACATTAACCATGACCAATAATGAAAGCACCCCGATAAAGCCCAGCACGGTGGCTTTACCCACATCCGAACGCCGCTCGGCACGGGCGGAATATACGCTGGCACCTTCGATACCGATGAATACCCAAACCGTTACCAACATCATGCTTTTAACTTGGTTCATTACGCTACCCAGTTCGACATTGCCCTGCCCCCAGAAATCGGTAGTGAAAATATCCATTTTGAAGGCAACACCGGTTAACGCGATAAATGTAAGTAATGGCACTACTTTGGCAATAGTAGTGATAAGGTTGATAAAAGCTGCTTCTTTAATACCGCGCAACACTAAAGCATGCACACACCATAGCAGGATAGATGCGGCAATTATTGCCGCAGTGGTATTTCCTTCACCGAAAGCAGGGAAAAAATAGCCCAAAGTGCCGAACAGCAATACCAAATAACTAACGTTGCCGATCCAGGCACTGATCCAATAACCCCAAGCCGAAGAAAACCCCAAGTAGTCGCCGAATCCCGCTTTTGCATAAGCATACACACCGTTATCCAAATCCGGTTTACGGTTGGCCAATGTTTGGAAAACAAACGCGAGCATCAACATACCGATGGCAGTAACCCCCCAACCGATCAAAATTGCACCGGCAGCGGCACCGGAAGCCATATTCTGAGGGATAGAAAAAATGCCGCCTCCAACCATGGAGCCGACGACCAATGCGACCAATGAACCTAATCGTAATTTTTGTGTGCTGTCAGACATTTTGTTACTCTCCTTTTACAGAAGGTTTAAACTGATATTTCTAAAGCAATAATACTAATTTAAATACTCTAATATCATATTTTAAATACTATTCTAGACCCAATAAAGAAAGAGGCTATTGATTTTGGTCAAAGGTTAGAATTTATGACTTATAGGATGATAAAGCATTAGCATTAGTTCCAATAATATCTAAAAGAATTAAAATTTTATAAAAAAACTCTTTGCTTATTCCCCTAAAGTCATGCAGGCCGTCTGAAAAGTTTTTCAGACGGCCTGATTTGATTTATATCTACCCAATTACAATAATGCGTCCGGAGATTCCGGCAAAATCTGCCCCCCATCCACAATCAATGTTTGGCCGGTAATATAGGCAGCTTCACGGCTGGCCAGAAAACAAACTGCATAGCCTATGTCTTGCGGTTTACCGAGGGTATGTGTCGGAATGGCCGCCCGCATTTGTGCCAGATAAGTTTCGCCCTGTGCCTCCAAACCTTCCGTCAAAATGTTACCCGGCATTACGGCATTGATGGTAATGCCGAAACGCGCATACTCAAGTGCCGCACTACGCATAAACCCGAGCTGCCCCGCTTTGCTGGCACCGTAATGGCTCCAACCCGGAAAACCGGTAACCGGGCCGGTAATCGACGAAGTAAGCACGATCCGGCCATAATTCTGCGGCCTCATTACATTTAAGGCGGCCTGAACGGTAAAAAACGTGCCTTTCAAATTAATGCTGTGGGTTTCATCCCAATCGGCTTCACTCATCTCGGCCAAGTTTTTTTGCGGGAAAATACCTGTGTTCGAGCACAAAATATCAAGTTTGCCATGCTGCTTCACCACCTGCTCTACCGCATCGCGGCAACTTTGCTGTGAACGCACATCCAGATACTGATAATATCCGTCCAATGCCGCTGCCGTTTGCTCTCCGTGCTCACGGTCGATATCGGCAATCACAACATTCGCTCCCGCTTTTTTCAGCACTTCGGCAATGCCTTTACCGATACCTTTGGCACTACCGGTAATTAAAGCCGTTTGGCCGTTCAGGGAAAATAAATTCATCGTCGTCTCCTTGCGCTATAAATATTTCTCACAAAATAATCGCTTTTATCTTCTAAGTACTTATCAGAAGTTTAGCACGATCATCCGCAACCATCACAAATACCCAAGCCTCGGATAACCATATCACCTTATTGATTAATGGCTTGCCGAAGTTAACCCAAGCAATGCGGCAGCACTTCTATAGCGTCATGGCGAAACCCAACCCTTATAGCAAGTGAAGGCATCACATCTTACCGACTATGATGCAAACCGATAAAACGGGCCAACCAAGCATTCGGTTTACCTCCAATAAAAAACGGAATGGTCATCACCATTCCGTTTTCAAGACGGCCTCCTCTGGCACAGAGAGGCCGTCTTAAATCTTAAAGATAAACTTTACACACTTACTGTTTCGGCCACTTCGTTATAGCTGTCAATTTCATTAAAATTCATGTAGCGGTAGATTTGGTCGCCCTGCTCGTTGATGATACCGATATTGGCTTGGTATTCCTCAACAGTCGGGATTTTACCCAGCTTAGAACAGATCGCTGCCAATTCAGCCGAACCCAAATATACGTTGGTATTTTTACCCAAACGGTTCGGGAAGTTACGGGTTGAAGTAGACATCACGGTCGTACCTTCGCGTACTTGTGCTTGGTTACCCATACACAACGAGCAACCGGGCATCTCCATACGCGCACCGGCACGACCCAACACGCCGTAATGGCCTTCGTTGGTCAGCTCTTGAGCATCCATTTTGGTCGGCGGAGCTACCCACAAGCGTACGGGAATATCGCTCTTGCCTTCCAGCAGTTTGGAAGCCGC
Source organism: Neisseria animaloris (assembly GCF_900637855.1). Lineage (NCBI taxonomy): Bacteria > Pseudomonadati > Pseudomonadota > Betaproteobacteria > Neisseriales > Neisseriaceae > Neisseria > Neisseria animaloris. Next base: position 1,173,096 of record NZ_LR134440.1, read on the forward strand.
ACGGAAGTGGCCGATGTTGGTCATACAAGAACCGATGAACACTTCATCGATTACCGTGCCTGAACGCTCAGACATGAAGCATACGTCATCGGGATCGTTCGGGCAGGCGATAATCGGTTCTTTAATATCGTCCATATTGATTTCGATAACCGCAGCGTATTCCGCATCTTTGTCCGCTTCCAGCAATTGCGGATTAGCCAACCATGCTTCCATGGCTTTGATACGGCGTTCCAAGGTGCGCGGATCTTTATAGCCGTCGGCAATCATGTTCTTCATCAATACAACGTTTGAATTCATGTATTCGATGATCGGCTCTTTATTGAGCTTCACAGTACAGCCGGCGGCTGAACGCTCGGCAGAGGCATCAGACAATTCAAACGCTTGTTCGACTTTCAGATCTGGCAAGCCTTCGATTTCCAAGATGCGGCCGGAGAAGATGTTTTTCTTGCCCGCTTTGGCTACGGTCAGCAAACCTTGTTTAATGGCGTACAGCGGAATCGCATTAACCAAATCACGCAGGGTTACGCCCGGTTGCAGTTTGCCGCTGAAGCGTACCAATACAGACTCCGGCATATCCAAAGGCATTACGCCGGTTGCCGCAGCAAACGCCACCAAGCCGGAACCTGCGGGGAAAGAAATACCCAACGGGAAGCGGGTGTGCGAGTCACCGCCGGTGCCGACAGTATCGGGCAGCAGCAAGCGGTTCAGCCATGAGTGGATGACACCATCGCCCGGACGTAAAGACACGCCTCCACGGGTAGAGATAAACTCAGGCAGTTCTTTATGGGTTTTTACGTCAACCGGTTTCGGATAAGCGGCGGTATGACAGAAAGACTGCATCACTAAGTCGGCAGAGAAGCCCAAGCAAGCCAAGTCTTTCAGCTCGTCGCGGGTCATCGGGCCGGTGGTATCTTGAGAGCCGACGGTGGTCATGCGCGGTTCGCAATAAGTACCCGGACGCACGCCTTGACCTTCAGGCAAGCCGCAGGCACGGCCGACCATTTTTTGAGCCAAAGTGAAACCTGCTTTGCTTTCGGCAGGCGCTTGCGGCAAGCGGAATTCGGTAGATGCGGGCAAGCCTAAAGCTTCGCGGGCTTTGGCGGTCAGGCCGCGACCGATAATCAGGTTGATACGGCCGCCGGCTTGTACTTCGTCGAGCAATACTTGTGATTTCAATTGGAATTCGGCAACGGTTTCGCCGTTTTTCACGATTTTGCCTTCGTAAGGCAGGATGTCGACTACATCGCCCATTTTCAGTTGCGATACGTCAACCTCAATCGGCAACGCGCCGGAGTCTTCTTGGGTGTTGAAGAAAATCGGTGCGATTTTGCCGCCCAAGCATATGCCGCCGTAACGTTTGTTCGGCACGAAAGGAATGTCCAAACCGGTATGCCAAATAACGGAGTTGGTAGCGGATTTACGGGAAGAACCGGTACCGACTACGTCGCCCACATAAGCAACGGGATGGCCTTTGGCTTTCAATTCTTCCAGCAGTTTGATGGGGCCGACTTCGCCGGGTTTGTCGGGATTGATGCCGTCGCGCGGATTTTTCAGCATCGCCAAAGCGTGCAGCGGGATGTCGGGGCGGCTCCATGCGTCGGGCGCAGGTGAAAGGTCGTCGGTATTGGTTTCGCCGTCTACTTTAAATACGGTAACGGTGATTTTTTCGGGTACTTTTTCGCGAGAAGTGAACCATTCGGCATTGGCCCAAGATTCCAATACGGCTTTGGCGTGTTCGTTGCCTTTTTGGGCTTTTTCTTCCACATCGTGGAAAGAATCGAACATCAGCAGGGTGTGTTTTAAGCCTTCTGCGGCAATCGGAGCCAGTTTGTCGTTATCGAGAAGCTCAATCAGCGGATGGATGTTGTAGCCGCCGAGCATGGTGCCCAAAAGTTCGATTGCATATTCGGGAGAAACCAGCGGGCTGGTTACGCTGCCTTCGGCAACGGCGGCAAGGAAAGATGCTTTCACTTTGGAGGCATCGTCCACACCGGGCGGCACGCGGTTGGCAAGCAAATCTACCAGAAACTCACCTTCGCCTGCGGGCGGGTTTTTCAGCAATTCTACCAAATCGGCGGTTTGCTGTGCTGTGAGCGGGAGGGCGGGAATGCCCAGAGCTTCGCGCTCTGCGGCGGCTTTGCGATAGGCTTCTAACATCTCTTTGTTCCTTATAATAATGGTTTTTCTTTTATGTTTTACTGCGATGTAGTACGCAGTAGTCGGTTAATCATAAACTAAATCGGTACAAATAGGAACTTCCTTTTTATGTATGCCTAACGACCTCTATTGGTAGCATTGAGCCTTTATAAAAGCCTGAAAATATATACGTAATTCAAGGCAGAGCAACACAGAAAATGCAGCAATTGCTCTTCATGGCAAACAAGAAAATAAACGGTACACCATGCGAAAATATGTACTGCTCGGATCTTTAGTAAAAATCTCAATCTATACAGGAACGCTTACACTCGATAGTCATGATAAAGGCCGTCTGAAAATATTTTCAGACGGCCTCCTTAATAATATCCAATCAAGAAAATTTATTTCTTGTAACGCAAATAGACCAAATCAGCAGGATATTCAGTTGGACGAGTACAAAAGCGACAGATGCTTTAAGTAGGTCTGCCAGTGTCCACGTTCCGATAACAGGGTTATACAACAAGACTCGATGGTCATTGACAATAAAATAAGCAGTTAAAAACCATAATACCCACGTTATCGTGAAAATCAATAAACTTTTAGTACTGATAGTAAGGTTGACATTACGTGCCTTGTTGATAATCATCAATTCGCGTAAGTCTTGTGCCTGTTCTCTCATATATACTTCTCCTTTCTCTATGCCATACGGCTCACTGCACACCGCGATCAGGGCTTATCCAAGTAGCTTTTCTCCGTTTGTCGCGCAAAAGTGCTTTCGGAAAACCATGCATCAAGGTAATGCTGTTAATCAGCCAAAAAGCATAGGGATACCAAATACAACTGATAAAGTAGCGCAACAGCTTTCTTTCATAACGGCTATCAATAAACATGCTCACGGAAAACTGCAAAATAAACATCATGAAGGTAATCAAACTTGTTACTTTAATGAGTGTGAAATTAGAGTTACCGGCAACAAAATACTCAAAAATGTGTTGCAGAGTAAAAGCGAATAGGGAATACGCCCAAATCAAAGTAATAAAATATTCGAAATACAAAGGCCACAAACGGGCATTTTTCAATTGCCACACACTTTTGAAATATTTCAAAATAACTTCTGCACCACCTTGTGCCCAACGCAAACGCTGCCGGTATAAACCGCGCACGGTTTCGGGCATCAGTACCCAGCAGAGTGCCCTCGGTTCGTAAGCAATGTTGTATCCGGCAATTTGAGTCTTCCAACTGATATCGATATCGTCGGTAATCATGTTGTCGCTCCAACCACCGATACGTCTCAACACATCTTTGCGGATACACATAATCACACCGGATACGGTAAACAATGTACCCACCACACTTTGTGATCGTTTAATCAAACCGATGATGGAACTGAATTCCGCCACTTGGAGTTTCCCCAACACAGTACTGCGGTTGCGCACCCGCGGATTACCGGTTACCGCACCCAGATCGGGGTTGTCTTCCAAATTCTGAATCATGTATTCAATAGCGCTGTAATCAAGAATGGCATCGCCGTCAATACCTACTATGTATTTACCTGCCGCATGGCGTGCACCATTATTCATAGCAGATGCTTTTCCACCGTTCGGTTGGTCGATGACAACGATTTTTTCAGCTTCATTTGCCCATTTTTGAATAATGCTCAATGTATTGTCGGTACTGCCGTCATTGATGAAAATTAATTCATAGTTGGGATAAGTCAGGTTAAGCAGGTGAGGAATAGATGTATCGAGATTATCTGCCTCGTTGTAACAAGGAATCAGCACACTCACCATAGGAGCGTGTTCCTGAAACATGAATTCAGGTTCGTCAGTACGATTTTCCCAAAATAAAAAATAAAAAATGCCGGAAATCGTCCAATACACGGCCATAACGCCGGGATACAGCATGACAAATATGGCTAAATAATCGTGCCAGTTCATTTAGATTTATTTACTTTCAAACTTTGTTGCCAATTATTGATGTGCTTGTTCAGGATTTTTCAGACGGCCTACTGAGAGGCCGTCTGAAAATTTAGTGTTGAACTGAAAATACAGGTTTTATAGCCTTCAATGCCGGTCGGTTATGGAGGAAACCATCGGGACGATAAGCAATATTACGCACCCCCTCTTTCTTCAATGCGTCAACCCAAGACACGATTTCTTTATCAGGAACAGGCTGTTTGGTGTGCCAATTTCTGGTTTGCAAATCAAACACTGTTTTATCTAAAGGAACATTGCTGTTTTTCACATTTTGGGTCAATCTTGCCAGCCAACTTGCCGCATCTTTACCAGTAATCAGTTTGTCACTTTCCAGATAAGGCATGGCCATAATGGCCGTGTAAGTGTAGTGATTAGTAAATTTAGGCAGACTTTGGGCAAACCATTTTTGCGTATCCGGTTGCATGATCAGGTTTGCATTCAGACTGCGGACAGTTTTCATTTCATTGGTACTGTTAAGACTGTATTTCAGTGCAGACTTTTTAAGTAGATCTGAATAGCGGATCAAATCATCACTCTTCCGTTCTGCTTCCTGCAATAATTGCTCTTTGCTGCGTTTACCTTGTGCAACCTGACCTTCATAATCCGTTAAGAAACCATCGTCATGGAATACCATTCCGTGGAAACGGCTGCTGAAAGCCAAATCTTCATAAATCTCGGTAACGGCACGGCGGCTCTTTTCACTGTAAGGGGAAAGGCGCAAATAATGGTTTTTGCTCGGCTCACCGGTACGGCTGTCGGTAACGTAGTCATAACCTTTACCTAAATCAAAGGCCATCATCGGCATCCATGCATATACCTTAACGTTAGAGCGGGTAATTAGCTGCCATGCCACACGACTGAACAAATCTGCCTTCATCTTAATATGGCGGTTAGGAAAATACACGGCCTCGGCCACACCGTTACCGTCTTCATCGGAGAAAGCCTGCAAATAAACGGTGGTAATGCCCAGCTTATAAACACGCTCAATCAACTTATCATAATTGCGCTCCAATTTAGCCGGGTCCGGATCATAAAGAGAATCCAAATTAATATGTACAGCACGTTGGTGTGGGGGTTGGAATGATGTGCCGTCCAAGTAAGCTTTCATTACACCGAAATCAGTTTCAGTATCAATTAAAGCACGTCCTACACTTTGTTGGTCGGGGGTATTCAATTTGTCATCGAACAAAGTGAAGTCATTTTCCAAACCTACACTGCGGGCAATTCTTTGGGCTGTTTGGTTAAATTGACCGTAAGGCCACACCAATACATTAGGCCGGACTCCCGTACGCTGTTCGATCACATCTACAGAACGCTTCAAATCGGTATAAATCCGCTTCTCATACTGGGCAGGTGTTTCATAGCGGCCGTTTTTGTACATTGGAAACATAGCGGCAAACTGCGATCCATATGGGTTACCGGGATTGCCATGATGCAGGTCGTGAGTGTGCGAGGCAATTTCCACCAATCCGCTCTTCTGCATTTCACGCACCTGTTCCCAAGTAAGGAAAGCGGAACGGGGTAATTTTTTACTGCCATAAGAAATCTGACCGTTTGGTGGGATTTCCAGCCAGCTGGTAACCAATGCGAATACGGCAGGATAGTTATAAGCCTTCAGCAATGGATAGATTTTGGTATAAAAGCTGATATAACCGTCATCAAAGGTAAGCAATACCGGTTTCTCTGGCAATTTTCCGCGCCCGTTTCGGGCATCTTCAATTTGTTTCCAACTCACCGGTGTATAACCATTGTCACGTAACCAGTTAAAATGTGCCGTCAACCGTTGTACTGTAATGGTTTGAGGAAAATACTGTCGCTTCAACTCACCTTTTAATTCCTTTTCCTCCTCCGTTTTAATCACCGGAGCGGTTTCATCAATAACATCGTGATAACACATCACACCATAACGCAGGTCGGCTGCATGGGAAGCACTCAACCCCAAAGCAAAAATCAGACCGGATAACAGGCTTTTGTATTTCATAATTAATGTTCTGTATCGTTAAATTAACTGAAACAAAATGGTCACTTCAGGCGGCATCCACTCTTTCGAAAAAGGCCGTCTGAAACATTTAGTGGAATTTCACATTCAGACTCACATTGCCGAAGTTTTGGTATTCCGGTTTGCCGTCATAAATAGCTTGCTGACGACCCAGCTCATAACCCAACTTCGCCTGTTTGCCAAATTGCCAATCATGGCCGTATTTCAACATCCATGTATTCTCGGCATTTTCTCCTGCTTGCCAGTACCGCCCAGCACCGCCGCTAAGTTTCTGATCAAGAATAGTGGCATGTGCAAAAGGCACGGTATAAGAAAGATCGAGACCACCATTGATGCTCTTGTTGCTTTTTGGATTGTAGTAGTTCGTACCGGCAATCTCTTTATTACGGCCGTAATCTGCCGAAAGCGAGCTGCCCACCTTCCAACGGTTATGTTGAAATAAAGTATGTGTCAACCACGTACGGGTTGCCTGGCGGGTATTACCATCGTCAAATTTCATTACCCCCAAACTCAAACCGGCCCGGGTAACATTAGAAGGTGTCAATTCGGCATTTACCGTATATTCATTTGCATAAACATTTTGGTTCAATGCCTTAATTGGCGTGTTGGCACTATTAAGTGCTGCACGCGCAGTGAGACTAAGATAATCGTTCACACGATAGTCAGCACCAGCATTCAAATAAGCTTTGTTATTCAAGTGCGTACCACGCCCTGCTTCTGCATTCAAAGTAATAGGATAAAGACTGACTTCCGCACCTGCACCCACGCGCCCTGCGCGCAATGTGTTGCCGTTATTAGGGTCGGTATCAAACCTTTGAACAATATAAGCCCTATGGCCTCCCTGACTTCTCGGGCTGTACAGTTTTATTTCTTGATGCCATTCAGCCTTGCCTTTCGGAGAAGTTGCCTTTAAAACATTTCCGGAAATATTTAGCTGTGCAGCACGCCCTTCATCGTAAAGTTTCCAAAAACCTTGGTAGTTCAAATCATTACGATCAATTTCTGCAACTAAATCTTGTATTGACGACCAATCGCCACTATTCAAGAGAACAGCTCCGGCTTTATTGTTGGCCCATTTTTGACTTTCTTCCGATAGAAACTCTCTTGACTTATCGAACCAACGTATAGCTTCATCTTCATGACCGTTCCATTGTGCCAGCTCGCCACGTAAAATCATGGCCCACGGATCACCCGGATGTTCTGCAAGCCATTCGTCCATCAACTTAACGGCACCTTTCATGTTGCCGCTCCAAGCTTCAAGCCGTACCCTCCAAAAATAATGTTTGTCGTAATACGGATTTCGAACGTAAACCGTGTGCGTAAAATCTCGGGCGTATTTATCGGGGTTTAACCCTTGCAGATGTTTTTTCGCTTCGGAAAAATGCAATAAATCCGAATCAGCTTGAATTAAGCCTTCAATAATCTCAGGGTCTACTTTGCTCTGTTTCGCTTTTTGCTTCGCTGCCCTGTTGGCTAAAATATGTTTCGCTTCCCTAGGGCTGCCATACATCAGCAAGGCAAAAGCGTATTGTTCTTTCACATATTCAGGCTGCTCACCGTTTTTAACCAATGCATAGTAATCTTTAAGTGCTTGCTTCTCTTTACCTACGGCAATCGCCGCCGCCATGCGGTCGCGCAAGGCTTGAGTGTGCAATGCACTGCCTGCCGGAGCTTTATTAACGATTTCACTCAAGCGCTGATAAGCAGTATGCAATTGATCGGATGAAGTGGTAGGGCGGGCACCGCGTAGTAATACAACCGCTTTGGCTTCTTGCAACCATAAACGGTCTTGTTCGTTAAAAAGCCGCGGGTACCGCTCCAGTAAACGCTCCTGCTGCGGAAAAGCCTGTAACCGGGCAGCTAAACGGTAAAGTTGGATCACGGTTTCATGATCGTTAGGATTGGCTTCAAGCTGCTTTTGTAAATCCGCCATACGTTCCGTGATGGATTGCGTACGTAATTTCAGATATTTTTCAGCATCTTGAATGTCTTTATCATTTCCAAAACGGCGGCGGTATTCGTTAATCTGTTTTCGCGCACCGGAATAATCTGCGGCATCCACAGCAGCCAATGCACTCCCGAGATGTCCGATTTTTTTGCCGGGTGCTTTGTTTTGCAACTGCTTATATAGGCTTACCGACAACGGGAACTGTTTACTGTCGCGGGCTGCTTTGGCTAAATTTTCCAATTCGTCGTTAGAAAAATCTTCCAAGCCACATGCGGTACATACTGCCAAAGCCTCTGAAAATTTCTGCTGGCGCACCAATAATGCAATCAAATCCGCCCGTACCTTGGGATCTCGGTTTTCAGCATACAATGTTTTCAGTGCATTTACTGCCTCTGCCAGTTGTGCATCGCCGCTACGCGCGTGAACTACCCAACGTTCTCTCTCTGCATGAATATCTTTGGCTACGGCAGTTAAAGGAATTGCTGCAAAGGCTACAGCAATGTAAAGTGGTATTTTTTTCATGATGCTCACTATCAATAATCGTGATCAAACAGAAAATATCTTAAGAAAAAATGAAGATATTTAAGCGAAACAAATAGGACCTTTTGAAATGTGTCGAAAAAAGCCGGAAATTAGGCTTAAATTTATTTCTAATCAGAGTTGCTAACAGCTTATATTAGCCAGATGAAAATTGCTGACGTTACACTCTAACGGTCTACAACCTAAACTAACGGAATTTGACTATGCCATTGAAATAATTTCATTAGAAGTAATAACTCTAGATAATAAATTAGATGACTGATTATTTCATCTTGTAACTTATTAAAAAAACAGCTATTTATATTTAAAAAAGCTTATAGGCCCAATTTTCCCTGTATGGTACAAGAAAAGATCGATATATGAAAAAAATAACTAATTCAATCTAAAATATTGATTATGCATATAATTAATTCGAGCGTTGCGCCCGCGCATCAAGGGCTGAAAACCTATCATTCAAATGAACCAAGGAAAAAAAATGAAACATCTTAGTCCTCAAAATACCATCTGTATTGTAGTAGACATTCAGGAGCGCCTTACCCCGTCTCTGTATGCCGCTGAAGCCATGATAGAGCGTAGCCGCGTGCTGTTGCAGGGCTTGCAGGCGCTCGGCGTGCCGCTTGTTGTTACCGAACAATATCCTAAAGGGTTGGGACCTACTGTTCAGGCCGTACAACTGCTGTTAAAAGATGTACCCGTTTTCGAGAAAACGCGGTTTTCCGCTTATATCGATGAAGTGCGGGAAGCAATCCGCAGACATCAGGCGGAAAATGTGATTTTGGTGGGCGCGGAAACACATATATGTATGCTGCAAACCGTGTTGGACTTGCGTTCAGACGGCCTCAACGTCTATGTGCCGTTCGAATGTACCACTTCACGCAATCCGACCAATAAGGAAAATGCTTTGCTCCTGATGCGTGAAGCAGGTGCGGTGGTGTCGAATGTGGAAAGCGTGCTGTTCCAAATGCTGGGAGATGCCAAACATGAAGCGTTTAAAACGATTTCCAAGCTGATTCAATAGGCTGCTTAAATGAGGCAATAGACAAGGCCGTCTGAAAAAGCGTTTTCAGACGGCCTGCCGTTTCTCTAGTCTCTCTTTTATAAAACTTGGCTTAATCTTCCTTGCGGCGCACCAGCAATACCGGCACATTGGACTTGCGGATAACGCCTTCGGCAACCGAACCTAACAGAAGGTGCATCAAACCGGAAAAACCGTGTGTTCCCATTACAATCAGGTCGCATTTTTCCTCTGTCGCCTGCTCTACCAGCAAATCGGCAATTCTGTCGCCTGCGCTTTCCAGAATCAGCGTTTCGTGTTTTACGCCCACTTTCTTTAATTCTTCGGATGCACGTTTCAGTACTTTCACACCGGTGTTTTCAACTGCTTTACGCAAAGCTGCGGCATCGGTAAAACCGGGAGCACCCCAATCAAATTGCCCCAAGTCCACAACATGTACCACCACCACAGTAGCATCCATCGCCTGAGCCAGACTACACGCTTCTTTCAGTGCCTGCAGCGAAGTTTGGCTGTCGTCAACAGGAACCATAATGCGCTGATATTGATACATAAAGTACCTCCTTTGTTGTGTGGTAAACAGTTTTCCGCTTTTCAAACGGCCTGCATGGGCCGCCGCACTTGGGAAGGAAATAGTCAAGGGTCTGTATTATATGACCACCGCCGTCGGTATAAGTTGCGGCAGTATAGGATTAAATTGTTTTAAATCAAAGTTTGAAGCCGTCTGAAATCATGATTTTTCAGACGGCTTCCGTTTATTGCTTTATCCACCCCGAACTCAGCACCCACTCAACCGCACCGTAAGCACCTTTCGGACGGCGGTCGGGAAGGCCCAACGTATCACGGTACACCACGCGGTAGCGGTCGGAATACCAATTCGGCACAATAATATATTGGTGGCGTATCACCCGATCGAGTGCGCGGGCGGACGCGACCAGTTCGCTGCGGCTGGAAAAACTTTCAAAACGTTTGAGCAGCACTTCCACAGCAGGATCGCACACCCCCGCCCAATTGCGGGTGCCGTCAGTTTTGGCGGAGGTGCAACTGAAATAGCCGAACTGCTCGTTACCCGGGCTTTCGCTGTTGGCATACACCACCACCGTCATATCGAAATCGAAGTTGTTCACACGCTTCTGATACACGGCAAGATCGGCAAGGCGCACATTCATTTTTACGCCGATTTTGGCCAGATCACTCTGCCATTTCGCCACTACCCGTTCATAGGTTTTACTCGGACTGAGAAACTCCAGCACCAGCGGTTTGCCCTGTCCGTCCACCAACGCTCCGTTGCGGTAACGGTAGCCCGCCTGTTCGAGTAACGCACGGGCTTTAAGCAGATTGAGCCTGACACCGAGCACCGGATCGGTTTTCGGAGGCTCGGGCACATTCTGTGTGAATACGGCGGCCGGCAGTTTGGAGCGTACGGTATTTAAGACGGCCAGTTCCTCTCCCTCGGGTTTGCCCGAAGCCGCCATTTCACTGTTGGTAAAAAAGCTGTTGCTCCGGCGATAGGCTCCGTAAAACAGGCGCGTATTGGTGCTTTCAAAATCAAAACTGAGCACTATTGCCTGCCGCACGCGGATATCGTCGAACGGCTTGCGGCGCATGTTCATCACAAAACCCTGCATCCCGGCGGTACTCTTCTGCGCCCATTCGTGCTTGTGCAAACTGCGCTTTTCCAGCATGTGTTCCGGGTAGGCGCGCGCCCAATTGCGGGCGACGTTTTCCTGCATGAAATCGTAATGCCCGCCTTTAATGCCCTCGATACGCACGCTGTCGTCTTTATAGTATTTGAAACGCACCCGGTCGAAGTTATACGTACCCTTGCGTACCGGCAGATTTTGCGCCCAATACTCTTTATCGCGCTTAAACTCGCTCAACCGCCCGCCGTCTGCTTTATGGAAACGGTATGGCCCCGAACCTATGGGCAGTTTGTTTGCCGCGGCAGCCAGCCCGTGCGGATAACTTTTGTGCGAAAACACCGGCAACCTGCCCAAAATCATATGCAATTCCGCATTGCGTTTTTTAAAACGGAATACCGCCGTACGCGCATCGGGCGTTTCCACCCGCGCCACATCCGCCCAATAGAATTTATATAGTGGGACAGCGGCAGGGTCTTTGGTCAAAATATCGAACGATGCCGCCACATCTTTCGCCAGCACCGGATCGCCGTTATGAAAACGCGCTTTCGGGTTGAGTTTGAATGTTACCGACAGGCCGTCTGAAGCCAAAACAATATCCTGCGCAAGCAAACCGTATATTGAAAACGGTTCGTCCAACCCTTTTACCGTCAGTGTATCCAACGTCAAAGCCGCCACTCCCGCTTCGTGATCACCCTTGAGCGTAAACGGATTCAGCGTATCAAAACCGCCTGCTATCGGCAGTGAAAACGTGCCGCCTTTCGGCGCATTCGGGTTCACATACTCAAATGCCTTGAAATCCGCGGGATAAGCAACCGGCTGTCCCAAACCCAATCCGTGGGCGGCATAAGTCGCCGTGGAAAAAAACAGCAACCATATAGAGAATAATTTCATAACGTCATATCTGTTTATCACAACCGAACGGCGTATTGTAGCCTAAAAAAACTGCCGGACACCTTTCCAACGCAGGCTGATACCGTGCATTTACAAGCATCATTTCAGGTTGGCAAGTTTAGCGGTAAAGAAAAACGTATCTCCCGCAAAATGGCTTTGACGATAGCAGGCAATCTATTTCCTTGATGATTATTTCAACAGCTTCAATCATAAAGGCATTTAGAAAGAAGAAGGCCGTCTGAAAAAGTGTTTTCAGACGGCCTTCAGTGCATAGATTACCATACCTCTAATAATAGGTGTCTTTAGCCGCGCACCCTACTCATTAAGCCGACAGGAATCTTTGGAGCCAACCGAAAGGCCGTCTGAAAAATTTCAGACGGCCTCTTTGCATTCAACCTGTTTTACCCACCCGTTTACGCCAGAATTTTGCCCACAATCTCGGCAACGTCTTTCGACAAACCCTCTTGCGCCTGAATCCGTTGCAGTTGCGCCTTCACCAACCCACGGCGGTTCGGTTCGAGCTTATTGCAGATATTGAACGCCTGCACCAAACGGGCGGCCACTTGTGGGTTGAAGCGGTCGATTTCCATCACTTTAGCGGCGATAAATTCATAACCGCTACCATCTTCCGCGTGGAAATGCGGCACGTTGCGCGAAAAGCTGCCCAACAGCGAGCGAGCTTTGTTCGGGTTTTCCAAGCTGAATTTCGGATGGCTTAAGGCCGTCTGAACCTGTTGCAGGGTATCGCTGCGGTGGCTGCTGCCGATCAGAACGAAATATTTGTCCATCACCAGCGCATCATCGGCATAACGTTCGGCGAATCGGTCGAGCAAACGGTTGCGGCCTTCTTCTTCCAAATGGTTCACGGTGTTGAGAATACTCATCTCGTGAGTCATATTGCGGGTGAGCTGTTCGTAGCGGGTGGTGTAGTCTTTCAGGCGCGTGCCTTCCAATTTTTCAACTGCCGCCGTCTGCGCCCTGAGCTCACTGTCATAAGCAGCCGTGTTAATCATCGAATGACGCTCTTCGCGGATAGTCAGCAGGCGCACGGCTGCCAACAAGCTGCGTACACCGGCTAATTCGGGATGGTACTCGTAAGGCTTGGCAATGCCGCTGTCTTTTTCCTGCGCCAATGCCCATGTACGCACGGCTGCCAGTTCGTTGATGCAGGATTTGGCAAGGGTGTTCAGCAAGGCTTCGCGCGCTTGGTAGTAGTGTTGCGGATTGATGTTTTCCGCACCGTCCCACAGCTCGGATTCAGACGGCACGCCCAACAGTACGGCTTTGAATGCGGGGTCTAAATCCTGTTGCCGCAACACTTGCTTCACCGCCGCAGCCAAACCCTCATGCGCGGGCATGGCGGTTTGATTCTCAATAGCCTGCAAATTGGCCTGCACTGCGCGGCGGTAAAGGGTTTGACCGGCTTCCCAACGGGCAAAGGCATCAGTATCGTGTGCCAGCAGTAAGGTTAAATCTTCGTCGCTGTACGGATAATTCAGATGAACCGGCGCACTGAACCCGCGCAGCAGCGACGGCACCACGGCTTCGGTTACACCGTGCAGCACAAATTCCTGCTCGGCCTGTTGCAACAACAGCACGGCTTCGGTTTGCGCTTCGGCATTTTCAGACGGCCTGAATGCAACCGCTTCGCCTTTGCGGTTCAGCAAACCGATTTTCACCGGCATCATCATCGGCTGTTTTTCCGCCATATCGGGTGTGGCCGGAACGGTTTGCTTGATGTTGAAAATAAACGTGTTGTCCGCCTCATTCAGACGGCCTGACACATCCAGCACGGGCGTGCCGGCTTGGCTGTACCACAAGGCGAATTGGTCGAGATTGATACCGTTCGCATCGGCCATTGCCGCACGGAAATCATCGCAGGTAACCGCCTGCCCGTCGTGGCGTTTGAAATACAGCGCCATGCCTTTCTGAAAACCTTCTTCACCTAGCAAGGTATGATACATACGCACCACTTCCGCGCCTTTTTCATAAACGGTCATGGTGTAGAAGTTGTTCATCTCTTCATAAGAGGCCGGACGGACGGGGTGCGCCGTCGGGCCGGCATCTTCGGGAAATTGGTGCTGGCGCAGCATACGCACGTTGTCGATACGCCGCACGGCGCGGCTGGCGCGGTCTCCGGAAAATTCCTGATCGCGGAATACGGTGAGGCCTTCTTTAAGCGAAAGTTGAAACCAATCGCGACAGGTTACGCGGTTGCCGGTGTAGTTGTGGAAATATTCGTGCCCGATCACCGATTCGATGCCTTCAAAATCAAAGTCGGTGGCGGTACGGCTGTCGGCAAGCACATATTTGGTGTTGAAAATGTTCAAGCCTTTGTTTTCCATCGCACCCATATTGAAGTCACCCACCGCCACGACCATGTAAATATCCAAATCGTATTCAAGGCCGAAACGGGTTTCGTCCCAACGCATGGCGTTTTTCAGCGATTCTACCGCAAAACCGACTTTGCTCTTGTCGGCTTCCGTCGTGTAAAACTCAATCGCTACGTCTTTGCCGCTGTTCGTGGTAAAGGTGTCTGCGGTCAAAGCCAAATCGCCCGCCACCAAGGCAAACAGATAACTCGGTTTGGCAAACGGATCCAGCCATTTTACCCAATGGCGGCCGTCTGAAAGCTCGCCGCCGTCAATCTTATTACCATTGGAAAGCAGCACGGGGTAACGTTTTTTGTCCGCCACGATGGTGGTGGTGAATTTCGACATCACATCGGGGCGGTCGGGATAGAACGTGATTTTGCGGAAACCTTCCGGCTCGCATTGGGTGAACAGATTGCCGCCCGAAGCATACAAGCCCATCAGTGATTTGTTTTCAGACGGCCTGATGCGTGTTTCGATTTCGAGAATAAAGTTTTCAGACGGCACCTGATCGATCGTGAGCTTTTCAGCGGCCAACGTGTAGCTTTCGACGGTTTCGCCGTCGATTTTAATGGAGAGCAACTCTGCCGAACCGTCCAATACCAAAGGTTCTCCCGATCGCTTCGGCCCTACCACCAAACGTGCTTTAACGGTTGTATGCAGCTCTTGGATGTCAAAATGCAAATCGGTTTTGCAGATATGGTAAGCAGGAGATTGGTAATCTTTCAGATAATGAACGGTTTTAGCCATCGGATTCTCTCTTCATTTCGTTTCGGATGATGCAGAAAATGCAGTAAGTAAAGTTGTATAAAGTTATTTTACCTTCTGCATGTAATACCGTTGCTATATGGTTTCAGACGGCCTTTATTCAATAGAGGCCGTCTGAAAATACTGTTCAAACCGTGAAAACTTTCCGGCCATATTCAGACGGCCTTCTGGTCATTGCAATGAACCCGAAGCAGGCCGGACATTAAGTAATAGCCATAAAAATCCATATTTCATGCCGTGTTATTTAGTCTGGAGCCAAAGCAAATGATTTTACCGGCCGGCCAAACGGCAACAGAATCGGTTTTATATCAACCGAACCGTTTTCAAGCCGTCGCTTTATATGGATTCAATCCATACAATCCTCCTCGTATCCGGTTCACTGCCTGTTCATCCGCCAAAATAAAAAAACCGTCTGAAAACATTTCAGACGGTTTTTTCACCAGGGAACAGACTTTAGTTATTTTTTATCAATCAATTTACCTGCCACACCGATTTCACCGGTACTGTGATATACCATACCGCCGATTTCTTCAGCGTTTTCACCGAAGAGAGCCAAGCGATAATCATCGCCCAAATCGGTTTTACCCGCAAAACCTTTACCGCGCAGACCTTCTTGATTGAACAGAACCGGTCCAAGTTTGGCTTCTTGCAGCGCAATATCTTTGAACTCTTTGAAACCGCTTACTTTACCGCTGCCGATACCTTTATCAAAGTTCACACTGTAAGCCAATGCACCTTCTTCCGTGCGGCTGAAGGCCTTACCTTGATAGTTATAAGTACCTTGGGTAGGTAAAACTTGAGTAAACGCACCTCTGATTTTGTTTACAGTCATCAACAGGGGAGTATCTTGTCCGCCTTTAGGCACGCTGCTCGTGATAATCGAATATTGTTGACGGTAAATGCGGCTGCTTTCACCCGTTGCATCGTCTGTCAAAGTCAACACTTTGTCTTGCTCCAACTCGGCTACTTTGTAAGCCTTGCCGCCCAAACTGATAGTGAAATTTGCATCATAAGCAGCTGCTTTAATACCTGGAGTAGCATCTGAAAATTGATTGACTGATACGAACTGTGCAGTGGCGGTAGAAGCAGTTGAGGGAGAACCACCCCCACCTCCGCCGCAAGCAGCCAAACCGAGTGCAATAATCGTTGCTAAACCGATTTTTTTGTGAATAGACATTTCCGTAATCCTCGTATTTGTATTTTCTTAACTATATTTAACAGTAGCTATTTGCCACAACGCTATATTAGCAATTATCAACATAACTTAACAACCGTTAGGCGAAAATTTATACCGCTCATATGAATTTTATTCTTCATAAATATTCATTATGGGTAAAAATTCTAAAAAACGACAAAGCAATATGACAAAAAAATTTTTTCTTATGCATAAATGCATGTATCATTTATATTTTTTAACAAAAACTATTTTTTAATATTATGCTTTTTTATTTATGATGCTTGTGTTTTAATTACAACACAAACTATTTTTCTCAATAAAAGCTATATCAGACACTATTTTTCTTTACACTAGTTTTCAGAAATGTCTATTTACTCACAAAAAATTCTCAGCAAATCTATTCGGCAGTCCTCTTAACCGGCCATTCCCAAACAGCCTCGATAGCATCGTACGTCTCTTAATATAAACCAAAACATAACTGCGACACATTGATAAGTAATTCAAACAACAAAAAAGGCCGTCTGAAATAATTCAAACAGCCCTTCCGATATACACCGATTGTTATTTTTTACCGGTTACTTTACCGGCAATACCGATTTCACCGGTAGCATGGAACACTTTTCCACCGATTTCTTCAGCATTAGGACCAAAGAATACCAAACGGTAGTCTTCTTCACGTTTCACCCTATTGCCGTTTTCAACAACAGAGTATTCCGTTTTACCGATAATCCCCTGCGCTTTTTGCAATCCGCTGCCATCCAATTGATTGTCAATCATCACATTACCGATGCTGCCTTCTTTTAAAACAATATCACTGATTTCTTTAAAACCGCTCACTTTACCGCTGCCGGTACGTTTATCGAAATTCACACTGTAATCCAGTTTACCTGTTTCAGTACCGCTGAAAGCTTTGCCTTGGTAAGTATAAGTACCTTGAGTAGGCAATGCTTCCGTCAAATCACCCTTTATCAATCCGATAGTTAGAAGCTGCGGAGTAGTCATACTGGGTTGCCCCAAATAACCTGCAATAATCGAATGATTCTGACGGTAAGCGCGAATCGTGCCGCCATTATTACTCTTAATAACGCTCAAATTAGATTTCTGAAAATCATCCAATACGATTTTACCGCCGCCCTGATGTGTGTGTCCGTTGATTGTTACTGAATAATTTTGGGCTTTTTTATGAGTAGGCTTAGAAGCTCGCGGAGTTGGGCCTGGTAAATTGGCGTCCTGATTTGAAGTGTTACTGCCTGCTTGTTGATTGTTTGTTCCCAGATTTTGAGCACGGCGAAATTGAGGACTACCGGTTGTAGCCGTAGAGCTTGAAGTTGAAGGAGTGGTTGTGGAAGCAGTAACCGGTTTGTCGCCTCCACCACTACTGCCGCAGGCAGCCAAACCACATATGGCAGATATGAGCATACCTGCCTTTAAACAAACGAAATACTTAACTCGCATACTATTTCCTTAGATATTAAAAACAATGTATCTTACCTATTGAAAAACAATTTAACAACATCTTTGATGTAAAAATAGACCATTTATTCTAAAAAATGAACACGGAATAGCATAAAAGCATAAAATACCATTGTTCTTTACTTTTGCTATTTTATGTAAACACCTATTTTTCCTTTTTATCCCACCGGAAAAATCCACCCCGTCCCAACAGGTAATTTGTTACACTTAATACACTTTACTTTACCCCTTCAGCCCATGCTCACTTATACTCCACCAGAAACCCGTACTGTCGCACCAACCCATGAAAAACCTTGGTTGCTACTGTTGTTGGCATTTGCTTGGCTGTGGCCGGGCATTTTTTCACGTGATTTATGGCATCCTGCAGAACCTATGGTATTTACCAGCATTGAAGCTCTGGCAAATCAAGGATCCGTATGGCTGCCAACAGTATTCGAACAACCTTATTTCAAAGTGTCTCCCGTATATTTATGGGTTGCAGTATTGTTTCAAAAATTACTCTCCCCTTGGGCCGCTGATGCTTATGCATCTGCGCGTTTTGCCAGCGTAGCATTCACGGCTATCGGGCTGACTTGCTGCGGTATGGCCGGGTTCCGCTTTTTAGGCCGCCATCAAGGTCGTAGCGTCGTTTTGATTTTAATCGGCTGCGTCGGCCTGATTACCATGGCGCATTTCCTCGGCAGCATGCCGGTAGTATTCGCGGCGTTAGGCATGTGTCTGTATGGATTCTCATTAGCACCCAGTCGGGTAATTATGGCCTCACTGTTACTGGGGGGCGGTTGGGTTTTATTGTCTCTGTCAGCCGGTTTTTTACTACCGGCCGCCTTGATACTGATGTCGCTGGGATTACTGTTTAACCACCATTGGAGAAACAAACGCTGCTACATCACATTAATCGGCGCATTTGCCGTTGCCCTTCCTTTGTTGCCGGTGTATCCGTTCGCACTTTATAAAACTAATCCAGAGGCCTTCGAGTTGTGGCTGCAATATCATGTATTCGGCGAATTTGGCGGCACAGCCTCTTTTCAGACGGCCTTTTCATTAGGCTATTATTTGAAAAACCTGTTATGGTTTGCTTTACCGGCATGGCCTCTTGCAATATGGACAACCAGCCGAACCAAGCTAACCGAACATCGTTGGGGTATTCTGGCATTGGCATGGCTCAGCACTATTGGCATCCTGCTAAGCATTACGCCCCTGCAATTTCAAGACAATCTGATTTGGTTGATGCCTCCTCTCGCCCTTATCGGTGCCGTACAACTAGACGGCCTAAGGCGGGGGCCGGCAGCATTCTTCAACTGGTTCGGCATCATGACTTTCGGGCTGTTTGCCATCTTTCTATGGATAGGATTTTTTGCCATGAACTACGGTTGGCCGGCAAAACTTGCCGAACGCTCGCTGTACTTCAGCCCGTACTACACTCCTAAAATCAGCACCGTACCGATGCTGGTTGCTATTTCTTTTACCCCCGTATGGTTATGGGCCATCACTCGGAAACATATCCGCGGCAGGCAGGCTGTAACCAATTGGGCGGCAGGTGTTACTTTAGTATGGGCGTTGATGATGACACTTTTTCTACCTTGGCTTGATGCTGCCAAAAGCCATGCTCCTGTTGTTTCTCAAATGGAAGCAGCTTTATCGCCAGCCTTAAAGCAATCGCTTTCAAACGGTCAAAACTGCATCAGCATCGACAAAAATGCCACTACTGCTCGTATCGCTTGGACACAATATAGTTCTCTAAAACTGAATGTCGATGATTCCGCCTGCCGTTACCGCTTAGTTCAACAACCCAAAGACAGTGCCGCTCCCCAAGGCTGGCTACTACTCTGGCAAGGTGCACGCCCGCGCAACAAAGTTGAAGGTTTTGCCCTACTGGAAAAACTTCCTAAATTCTAAGCTACCCTATATATATTCCATACTATCCGCCATACGTTTATCCTATAAAGCCTAGGTCTAAATATAAAAAGGCCGTCTGAAAAATTCAGACAGCCTTTTATCTTAACACTAACTTATATTACACATTACTTATTAATGGGGTGTGTTTCCGGCAACGCAGATTCCGGCAATTCCGGCAATACAAGTGCAGATTCAGGTATCGGAGCAGATAAAGTACCCAAGAATGCTACAATATTATCCACTTCTTCTTTCGATAACTGTTTACCAAGCTGGGTTTCGCCCATGATGCTGACAGCTTTATCCAACTCCCATACGCTACCGTCGTGGAAATAAGGATAGGTGCGGGCAACATTGCGCAGGCCCGGGGTACGGAAGAAGAATTTATCGCTTTCGGCTTTAGTTACCTCAAAACGACCTTCATCATGTTTTGTACTACCGGTGTATTTCCAGTAAGGTCCCTTAACCAAACCGAATTTTTGGAAAGAATCACCCCCCAAATTTACGCCTGCATGACAAGCAATACAACCATTATTGATAAATGAACGCACACCTCGACGTTCTTTTTCATTCAACGCATTAACATTACCTTTTAGATACTCGTCCCATTTGGAAGGCGTCAACAAGGTCCGTTCGAATGCGCCAATAGCATTGGTAATGTTAGCAATTGAAATCGCACCGTTATTTTCCGGGAAAGCTGCTTTAAACAAGTCAGCATATCCCTGAATAGCAGAAACTTTCTTCTCTACGGCCGCATGGTCAGGCATTGCCATTTCCACCGGATTAATCAACGGGCCACCTGCTTGTTCTTCAACTGTTGCGGCACGGCCATCCCAGAACTGGCTACCCAGTAACGCGGCATTTAACACGGTGGGTGAGTTACGCGGACCAAATTGGCCTTTAAAGCCCTGACTGGTCGGCAGATTGTCAACGCCTGCCGTAGCAAGGTTATGACATGTGTTACAGCTTACGGTGTTGCCTCGCGATAAACGCGGATCATGCCAAAGTTGCTGACCAAGTTTTACTTGAGCCTCAGTAAATGGATGTATTTTTTGCATTTCCTCACTATTTGGCAACGGCTTGAAAATACCTTGGGCCTGCTTCAACAGCTCCAAATCTTCAGATGAAGCATTGCTGTTATCAACAGCAGCAGGCGCAGAGGTTTCCGCAACTGCAGTTTCTACCGATTGGGAAGCCGCTTGTTCAGCAGTATCAGCAGCTTTTTCTCCACATGCCGAAAGGGCCAATAAAACGGCCATAGCAAGAGAGGCTTTACGAGTGGTTTGGTTCATGAAGATTTCCTCCAAAATAAAACAGTCAAAACAAGTAAATATATATTTTTATCTACGCTCCCACCATAATGAATATTTTTGTCTACGCTTACCTCCATATTAGAATGCGATCCGTGTCATACGAAACAGAATTGTAATCCGCATAAAATTTATACAAACTTATGGAAGTATAGTGGCATAATATTTCTCCTTATTTGCCTAAAATCAAATTTAAACGCCACCATTAACAATATATATCATTACGATAGTTTTTATTTCAAATCCCGACATACCATTTTCGGTGCAATCATGCTTGAAACATTATTAGGACGATCTACTTTCATTTTTCTTACACAAATCGCTTAAAACTTGCACCATAAGCATGATTGTTTTAAAGTGGAAAGCAATTTTTCGGGAGAAAAACATGAAAATCACCATAATCGGCGCAGGTTCTTGGGGAACTGCACTTGCCATACATTTTGCACTGCACGGCAATGAAATATCTATGTGGGCGAGAAATACCGAACACATGCAATCCTTGCAACAAAACCGCGAAAATAAACGTTATTTCCCCGGCTTCAAACTACCGGACACCATTAAAGTCCACACCGTTCTGGCAGAAGCCCTTCCCGATACGGAACTGGTGATCATAGCCACCTCAGTTGCCGGCTTACGCGACAGCGCACAACTTCTCGTGCAAAACAACGCCGGCCACCTACCTGTATTAACCGCCTGTAAAGGCTTTGAGCAAGATACTGGCTTGCTCACGTTCCAAGTGGTTAAAGACGTACTGCCCGAAAACGACAAAATCGGCGTGCTCTCCGGCCCCAGTTTTGCCCAAGAATTAGCCAAACAACTACCTTGCGCCGTTGTTTTAGCATCGGAAAACAAAGGTTGGATTGAAGAACTGGTAGGCCGTCTGAACACCACCGTACTACGTTTATACGGCAGCAAAGACATTATCGGCGTAGCGGTAGGCGGAGCAGTTAAAAACGTTATGGCCATCGCCACCGGTCTTTCTGATGGCCTCGGCTACGGCTTAAACGCTCGGGCCGCACTGGTAACCCGAGGATTGGCGGAAATTACCCGACTGGCCGTTTCCATGGGGGCACAACCCAAAACCATGATGGGATTGGCCGGCATCGGCGATCTAATCCTTACCTGCACCGGTGCACTCTCACGCAACCGCAGAGTAGGCTTAGGCCTCGCAGAAGGTAAAGAACTGCATACCGTGCTCCTTGAAATCGGACATGTATCGGAAGGCGTGAGCAGCATTGAAGAAGTATTCAATATGGCTTGCAAACACCAAATCGACATGCCCATCACCCAAACCCTGCTCCAACTCCTACGCAAAGAAATGACCGCCCAACAAGTGGTAGAACGCCTGATGGACAGGGAAGCCCGATTCGAATAAAAATGCCTTTAAAATACAAGGCCGTCTGAAAAAACATACGTTCAGACGGCCTTATTTGACAGTATCTTTCATCCCGACTATGCTTGCCCCCATATCAACCGAGTGGTGCACAAAATGAATCAGTCTCTAGACAAACTCGAAATCAGCGTTTACCAACTGGTACAAAAATTTGAAACCCAAATTGGCGAAAACAAACGCCTGCAACAAGAAATCGCCCGCCTACATGACGAAATTACCCGTCAAAAGCTGGCGCAAGAACAACAAAAAAACGAACATGAAGCCGCAGTCGACGAATTGAGCGAGGCCTTGCTGATACAAGTCAACAAACTCAAAGACGACCTACAAGGTAAAATCAACAGCCTGATAGCCGAAAACCAAAAATACCGTGATGCCTTAAAGCACAATGCCGAGCACATCCACACCCTGTTGGCGCGCCTCCCCCAAGAAATCACCGAAACTTCTGGAGAATAAACCGATGAGCATTGAACAAGTCAGCTTAGAAATCATGGGACGCGCCTTCAATATCGGTACACCTCCAGAAGAAAAAGCCACTTTGCTGCAAGCTGTAAACATGTTGAACCAAAAATTCGACACCATCAAACAAAGCGGCCGCATTGTCGAAACAGACAAAATCATCATCATGGCCTCTTTAAATTTAGTACACGACCTATTGAAAATGACTGTAAAAGATGATTTGGCAATTGGCGAATTTGAGCGTAAAATAACAGATATGATTAATACTTGCGATAAAGTATTATCAAAGTCAGCCTAATCAGGCTAAAGCTCTTTCCCTGCGATGTTCGCGAAGGCATACATTCCTTTGAACCAATACGTTCGCTTAAGGTTGCCGGGAGTTGCAGTGGGCGCGAGCGTCTTCACAGATGCACCCGAAACTGCCCGTGGCGACCACCTTGTCAGCAAGGTTCAAGCGGATTCAGCCAAAACGACATCAGCGGGGATCCTTTCCCAAATACCGCCTTATGGCGGTATTTTTATTTTGCAGAAATCAAAAATATGGCGCAAGTTAGAAAAGCCTTACCTTAACATGTTAGTGTAAAAGTGAAATGCCGCAAATACGACATATATCAGCTGATAGCGCTGTTAACATTCTATAAAATTTTTCAGACGGCCTAAAGCAGATTGACAGAAATTCAAATTCTCTCTAAAATCGGCAACTTTCTATACCTATCTGGATTACCCCTTATGAAAACCTTTTCAGCTAAACCGCACGAGGTGAAGCGCGAGTGGTTTGTTGTCGATGCACAAGACAAAGTTCTGGGTCGCGTTGCAGCCGAAATCGCCCGCCGTTTACGCGGTAAACATAAGCCCGAATACACCCCTCATGTCGACACTGGCGATTACATCATCGTCATCAACGCCGACAAACTGCGTGTAACCGGTAACAAAGCCTTAGATAAAAAATACTACCGCCACTCCGGCTTTCCAGGCGGTATTTATGAGCGTAACTTTACCGAAATGCAAGAAAAATTCCCTGAGCGCGTTTTGGAAAAAGCCGTTAAAGGCATGCTGCCGAAAGGCCCTTTAGGTTATGCCATGATTAAAAAACTGAAAGTATATGCCGGCTCCGAGCACGGCCATGCTGCCCAACAACCCAAAGTTTTGGAAATCTAAGGACACGACATGAACGGTAAATATTACTACGGCACAGGCCGCCGCAAAAGTTCAGTGGCTCGTGTATTCCTGCAAAAAGGTACCGGCCAAATCATCGTAAACGGCCGTCCTGTTGACGAATTCTTCTCACGCGAAACCAGCCGCATGGTGGTTCGCCAGCCTTTGGTTCTGACTGAAAATGCTGAAACTTTCGACATTAAAGTAAATGTTGTAGGTGGTGGCGAAACCGGCCAATCAGGTGCCATCCGTCACGGCATTACCCGTGCTTTGATCGACTACGATGCAGCTTTGAAACCTGCTCTGTCTCAAGCCGGTTTCGTTACCCGCGATGCTCGTGAAGTGGAACGTAAAAAATTCGGTCTGCGCAAAGCACGCCGTGCCAAACAGTTCTCAAAACGTTAATGCTGTTTGTGGAAACATCAAAAGCTCTGCTATTTGCAGAGCTTTTTTCTTACTTTAGCCCTTATATTCAATACTTTTATTTTAAAAACATTTAATTTGTTATTGTATATTTTCAAATCAGTACTTTGTTAATTTACTTCTTTTCTATCGGTACCTAATACATTTCATCTTCAAAATAAAGCTGTCGGCCAAAAATATAATAAATCAAATTATTTTTACCATGATTCAACCATGCTCGAGCTTGGTCTGAGCATCTTCTAAGGTTACTGGAACCCGAAATACTCGAATCAAGCCCGAACGTGACAAACGTACTATTTTTTTTAAGTTTATTTACTGTAATACCAGCAATACAAAAAACTGTTTATACAGCTTGCCTTGCTACGATACTACTATTTCGAATGAAATCTCTTTTTCTCAAATATTCCTAAAATCGGCAAAATCGGAGAATGATTGAGAATTTTCTACAAAATGTACGCAATTTCTTCATTTTTCATGAAATTGTTGCGTTTATCCTATATCTGCTGTTTTAAAATTAAAATTCTTTTTATTTTTTGAAAAGAAACGCAAGTTTAAAAGACTGTTACATATATAACATGTATGATGTTTTTAGATTATGTTTATTACATTCAATTGTTAATCAACACAATCACACACTAATACGAATGCAATATTTATTTAACTTAACAACAAACAACATGAGAGGAAATTATGGGCTGGTTAGTTACCATTATCGTCGGTTTCATCATAGGCGTATTAGCGAAATTTCTACACCCAGGTAAGGAGAATTTAGGCTTCATCATGACCACGTTACTCGGTATCGGCGGTTCTTTGTTGGCCGGTTTTGTTGGCCAATCTGCCGGTTGGTATGAAGTGGGCGAACCTGCCGGTTGGATCGCCTCTACTATTTTCGCTGTTATCATTCTGGTAGTTTATACCCGCTTGATTAAAAAGTAATCGCATCTTCCTCAAGAGCAGACATAAATTGTCTGCTTTTTCATTACACCTGCCCTCCTCTGTAAAGCCCATCAAAAAGGCCGTCTGAATAGTTTTTCAGACGGCCTCATCATTTAAATTTCTCAATTATGCGGGCTTACAGGCAACCATGTAGTTAACATCCGTGTTATCACCTACCGAGTAAACTTTGGTAAGCAAATTATAGGTGAGTCCTTTGGAATCGATAATATCCAACCCTGCTTGGCGGCACATACGGGCGAGTTCGGCGGGAGTGATGAATTTTTGCCAGTCGTGCGTACCACGCGGCACCAGCCCTAAAATATATTCGGCACCTACAATAGCGTGTACATACGATTTGGGGTTGCGGTTGATGGTAGAGAAAAACACCATACCGTCGGGCTTAACCAGTTTGGCACAGGCGGCAACGATAGCGGCGGGATCGGGAACGTGTTCCATCATTTCCATGCACGTTACCACATCGAAACTATGCGGTTTTTCGGCAGCCAAATCTTCTACCCGTACACAGCGGTAGTCAACGTTGGCAATGCCTTCATCCAATGCATGCAGTTTGGCGATTTTCAGCGATTTTTCAGCCATATCGATACCGCTTACATGTTCAGCTCCGTGCTTCGCCATGCTTTCGGTCAGGATGCCGCCGCCGCATCCCACATCCAGTACGGCTTTGCCGGCAATTTGTGCGTGTCGGTCGATATAATTCAGACGCAGCGGGTTAATGTCATGCAACGGCTTGAATTCACCGTTTCTATCCCACCATTTATGGGCAAGCAGGCTAAATTTATCGATTTCACTATGATCGACATTGTGCTGGTGCTGGCTGTTCATCATATTAATCCTTATAGAAACCGGCCTGGATTTTATATCAAACTCAGGCCGTCTGAAAATCGTCCAGTGCCGCCCATAGCTGCCGTTTCTGTTCGACCTTGAACTTTTTTATCAGAAGTTCGACACGGGCAGCCTGACCACGGGAAATACCCATATACACCAGCCGCATAGATACTGGCTTGTGAATCCGCATATATTTTGCACCCTTCCCCGCCAAATGTAAGGCAAAACGTGCTTCGGGGCAGTTAGTGATGCCGCAATACAGCGAACCGTTTTCGCACAACACCAGATATACGTACCAATCGCCGTCTGAGATTTTTTCAGGTAGAGAAAATAAGGAAAGGTATTCGGCAGATTGCATGGATAAAACCGTTTCAGACGGCCTGTAAAATAATGATTTTAACACCCTGTAGGCCATCTGAAATCAAATTCGGCCGTTTACATCCGAATATGAGTTATTTTAATATAACCGCACTTGTATTATTCCATCTGCAAAAATATGGATTCCATTATAGAACTGCGCCATCTCAAAACCCTGTTGGCGTTGGAAGAAACCGGCAGCGTATCATTGGCTGCAAAACGCGTATTCCTTACCCAGTCCGCCCTGTCTCATCAGATTCGGGCATTGGAAAACTACTACGAAACGCCGTTGTTTGAGCGCAAATCCACCCCGCTGCGCTTTACACCTGCGGGAGAACGCCTGCTTCAGCTGGCACGCGATCTGCTGCCTCAGGTCGCTGCAGCGGAACGGGATATGGCACAAATTATCGAAGGTGAGGCGGGTGAATTGCGTTTGGCTGTAGAATGCCATACCTGCTTCGACTGGCTGATGCCTGCCATGGGAGAATTCCGTCCTTTATGGCCACAAGTGGAGCTGGATATCGTATCAGGCTTCCAAGCCGACCCTGTAGGGCTGCTGCTGCAACATCGAGCCGATTTAGCCATTGTATCTGATGCCGAACCTCAATCTGGTATTACTTTTCAACCGCTGTTTGCCTACGGTATGGTGGGCATTTGCGCCAAAGATCATCCTCTTGCCGCTAAAAATGTTTGGGAAGCGGAAGATTTTGCCGATGAAACGCTGATCACCTACCCCGTGCCCGACGATATGCTTGATTTACTGCGCAAAGTACTGCTGCCCAAAGGCATCAATCCACCCCGTCGCCATAGCGAATTAACAATTGCGATTATCCAGCTCGTCGCCAGCCGCCGGGGCATTGCCGCCCTCCCCTATTGGACAGTGATGCCCTATCTTGAAAAAGACTATGTCATTTCCCGCCCGATTACCGAAAACGGCCTGCAAAGCGAACTTTATGCCGCCATGCGTGCAGAAGATATGGGAAAAACCTATCTGGAAAATTTCTGCCAAATTGTGCGCGACCGCGGATTTGCAGACTTGCCGGGGCTGAGTGTTCTGGAAATGTAAGCCGCTCAAATTTGAACATATAGCGAGAGGCCGTCTGAAAGCGAACCTTGTGAGCTTCGCTTTCAGACGGCCTCTTGTCTTTCCACTTCAAAACCTCAACCCGTCATTCTGCTTTATGCTGATGCGCCAACACCGTAACCAACTGTTCCAACTCTTGCGGCAAAGGAGCCACCAGTTTCAGTGGCTCGCCCGTCAGCGGGTGCTGCAAATGCAGTTCCGCCGCGTGCAGAAACATCCGTTTCAAACCCAGTTTTTGCAGCCGTTTGTTGGCTTGGTAGTCGCCATAGCGTTCGTCGCCCGCAATCGGGCACTGCTGCGACTGCATGTGTACGCGGATTTGATGGGTGCGGCCGGTTTTCAAGGTGGCTTCCACCAATGTTAAATGCGAAAGGCCGACCTGATGCAGCAGGCCGTCTGAAAAACACTTCAATACACGGAACACCGTATGCGCATGCTGGCCGTTTTCACTCACGCGCACCATCTTTTCGCCTTGTGCGCCCGTGTATTTGAACAGCGGCAGTTTCACATTCAACTTATCCTGCGCCAGCTTTCCTACGCCCAAAGCCAGATAAACTTTTTTCGGATGGTCGTTGCGGATGGCTTCGTGCAGCTTTACCAACGCACTGCGCTTTTTCGCAATCATCAGCAGCCCGCTGGTATCTTTGTCCAAACGGTGCACCAGCTCCAGATAACGCGCTTCGGGTCGGGCGCGGCGCAATTGCTCGATCACGCCGAAACTTACCCCGCTGCCGCCGTGTACCGCTACGCCGCTGGGCTTGTTCACCACCAGCATCGCATCGTCTTCGTAAACGATTTCAAAATCACGCGCAGGCACCGGCATGTTTTCAGACGGCCTCTGCTTTTCGGCAATGCGCACTGGCGGAATACGCAAAACATCGCCCGCTTCTATGCGGTCGGTAGGCTTGCAGCGTTTTTTGTTCAAGCGTACTTCGCCTGCGCGGATGATGCGCTGAATATGGCTTTTGGGCACCCCTTTCAAAATCTTGATTAAAAAGTTGTCGAGCCGCTGCCCTGCGTCTTCCGGCGGGATGCTGATGTGGTTAACCAAGTCTTTGCTAATTGTCGGCATTTTCTCTATAATCCGCTTACGTTTTCAGGGGCCGTTTTACAGATTGATCAGGCCGTCTGAAAACTTATTGTAAACTGGAATTTTATACTAAAAAGCACGCCACAAAGCATTTCCTTCATCTGCCGCCAAGCCCGGCGGGTGAAGACGTAATTAAGTTTAACCTTTTCCGGCAGGCCTTCCGATCCGGCATAAGACGCACCCGCTCAAACATGTGTGCAGCCCTCGGCAGTACAACCGCCGGACAGTAATGAAGAAGACGGCTAAGATTTTTCGTGTTTCGCACAGCATAGAAACCAAAGCGGAACCACAGGCATTACCGATATACTGTTTACACCCTTCCGCCGCCGCTTGCCGGTGCAGATACACGCGGATGATATTAAGAAATACCGCCGGTACACTTTTACACATAAAAAAACGGCACAAACCCCGTAAACAAATGCAGTTGTTTTGAGGCAATGCCCATTGCTCTTTATACACTCCTTCTCGTTCAGATAACGCCCCGCACGCCGTTTCAGACGGCCTGACCATTGGCGGCTTATAAGCGTTGAATACTGATTACCGGCCTCGTGGGTGCTCAAAAACGAGGTAGTTATGAAACGTATGTTATTTAATGCCACGCAGGCCGAAGAGCTGCGCGTGGCGATTGTCGACGGGCAAACGCTGCTCGATCTCGATATTGAAACGCTGGGTAAAGAACAGCGCAAAGGTAATATCTACAAGGGTATCATCACCCGCATCGAACCGTCGCTGGAAGCGTGTTTCGTCGATTACGGCACCGACCGCCACGGTTTTCTCCCCTTCAAAGAAGTCTCCCGTTCCTATTTCCAAGACTACGAGGGCGGCCGCGCCCGTATCCAAGACGTGCTGAAAGAAGGCATGGAAATCATTGTTCAGGTTGAAAAAGACGAACGCGGCAACAAAGGTGCGGCGCTCACCACTTTTATCAGCCTGGCCGGCCGCTATCTCGTACTGATGCCGAACAACCCCCGCGGCGGCGGCGTATCTCGCCGTATCGAAGGCGAAGAACGTCAAGAGTTAAAAGCCGCTATGGCCGAATTGGACGTACCGCGCGGCATGAGCCTGATCGCCCGTACCGCCGGTATCGGCCGTAGCGTAGAAGAACTGCAATGGGACTTCAACTACCTGCAACAACTTTGGCAGGCCATCGAAGAAGCCGGCCGCGCTCACAACGAGCCTTACCTGCTCTTTATGGAAAGCTCGCTGCTTATCCGCGCCATCCGTGACTACTTCCGCCCCGACATCGGCGAAATTTTGGTCGACAACCAAGAAGTGTACGACCAGATTTCCGAATTTATGTCGTATGTGATGCCCAACAACATAGGCCGTCTGAAACTCTATCAAGACCACACTCCGCTGTTTTCGCGTTTCCAAATCGAACACCAAATCGAAAGCGCATTTTCGCGTAGTGTCAGCCTGCCTTCCGGCGGTGCGATTGTGATCGATCACACAGAGGCACTGGTTTCCATTGATGTCAACTCTGCCCGTGCCACCCGCGGTGCAGACATCGAAGACACCGCCTTCAAGACCAATATGGAAGCCGCCGAAGAAGTGGCCCGCCAAATGCGTTTGCGCGACTTGGGCGGCTTGGTGGTAATCGACTTCATCGATATGGAAAATGCCAAGCATCAGCGCGATGTGGAAAACGTGCTGCGCGATGCCCTCAAAAAAGACCGGGCACGCGTGCAAATGGGCAAATTGAGCCGCTTCGGCCTGCTTGAACTTTCCCGTCAACGCCTGAAGCCTGCATTGGGCGAAAGCAGCCATATCGCCTGCCCGCGTTGCGCCGGCACCGGCGTAATCCGCAGCATCGAATCAACCGCCCTGCATGTGTTGCGCATCGTTCAGGAAGAAGCCATGAAAGACAACACTGGCGAAGTGCACGCGCAAGTGCCGGTTGATGTGGCCACGTTCCTGCTCAATGAAAAACGCGCCGAGCTTTTCGGTATGGAAGAACGTTTGGACGTATCCGTTTTCCTGATTCCCAACATCCACCTCGAAAACCCGCACTACGAAGTTACCCGTGTGCGTACCGACGATGTAGACGAAAACGCCGAGCCAAGCTACAAACGCGTGGCCGCACCGGAAGAAGACGAAAATGCCAAACCTTTCGGCGGCGATAAAGCCAAAGCTACCCGTCCCGAACCGGCCGTAAAAGGCGTAAAACATACCCAACCCGCACCGATTGTAAACACTCCGTCCGCCCAAGCATCGTGGTGGAGCAATTTCAAAAACTGGCTGGGTAAAATTTTCGGCACTTCCGCGGCAGAAGAAAAAACAGCCGATTCCGAAAAAACCGAAAAACGCAGCGCAGGCGGCCGTCAGAACGCGCGCCGTTCTTCCAACCGCCGCAATCACCCGCGCCGCGGGCAAAATGTCAAACGTCAAGATACTGACGGCGATAAAGCCGAAACGGAAAACAAAGCCGTCAAATTGACGGAAGAAAAAGACAACAGCGGCCGCAGTAACCGCCGTAATCAAAATGACAACAGCCGTGAACGTAGCGGCCGTCAAAGCCAAAGCTCAGACGAAGACCGTCGCAACGATGCAGTCCAAACGGAAGAAGCTGAAAACAGCCGCAACGAACGCCAAAGCGGACAATCGGACCGTCGCCGCCGCAACAGCCGCCCCGAAGAAAAAACCACCGCTGCTCCTTCAGCCGCCGTTGAAACTGCCGATACTGCGGCGGAACCTCAAGTTGCCGATATAAACGAAGCCGAGGTACCTGCTGAAAGCACATCCGACTCGAATGAAAACCGTAACAACCGCCGACGCAATGGCCGCAACCGCGACCAACGCGATCAGCGTGAACGCCGGAACAATACTAAAAAACGTAATATTCCGTCTGCAGCAAAAATCGAACAATATTTGAGTATCGAAGAAACGGGTAACAAGGTGCGTTTTGCCGTAGCGCATATTTTTGGCAAGGAAATCGAAACTCCGGTTTCTATTCCTGTTGCCGCTCCGCTGGCAGATACCTCCATTGTCGAATCCAAAGACGATGCACCGCTGGTGGTTGTGGTTCCGCAGCAGGACGAAAACGAACCCACACCCTTATTATTCGCCATTGAAGATGACCTCGACGACACACTTCCCGTTGCCTCTCATACAGAACAGGATTTTGTGATACAGGCCATCGATAATGTGGAACAAGCCGTTGCCGAGATCGTGGGCGTACCGCCTTTTGAGTCTGTTGTACCCTCGGAACCTGAAACCGTAACAACCGTAGCCGCAATTGTCGAAACGGCTGAAGTTACACCCTTGCAGCCTGCCGTGGACAACTTGGATTTAGGCGGCTTGATTTTGGTACAAACCCGTGCCGAAGCATTAAAAGCAGCCGTATCCCAAATCCAGCCCGAAACGGTAAACGGCTTGCGTCGCTCGGATGTCCCCAAAGCCGTTGAGACCGACATTTCGGATCTACCGATGGTTCAGATTGAAACGCGTCAATAAGCCGGCTGCATTCAAAAACGCACAGCCCGACTGTTTACTCAGCCGGGCTGTTTTATTGAGGCCGTCTGAAAACAAAAGCAACCGGCAGATAACCCGATATATCTTGTTTTTCAGACGGCCCCAATCGGTATTACTGTTCAAAAGGGTTCCAGCTCTTCGATCCTTTAACCTTGTGCAGATAATAGGCCCGGTTTGCCGTCAAAGCGTAAAGCGCGGCAAACGCAAAACCTACTCCCCTATTGATGGCATTTAAAGAGTGCTCGGTGATATCGGGAGCAAAAAGCATTATCGCCGCATCAAGCAGAATGGAGCAAGCCACGGTAATGCCCAACAATGTCAAATTTTTGCGCCACAAACCCAAAACGAAAAAATAGATAAAACCGAAAAAGAATGCTATGAAATTGATTAGATAAAGATTTCGCTGCATAAACGGCACTGCTTTGATGGCAGCTTTGAATTCCGGTACATTGGGATTGGTGCCGTATTTGTCGAAAAATTCAAATCTCTTTTGCCATTTGCCGCTCAGTCCCGAATAATCATTGGCGTTCATTTTGCCTCCCTTTCAATTGCGGTAAAACCAAATCAAATATGCCATTATATTAAAACAACAGGCCGTCTGAATAGTTTTCAGACAGCCTGTCGCATACTTGCCGGTTCACACGGCTTCCATTTCAGCATTCATGGTTTTCAGCATTTTTTCCACTTTTTCCGGATCTTCACTGCGCATCAGACGGGCGGTTTCATTTTCCAGATTCATCGTGTTGCTGCGCAACACAATATCTTTCACCGCCAACAGGTTATTGGGATTCATCGAAAAACGGCGCAACCCCATACCGAGCAACAGGCGGGTAAATGTGGTGTCTCCTGCCATTTCCCCGCAAATCGACACCGTTTTACCCATACGGTTGGCCGTGCGGATAACGTGCTGTATGAGCTTGAGCACAGCGGGATGGCTCGGCTGGTAAAGATAGCTTACGGCATCGTCGCCGCGGTCCACCGACAAAGTGTATTGAATTAAGTCGTTGGTGCCGATGGAAATAAAGTCGACATGTTTCAGCAAACTGCCGACGGTCAGCGCGGCGGACGGTATTTCTATCATGCAGCCGACGGAAACTTCCCCGAAAGGTTCGTTACGCTCGGTAAGCTGCCGTTGGGCGGTTTCAAGATGCACCAAACATTGCTTTACCTCGGAAATAGAAGCAATCATCGGCCACATCATTTTTACCGGCCCGTGCAAGGCGGCTCGCAGAATCGCCCGCATCTGGGTGCGGAACATTACCGGCTCGGCAAGGCACAGACGGATACCGGTCAGCCCCAGCGCAGGGTTGATGCTGCCGTTGGGTGTGCTGCTCTGGCCGAACCAACGCGGGTTTTTATCCACTCCCAAATCAACGGTGCGAATGGTCAGGTTTTTGCCTTTGAGCTTTTTAACGAAATGGCTGTACACCTCGTATTGTTCGTCTTCAGACGGCATCGTGTCGCGGTTAAGATAGAGGAATTCGCTACGGAACAAACCAACACCGTCGGCTCCCATATTGTGAAGCTGCTTGATGTCGTCGAGCGATTCGATATTGGCCAGCAGCTCGATATTTTGACCGTCTTCGGTGGTGGCAGCGGTTTTTTTGATTTTATTGAGCTCGCGCTTGCGGTTGCGGTATTCGCGGGCGCGGGCGCGGTATTCGTTCAAAACCACTTCGTCGGGGGCGATAAACAGTATGCCGTTTATACCGTCTACAATCACCCATTCGTTTTCGGTAATCAGTTTGCGGGCGTTATGCAGGCCGATAACCGACGGGATATCCAAGCTGCGGCCCAAAATCGCGGTATGGCTGGTCGGGCCGCCGGCATCGGTAACAAACGCGGCAACGCGTTGTTCTTTGAAATAAACAGTATCAGCGGGAGAAATATCGTGCGCCACCAGAATAGTGTCTTCCAGCAGGTTGGCATCAAGGTTCAATTCGTTGCTCAAACCGACCAAGTTGTTGTAGATGCGCTCAACCACCTGAAGCATGTCTTGCTTGCGTTCGCGCAAATAGGCATCGTCTATTTCGTCGAACTGCTGCGCCAGCTTGTCGGTTTGCTGTTTTAACGCCCATTCCGCATTGATAAACTGCTCTTCGATGATATCGACGGGTTCGCGCGACAAAGTAACGTCGGTCAGCAACATCAGATGCAGCGAAATGAACGCCCCAAGCTCGGTGGGGGCGTTTTCGGGAATGGCGCTGCGCAACTGTTCCAATTCCTTTCGGGAAACTTTAACCGCTGCTTCGTAACGTGCTACTTCGGCCGGAATGTCTTTTTCTTCTACATCATACTGCGGCACTTCGGTCATGCCGCGCGTAATCAGGTGGGCGCGCCCGATAGCAATGCCTTTACCGGCACTCACGCCGTGTAACACGATACTCATTTTATTCGCCTTCGCCGAAATGATCGTTGATTAAATCTACCAATGCCCGCATTGCAGCCGCTTCGTCGGCACCGTCGGTTTCCAGTTCGATTACCGTACCTTTGGCCGCCGCCAGCATCATCAATCCCATAATGCTTTTACCATTCACCCGTTTCCCGTTTCGGCTTACCCAGACTTCGCTCTGAAACTGCCCCGCCGTTTGAGTAAACTTGCTCGAAGCACGGGCATGCAGGCCGAGCTTGTTAATGATTTCAATCTCTTGTTTCAGCATACCTCATACTCTCCCTCGGGCGGATTGGTAATGGATAAAATACCGTTAACGGCGGCTTGTTTCACGGTTTCGGTAAAGGCCGTGAGATCTTCTGCCGCTGCGGAATACTGCACTGCTTTTACCATCATCGGCGCATTGAGACCGGTGAGCATGGCCACTTTTCCCGGCACGACCAACTGGCGGGCGGCATTACACGGCGTTGCACCGAAAATATCGGTGAGCACCAACACACCTTGCCCTTCCGGGTCTATTCCGCTAATCAGATTTTGGATTTTTGCAATGATTTCGTCGTGCCCGTCGTTCGGTTCCACCCCCAAAAGGCGGATATGCGGCGGCGTTTCCATAAAGAAATGCTGTGCCAACCCACGGTAAGCGGCACCTATGGCCTCGTGGGTAACAATGATGATGCCTATCATAAAAGTATCCTGTTCGGCCTGCCGTTCGAATGCAGGCTGATGTTTAAACGGGAAATATTATAAGTGAAACCGTGTGCCGGATATACAACGGGCCGTCTGAAAACGGCTTTTCAGACGGCCTTCAAACAAGACGGCGTATGTAACGGCACGTTTTCCGGCTACGGCTTACTGCTCGCGCAAGGCGTATACCGCGCCCAGATTACGCCATGCACCGGCAGCATCCATACCATAGCCGAACACATAGCGGTTGGGCACGTTGATGCCGACATAATCGGCCGTAATCGGTTTTTCTTTATCGATCAGTTTGTTGGCAAACACGGCGGTTGAGCATGATGCGGCTCCCAATGCCAACACCTGCTCTTTGATGGCGGCCATGGTATGCCCTTCGTCGAGAATATCGTCGAGAATCAGCACATGGCGGTCGGCCACGCTCTCTTGCGGTGCACGCAACCAGTTGAAGTTGCCGCCTTTCAATTTGTCGCCGTAGCGCGAAACATGAACGTAATCGAAATCCAAAGGAAAACGCAGCAGCGGCAGAAGCTGGCCGGTAAACACCACAGCCCCGCCCATCACCGGCAAAACCAGCGGGTATTTCCCGCCCAAATCGGCTGTGATTTCATCTGCAAGGCGTTGCAATTTGCGGCGGCACTCGTCTTCATCGAACAGCAGTTCTGCGCTGTCGAGCATGGCTTGGGTATAACGGCGTTTGGTTTCGATGTCCATTTTCAATCAATTCGGTAATACAAATAAAACCGCATTATATTACAGCGCTTGCCTTCCCGCTGCTTTTTAAGGCTTATCTTGCAACGGAAACCATAACCTTCGGGTTTTATTTTTACATACGAACGGAACCGGCACACTCCGTCAGGCCGTCTTAAAAGCATCATAGAGGCCGTTTGACTATATAATCCGCTTTTTCTTTTTTCAGACGGCCTCCAGCCATGCAAGACCCTTATATCCGCTTAGAAGACCTCGCCGATCCTGCCACACAGCAATTTGCAGCAGAAGCCCATGCGGAAACGCAGGCACGCTTTACTACCGGAGATACTTTCCGGCAAACCGTCGCCGACATCGTGAAGCAGCTGCAAAACCCGCGCCAGATTGCGTTTTGCGAGGAACACCGCGCACGAATGTATCATTTCCACCAAGACGAAGAACACCCTAAAGGCGTGTATCGGGTGTGCTCGGCAGCATCGTACCGCTCGGGCTATCCCGAATGGCAGACCTTGTTTTCGGTGGCAGACTTCGACGAAATACTGGGCGACGATATTTATCTCGGCGGCGTATCGCATTACGTGGAACAACCCGAACGGGTGCTGCTTACTCT
This sequence comes from Neisseria animaloris, assembly GCF_900637855.1. Taxonomy (NCBI): domain Bacteria; kingdom Pseudomonadati; phylum Pseudomonadota; class Betaproteobacteria; order Neisseriales; family Neisseriaceae; genus Neisseria; species Neisseria animaloris. Next base: position 1,209,848 of record NZ_LR134440.1, read on the forward strand.
CAGCCGCTCCGGAGCAGACACCGCCTACACGCTCGAATTCGATTTGGGCAGCGGCAAAATCGTAGAAGGCGGCTTTCACTTTCCCGCCGGTAAAAACCATATTTCATGGCGAGACGAAAACAGCGTATGGGTCTGCCCCGCTTGGGACGAACAGCAAACCACGCAAGCGGGCTATCCGCGCGAAGTATGGCTGGTCGGGCGCGGCCAAAGTTTTGAAGAAAGCACGCCGGTTTACCGAATGGATTCAGACGGCATGATGGTCAACGCTTGGCGCTACCTCGATGCACAAGGCGCACCGATCGACTTAATCGAAGCCTCCACCGGTTTTTACACCAAAACCTATCTGCAAATCTGCGCCGACAGCCAAACCGTACCGCTGAACCTGCCTAAAAACTGCGAGCTTTCCGGCTATTTGGCCGGCCATCTGATGCTGCACCTGCGCGACGACTGGAAACGCGCCAACCAAAGCTATCCCGCCGGCAGCTTGGTGGCAGTCAAACTCAACAAAGGCGAATTGGGCGCGGCACATCTGCTGTTTTCCCCCAACGACTCCCAAGCGCTGGAATGTGTCGAAACCACCAAACGTTTCGTGGTCGCCAGCCTGCTCGACAACGTATCGGGCCGTCTGAAAGCATGGCGTTTTTCAGACGGCCTCTGGCAGGAAGCAACCCTACCCAAGCTGCCGCAAGGCGCGCTCGAACTGACCGACCAACCGTGGGGCGGCGACGTGCTGTATATCGCCACCAGCGACTTCGTTACCCCGCTCACCCTGTTTGCACTCGACTTGAACGTGATGGAACTAGTGGTCGTGCGCCGCCAACCCGAACAATTCGACACCGCCGGCATCCGAATACGCCAATTCCACGCCCTGTCCGACGACGGCACCGCCATACCCTATTACCACGTCGGCAAAAACACCTCACCCGACACCCCCACCCTCGTTTATGTGTACGGCGGTTTTGCCGTGCCCGAACTGCCGCACTACATGGGTATTATCGGCAAATACTGGCTCGAACAAGGCAAATCCTTCGTTTTAGCCAACGTACGCGGCGGCGGAGAGTTTGGCCCACGCTGGCACCAAGCCGCGCAAGGCACCCACAAACACAAAAGCGTCGACGACCTCTTGGCCGTCGTGCAAGACATCAGTGCGCGCAAACTCAGCTCGCCGCAACACATCGGCTTGCAAGGCGGCAGCAACGGTGGATTAATCGTCGCCTCCGCATTCGTGCGCAAACCCGAAAGTTTCGGCGTGATGGTATGCGAAATGCCGTTAACCGACATGCTGCGCTACCCGTATTTATCCGCAGGCTCAAGTTGGGTCGACGAATACGGCCACCCCGAAGACCCAGTTTTTCAGACGGCCTTATCCCGATTGTCGCCCTACCATAACCTTTCAGACGGCCTCGCTTATCCGCCCGCCCTGATCACAACCAGCTTGAGCGACGACCGCGTCCACCCCGGCCATGCCTTGAAGTTTTACGCCAAGCTGCGCCTCCTTTCCCCGCAAAGCTGGCTGTATGTCGGCGGAGCCGGCGGACACACGGGCAATTCGACGCAGGAAGACTCTGCCGCCGAATTTACCTGCATTATGCATTTTCTCAATAAATTTTTAGAATAACCGCCTGAGAATTATTACTTATTTCAAGAGTCGACCGACATTTTTCCCACATTCCGCACATCGGCCGCAAACCAACGCGCTTTTTATCGAACATAAGGCATAACTTACTGACAACAAAACAAAACCAAAAGGCGCTTGTCGTTCAAAATCAGCCTATGATAATATGCCGCATAATCCATTACCGTTTCTGTCGGCGTAGAAACCCGCTTTAATCGATGGAAAACTCTAAACGAATTCGGTACAATCGTCCCGAATCAACTTTTTTGAAACCGCCGCAAGGCATATAAGGATCAACCGACATGTCAAACATTGAACAACAAGTTAAGAAAATTGTTGCCGAACAACTGGGCGTTAACGAAGCCGAAGTAAAAAACGAATCTTCTTTCCAAGACGATCTGGGCGCAGACTCTCTGGACACCGTTGAGCTGGTAATGGCTCTGGAAGAAGCTTTCGGCTGCGAAATCCCCGACGAAGAAGCCGAAAAAATCACTACCGTGCAACTGGCTATCGACTACATACAATCACACAGCGCCTAAGCATATATTTCCTATTCAATCGGCCTCTGTTGCGGGTTTGCCTGCCATCAGAGGCTTTTGGCATATTAAACCATCTAAAGCAGGGTTTCAGACGGCCTGTTCCATCCTAAAGGCCGCCGCCCTTATCACAGCGAGACAATTATGAGTCAGAGAAGAGTAGTCATCACAGGTTTGGGGCAGGTATCCCCTGTGGGCAATGATATTTCTACCGCATGGAGCAACCTGCTCGCAGGCAAAAGCGGTATCAACACCATCACCCGCTTTGATGCCTCTGATCTGGCCTGCCAAGTCGCAGGCGAAGTAAAAGATTTCGATATCGGCGAATACATCAGCCCCAAAGAAGCCCGCCGCATGGATGTTTTCATCCACTACGGTATCGCCGCCGCCTTGCAGGCAATCGCCGATGCAGGCTTGGATAATGTAGAAAATCTAGATAAAGACCGAGTTGGCGTGAATATCGGTTCGGGCATCGGCGGCTTGCCCAGTATCGAAGCCACAGGCCGAACCGTAGTAGAAAACGGCTCCCGCAAAATCAACCCCTTCTTTATCCCCGGGTCGCTGATCAACCTGATTGCCGGCCACGTTACCATTCTGAAAGGCTACCGCGGCCCCAGCTACGGCATGGTTTCCGCCTGTACTACCGGTGCCCATTCTATCGGCGATTCGGCCCGTATCATCAAGTACGGCGATGCCGATGTGATGATTGCCGGCGGAGCCGAAGGTGCGGTCTGCACATTGGGCGTAGGCGGTTTCGCCGCAATGAAAGCCCTCTCTACCCGCAACGACGACCCGCAAACCGCTTCCCGCCCGTGGGACAAAGGCCGCGACGGTTTCGTTATGGGCGAAGGCTCGGGTGTTTTGGTGTTGGAAGAACTGGAACATGCCAAGAAGCGCGGTGCAAAAATCTATGCGGAGTTGGTCGGCTTCGGCATGAGTTCCGATGCCTTCCATATTACCGCCCCGAACGTAGAAGGCCCCGCTCTCGCCGTTACCCGCGCCCTGAAAGATGCGGGCTTAAATCCGACGGATATTGATTATGTCAACGCACACGGCACTTCCACCCCGCTGGGCGATGCCAACGAAACCAATGCTCTGAAACTGGCTTTGGGCGACCATGCCTACAAAGTAGTGGTAAACTCTACCAAGTCCATGACCGGCCATCTTCTAGGTGCGGCCGGCGGTGTGGAAGCCGTGTACAGCGTTTTAGCCGTACACCATCAAAAATCTCCTCCCACCATTAACATCTTTGAGCAAGATACCGAATCGGGATGTGATTTGGACTACTGTGCCAACGAAGCGCGCGACCTCAAAATCGATGTGGCCATCTCCAATTCGTTCGGCTTTGGCGGCACCAACGGTACATTGGTTTTCAAACGCTTTACCGGCTAACTCCGTCCATCGGAAAACCGTACGATACAAAAATCATGCCCGGGCTTTTCCGGGCTTTTTCATTTTGCACTTTTGAATCCGATGCTTAAAGAAACGCTTTTGCCGGCAATAGAACCTCGGAACCACTCATATATTGTATTGCCTCTATACAGAACGGCATTAAAAAGGGGCAATCCGAAAAGGATTGCCCAAATACCTCAAATCAGAGATTTACGCTTCACAAACAATACAGGCTTACGCCTGTCTTCATCCGCACAGCTCAACTCTATGCAGACAAAGGAGGTGTTTCAGACGGCCTCCGAAGGTAAATAAGGCCGTCTGAAACATTCTCTTACGAGAATTGGTTCATGGTGTTGTCTTTGCCGCCTGCTTTGAGTGCAGCTTCACCGGCAAAGTATTCTTTGTGGTTATCGCCAATATCCGAACCGGCCATGTTTTGGTGTTTCACACATGCGATGCCGTTGCGGATTTCTTGACGTTGAACGTTCTTCACATAAGCCAGCATACCTTCGTCGGCGAAATAGCCTTTTGCCAAAGTGTCGGTTGACAATGCGACGGTGTGGTAAGTCGGCAGGGTGATGAGATGGTGGAAAATACCGGCTTCGCGTGAAGCATCACGTTGGAAAGTGCGGATTTTCTCGTCGGCTTCTTTAGCCAATTCAGAGTTATCGTAATCGGCGCTCATCAGTTTGGCACGGTCGTATGTAGATACGTCTTTACCGGCTTCTTGCCAAGCGTCGAACACTTGTTGGCGGAAGTTCAGCGTCCAGTTGAACGACGGGCTGTTGTTGTATACCAGCTTTGCGTTCGGAATCACGGCACGGATTTTGTCCATCATCTCTTTGATTTGGCCGACGTGCGGTTTTTCGGTTTCGATCCACAGCAGATCGGCACCGTTTTGCAGAGAGGTAATGCAGTCCAATACCACGCGGTCGATGCCGGTGCCTTTACGAAATTGGAACAGGTTGCTGGCCAAGCGGGTCGGCTTGATGGTTTTGCCGTTGGTGTTCACGATCACGTCGCCGGGTTTCACTTGGCTCAGGTCGGTGATTTCTTCGCCGTCCAAGAAGCTGTTGTATTGGTCGCCCAAATCGCCTTTTTCGGAAGAGAAAGCGATTTGTTTGGTCAGGCCGGCACCCAAAGAGTCGGTACGGGCAACGATTACGCCGTCGTCAACGCCCAGCTCCAAGAATGCGTAGCGCACGGCATTGATTTTCGCCAAGAAGTCGGTATGCGGAACGGTCACTTTGCCGTCTTGGTGGCCGCATTGTTTCTCGTCGGACACTTGGTTTTCGATTTGGATACAGCAGGCACCGGCTTCAATCAGTTTTTTCGCCAACAGGTAAGTGGCTTCGGCGTTGCCGAAACCGGCATCGATGTCGGCAATAATCGGCACAACGTGGGTTTCGTAGTTGTCGATTTGGTTTTGGATTTCTTTGGCTTTGGCAGAATCACCGGCTTTGTTGGCTTCATCCAGCGCGGTAAACAGCAAATCCAGCTCGCGGGCATCGGCTTGGCGCAGGAAGGTGTAGATTTCTTCGATCAATTCGGGCACGGAAGTTTTTTCGTGCATAGATTGGTCGGGCAGGGGGCCGAATTTGGAACGCAAACCGGCAACCATCCAGCCGGAGAGATATAAATAGCGTTTGTCGGTGGTTTTTTGGTGTTTTTTAATGGAAATTAATTTTTGTTGTGCAACGAAGCCGTGCCAGCAGCCCAAAGATTGGGTGTATTTGCCGTGGTCGGCATCGTATTCGGCCATGTCTTTACGCATGATGGCTGCGGTATATCGGGCGATATCCAAGCCTGTTTTGAAGCGGTTTTGCAGACGCATGCGGGCTACGTATTCCGGTGTGATATTGTGCCAGCCGTTGCCGTTTTTCTGTTTCAGTTCATCTGCAACTTTAATCTCGTTTTGGTAATTTGCCATTTATCTCTACTCCTTTGTTCTCGCTTGATTTTTGGATGACCGGCATACATCAGATTCGTGTAATTCGGTGTAGTCGGAATGTACCTTCTTTTTTTCAGCTTGCCAAGCCCTCGAAACAAAGTTTTTGATTTATATAGATGTTCTCATTAAAACCGAAAGGTAGCGTTTTTTGAAATTTTTAAAAGTATTTAAAAAAGAAAGCAGGCTTTTTAGCTAATTTACACTGATTTTTCGGCATTTATTATCAGTGAAATGAAATGGAGATTTTGTTTTTACGATAATGATAAAATAGTAATAAATTGAATTTTAAGAAAATTTATTTTATATTTTTTTAACGAGAACTACATATAAAACCGATGGAAATAGTAATTTAAATAATTAAATGTAGTTTAATGAAATTAAATTTCAGACAATCTGAAAATCCGGTTTCTCTTGCATACATTCAAAATAAAAGAAGCCGTTAATAAAACCCTGCCTCACCTTCGGGGCGGGTTTTAAAACGTTTGTGCAACCAGAAATACTGTTCGGGGTGTTCGCGCACCCGCGCTTCGATAAAGTCGTTCATGCGTTGGGTATCGGCTTCGGTGCTTTCGCTGGGAAAGTTTTCCCATGCCGGATAAAACTGCAGCGTAACCGTGCCGTCTGCTTCGCGGGTGGGAATGGCGGGAATCACTTTGGCTCCGGTAAGCGCGGCGATACGGCTCAATCCGACAATGGTGGCGGTGGGAATACCGAAAAAGTTTACAAAAATCGAATCGGCCCGCCCGAAATCTTGGTCGGGGAGATAAAGAAACGGTGCACTGCTTTTTTTAAGCTGTTTGATAATCGCCCGCAACCCTTCCGTGCGGCCGATCAGAAATACATTGTTATAGCGGTGGCGGCCTTTGAGTATTTGCCCGTCCAACGTTTCATTTTTCTGATTGGAATACATGCTGACCAAAGGCACGTCTTGATTGAGCGTGTAGACCGCCATTTCAAAAGCGGTGAAATGCGGATACAGCAAAATCACTTTTTCATCGGCAGCCAAAGCATTGTCGAGATGGTGCTTATCCTGATAGCGCACCAAGCTGCGCAGGCGGTCTGCCGAAGCATACCAATACAGGCCGTATTCGAGCATGAGCTTGGCCATATGTTGGAAATGGCGTTTCAGCACGGCTTGGCGTTGTGCTTCGCTCCATTCTGGAAAACATTTTTGAAGATTTACCGTACCGACACGACGGCGCGGCACCACGGCGTAATAGGCCAGCCAACCGATAAAATCGGCCAGCTTCTGAACCGCACGGAATGGCAGCAGTTGGATCAGATAAAGGATAAAAAAAGCAAATTTCATGACAGCCCGTTCAGACGGCCTCGATTAGGGAACGGGGCATTATAGCGGATAAAAGGGCAGAATTTTCAGAAACGGCCGATGTGCTGGTAGGCATCTTTACAGCAACGTCGGGGATTGACGGGATGCAAAACGCAACAGGCCCAGTATGCGGAAATCTGCAGTAAATGCCGCTTGCCAAAGGCTTTCGGCTGCTTCTTCCAACGTAAAACCGGAGCGGCTCAAAGCTGAAACCGCCCGCGCTTGATTTGCAAACCGCCCTGTTGCAATTGTGCGGCAAGGCTGTGGTTGCGCAAAGCGTGGGTTAAGGCGACGGCTAAACCGTCGGCGGCATCGGCCTGCGGAGTGCCCGACAAGCCCAACATCTGCACCACCATATGCTGCACCTGCTCTTTTGCCGCCTTGCCCTTCCCCACCACAGCCTGCTTCACTTGCAGGGCGGTGTATTCGAACACAGGCAGGTTACGCATCACCAAAGCCGCCATTGCCGCCCCGCGCGCCTGCCCGAGCATCAGTGTGGATGCGGGGTTCACATTCACAAACACCTGCTCGATAGCGGTTTGCTGCGGTTGGTAAAGAGTGATGATTTCATCAATATGCTTCACAATCACCGCAATTCGCTCGGCCAGCGGCGCATCCGGCGGAGTTTTGATGCAGCCGGACGACACATAAAAATGCTCGCGCCCGCGCACATCAATCACGCCGAAGCCGGTAACGCGGCTGCCGGGGTCTATGCCTAAGATGCGGATGGGGTGTTGTGCCATAAGGAAGCATTCTTTTCAGACGGCCTGAACCCTTCGGTAGGGCATCGGCCTGATAAAATGCGGATTATAGCCCAAGCGGTGGAATTCATCATTATCGGCAGCCCAAAGCAAAAGGCCGTCTGAAAACCTTCCAATAAAAGTTTTTTCAGACGGCCTCTCGGCATCCTTGCTACTTCAGCAACATATTCAAAGCGATCAACAGCAGAAAAACGGCAAAAGCGCGTTTCAACACCATCACCGGCAAAACGTTGGCGGCGTTCGCGCCCAATTTGGAAGTAAAAAACGAGGTTGACACAATGCCCGCCAGCGCAGGCAGATAAACATATCCGAAAGAATATGCGGGAAGATTCGGCACATGCCAGCCGCCGATAACAAAGCTCAAAGTCGCCGATACCGCCAGCAGGCCGCCGCACAATGAAGCCGTGCCGATGGCTTTTTTGATTTCCATGCCGCGGCCGTTCAGAAAAGGCACCACAAACGCGCCGCCGGAAATGCCGCCCATGCCCGACAAAGCACCGATAACGAAGCCGCCGACAACCAAAACCCTCGAAGAGAGCGGCTTGCCGTCTGTTTTCGGGCTCGGCTTCAGCGACAATAGCATTTTCAGTGCCAGATAAATCACCAAACAGGCAAAAATTTTCGACACCACCGCTTTGGGCAGGCTGCCTGCCAGCAAGCCGGAAACAAATACCGCAACAATCAGCGCAGGTGCAAGGTATTTTGCGGCCTGCCAATTGATGTTGCCGAAACGGTAATGCCGGTGGCTGGCGGAAAAAGCCGTGATCACGATGGTGGAAAAAGACGTGCCCAGCGCAATCGGCAACGCCAAATTGTCGGCCACGCCTGCCTGCGGCAGCAGGTAAAACAGCACCGGCACGATCACCAGTCCGCCGCCGATGCCGAACAGCCCGGCCAAAAAACCGGCAACTGCGCCCAGCAGCATGCAACTCAATACGATAACCAACATTTCTTTTTCCTTGCGGTTTGACACAATCTGCCCGACAGCGGTCAGGGCAGCAATAGAGTCAATCAAACCTCATTCATATAAGGAGCCTGTCGTAAAGGTTGGGTTGATTGACCATAAGGAAAGATTAGGCCGTCTGAAAAACCATGTCTGCCAAGAGGTTTTCAGACGGCCTCATTTCAACTCGAACAGCTCACGCAGATGCTTTCCGCCCATTGCGGCGGCAGTTCGGCAAAGTCGGCAAACTCTTTGCGCTCGACAAACGGATTCCGCATACATCGGTGCAGGCGGTCGATTTCGCGGAAGTCGCCGCTTTTTGCCAACTGTATGGCCTGCTCCAGCAAATAGTTTCGCAACACATACAGCGGGTTAACGGCATTCATCCGCTCGGCGCGTTCGGCGGGGTTGCTGTTTTCCGCCCGCAGCCTGCCGCGGTAACGGCCTATCCACGCCGTAAACGCTTCGGTGGGGCCGTTGAACAGTGCCAACAGCTTTTCGGGCAGCGGTTCGCCGTGGACATTGCCCACTTCGCTCAAATATCGGAAAAACATCGTGAAATCGACTTTGCGGCTTTGCAGGGCGGTAAACATATCGGTAATCAGCTCGTCGTCGCTTTTGTCTTCGGTTTGCAGGCCGAGTTTCGCCCGCATTTTTTGCAGATAGGCCGTCTGAAAAATATCGGGGAAGCGTTCCAACTCTGCCACCAAATCGTCTTGCGACACCAGCGGCAGTAGGCACGAGGCAAAGCGCGACAAGTTCCAATGCACCACATACGGCTGCTCGTTGTAGGCATAGCGGCCGCTCGTGTCGGAATGGTTGCAGACATGGCGGCGGTCGTAAGCATCGAGAAAACCGAACGGGCCGTAGTCGATGGTCAGCCCCAAAGCCGACATATTGTCGGTGTTCAACACGCCGTGGCAAAAGCCGACGCTCTGCCACGCGGCCACCAACTCGGCGGTGCGGCAGGAAACGGTTTGAAACAAGGCCAGATAAGGCTGGTCGGCTTCGCGGCATTCGGGAAAATGGCGGTCAATCAGAAAATCCGCCAACACGGGCAGGTTGTGATGTTGGCCGGTGTGATACATATATTCAAAATGGCCGAAACGGATAAAACTCGGCGCAATGCGCGTAACCACCGCCGCCGTTTCGGCTTCTTCGCGGTAAACGGTATCATTGCTGCCCGTAATCGCCAGCGCGCGCGTGGTCGGAATGCCCAAGCCGTGCATGGCTTCGGAGCAAAGATATTCGCGGATGCTGGAGCGCAGCACGGCACGGCCGTCGGCAAAGCGCGAATAAGGCGTTTTGCCTGCGCCTTTAAGCTGCCATTCCCACAAAAGGCCGTCTGAACCTGCCGAACCGCCGATCAACACCGCGCGACCGTCTCCCAGCTGGCGCACATACACGCCGAACTGGTGGCCGCTATACACTGTGGCAATCGGTGCAGGGTCGTATTGTTCGGCACTGCCCGCCAGATAAAGCAAGTTGTCGGGGTTATCGAAAATTTCAGACGGCCTCAAGCCCATTTCTCCCGCCAAAACATGATTTTGCGCCACCCAATACGGCTCGCCCAACGGTTCGGTGCGGACGCGGCCGTAAAACGCTTCCGGCAAGCGGGCAAATGCGGGCGGGTTTAAAGGAAGTGTGTGCGGCATGGAATCATTCCCAATATTGTAAGTATGCGGCGAAGCATACGCCGAACTGTGCATTCAAACAATCGGCATCTGTAACTGAAATGCACTGCCTGAAAATAAACAAAATCCACCACAGCCGTCTTAAGCCAGATGTTCAGAGCCATGCCTTACCTTTTCAGACGGCCTCACTACCCTTTGCCTACCGAAATTTGAAACCTTTTCCAAATCCTCATTAGCGAAACATTTCAGCCTCACACACGACCTCAAACCACTCCTGCTCCTAATAGGAGGAATTCTCAATCTGATATTAAAATTGATTTATATGCTATTGTTTTAAAAAATAAATTTTTCATTTGTAAAAAATCCCCGCTTTGGAAACAAAATATATAAAAACCACTCTACAAATGATAATAAGAATCAAATGTAATTATTTATAAAAAAATATTCCTATTTTTTATTTTCAGCCAAAACATATCGAGAATAAGAGAACAACAGGAGTCCCCATGACAAAATACCCTTTAAAAACCATAGTGATTTGTTTGAGCGTTTTATGGTATACCCCCTATGTGCGGGCGGCAGAAGAAGAAAACCAACCGGTACAGGAAGCAACGCTGGGCACTGTCGAAGTAAAAGGTTCGCGGACTTCTAAAGACGAAAAAGGACGCAACCGCGTTTACACCCGCGAAGTAGTCAACCTCTACAAAGGCAAACAAGAAGTAGAAACCTTCAAAGGCAATACCGTATCCGACCTCTTCAGCGGATTGGTAGGCGTATACAGCGGCGATGCCCGCAACAGCGGCGCACTCGACCCCAATATCCGCGGGGTACAAGGACAGGGGAGGGTGCCGGTAACCATAGACGGTACCGAGCAGGCCATTACCGTATGGCGCGGCTATGCGGGAACCAACAACCGCAACTATGTCGACCCCAATATCATCAGCAGCGTTTACGTTGAAAAAGGCCCTTCTTTCAGCCGTGATGCCAAAAGCGGCATAGGCGGTTCTGTTGCCCTCAAAACCATCGATGCCGACGACATCGTGCCGGAAGGCCAGAAATACGGACTTGAAATCAAAGCCGAAACTTCCTCCAATTCCATCAAACCGCGGCAAAACGCCTACGAAAAATCGGTGGATTACCGTACCCTACCCTATCCTGAAGTTTCCACCGGCGGCATTTGGCGCGCTCTTTTAGACGATACCGACCGCGTCGACCAACGCTTCGGCGGGCGCAACAAATTTTTTGAAGACAAAGCCTACCGCATTGCAGCCGCCACCAAACAGGAAAACTTCGATGCCGTAATTGCCTATGCCTACCGCAATAAAGGCAATTATTTTTCCGGCAAAAAAGGCGCGCAACGCTACGGCTACATCGGGCCGTGGACACAGGAAACCTTAGACGAGCTCAAACGTCTGCAAGAGGATGCCGCCTCACGGGGGGAGAATTTCTTCGGTGGCAAAAACATGCTGGGTGCTCCCGATATCGCCAAAATCGGCCTGTTTTACCACCCCGGCGGCGAAGTAAGCAACACCTCGCTCGAAACCAAATCATGGCTGGGCAAAACCACTTTCCGCCTGCCCAACCGCCAAACACTGAAATTCGGCCTGCGCCACACCGATACCGTATTCGGCGAAGTGATGCCCTCGCGCATTATCGGGCCGATTTCTTGGGATGCAAAAGTACTCAACAAAATCGCCGAATGGCCCGATGCCAAAGTCAAACAAAAATCATACAACATCGACTATACCTGGAAACCCGAAGGCAGCCGCTGGATAGATTTCCATGCCACCTTGTGGACAACGCGCACCAAATCCAAAACCAACACGGCAGGCGGTTCTCCGGGCGATACCCTTTATGAAGACCATGTATTCCAACGTGCTCTTGAAGAATGGCGCGCATGGCAGCAACACTCTCCCGAAGTGCGCCGTCAATTGATCGAAGCCGGTGTAAAACCGCCCTCTCCTCCGACCCTCACCACCCCAAACACCAACGGCCGCTTCAACACCATCGAAGGCCAAGCCTATTACGCCAACAATACACGCACCGGTTTTCACTTTTCCAACCAAATGAAACTACATAACAAGCTCGCACTCACACTGCTGGGCGATTTTCAAAACGAAAAGCTCTCTTCGAGGGATAATTTTTCAGAAGAGTTGGCCGACGGCGGCAAATACCAGAAAGAAAGAGACGACAACATCTTGCGTCCAAACTACCAGCTCAACGAATTGGGCGTGCCCCGCAACGGCAAACGCCGCGAATACAATTTGGGCTTCAATTTCAAATACGACCCCTTCCACTGGCTGAGCCTCACTGCCGGCGCACGCTACACCAATTTTTCCATACAGGATTACAGCAAACCGCTCAAAACCGGCTTGGACAAATACGGCCTGCCGCTATTGATGAACAGAGGCATAATGCACGATTTTTCCCGCGTTGCCACCGAAAAAGAATATGCCGATTACCTGCATGCCGCCAAAATCATCAACGGCGGCGACTATGGATATGACAACCCCGCACTTGAAAAAGCATTTAAGAAAATAAAAATCGAAGACGGCGTGCCTTGGCTTGACCGCCCCACGCTGAATACCATGGCCGACTCCGACCCTGAAATTGCAGCCTTGGTCAATTCGCTGAAATTTGCTTGGCTGAAAGATACCTCAGGCCGTCTGAATATGAAAAACAACCCGCTAACCAATGGCAGCATACCCGATCTGCATGCTTGGGTTCCCAATCCTGCCTACAATCCCGCCGATCCTGCCAGCCCACGCATGGTAAGGAAATACCGGGGTGATGGTTCTGTTTATAAAACCCCGATGACCGATGCCGAACGGAAACTTGCCCGAAAGCAAAGCGGCAACGGCTGGACACCCGCTTTTTCCGCCACCGTCCACTTCACCGACAAAGCCCGTGCCTACCTGCGCTACACCGAAAGCCTGCGCTATCCCAGCATTTTCGAAGGTACTTACGGATTTTCCACTGCCGCCGGCACCTTCGCCCGCGCGGGCTACGGCTGGAAGCCCGAACACGCCAAAAACTGGGAAGTAGGCTACATCCACGATTTGACCGGCCTGTTCCCCAAAATGCGCCAAGCCGATTTCCGCATCAACTATTTCCACAATAAAACCGAAAATGTAATCGACCGTGATGAAAATCTCGAATTCGAACAATTCGACAAACACATCCGCAGCGGTGTGGAATTGCAGGCACGCTTCGACACCGGACGCTTCTTCGGCGGCATAGGCGTATTGAGGAATTTAAAGAACAAAATGTGCGATGATTCTTTCGGTTTGACCTGGCAGCTTTCAGATGACCGGTTGAGCGGTATCTCCATCGGCAACTACATCAAAAAAAGAGAATGGTTGAGGGCACCTTCCTGCAACCACGGCGGTCTGACCGATTCAGGGTATCTGGCCACCGCCATCCAGCCGCGCTGGTCGGTAGATGCCGATTTGGGCGGGCGCTTTTTCAAAAACAAACTCGAAACCGGTGTACGCCTGCATTATCACAGCCGCGTTTACAAAAACCGTAACGATGCTTGGCGGCCTTATTGGCAGGATTACAATAAATTGAAGGGTACAGACCACAAACCGAGCTACAACGACATGCGTTGGCAACCCGCGGCAGTATGGGATGCTTATCTGCGCTATAAAATCGGCAAGCACTTCACAGCCGAACTGGTGGGTACCAACTTAACCGACCGTTACTACCTCGACCCCTTAAGCCGTTCCTACCTGCCCGCTCCCGGCAGGGGCATACGTGTGGGCATCAGCGGCAAATTCTAAACAGCTTGCCCGGACTTTGAGGCCGTCTGAAAACCGTTTTCAGACGGCCTCAAAGTTTTAAAGGCTCTATCCCCTCCAAACAGACAACCGGCATTTAAACACCCGGCCGATTTACCCTGCCTTCAAGCTGTCAACCATTCCAAGCACAAGGTAAACAGACAATATAAATTCAGCATAACCAACTGTAATAAAAGTGATTTTTATTTGCATAATATTTTTTAGAAGGTATAATCACTACACCTTTCAGCAAAATAAAATACCGTTTATCTCAATTACAGCATCGAAAAAGCCCGAAACAAAGGCAGCAAAGCGGAAAGGTATCTAGTATCTAATCGTTCAAATATTTTTAAGGAGTTTGACTATGAAACAAACACAACTGATCTTGGCATTAGGCGCAATGTTTGCCGCTTCGGCTGCCATGGCTCTGCCCGGCGGATTTAAATCCAACCCCGCGGGAGCAACATCTGTATCCGACCAACGTGAAGCAGTCAAACATATTGCCGCCACAGTCGAAGACAAAGGTAAAGATGCAGGGAAAGCCGCGATTTATGTACGTGATCAAAATGCCAAACCTTCAAATCCCAATAAAGGCCTTGCCAACAATACTCACGTATCATTTGCCAAGATCGACAGAACCGCAAACAACTTCTTTGTAAAAACTTTTGCCAAGAGCGTCTTGGGCAAAGACAAAAACGGTGTAACCGTAGCCCAGCTTTACCGCATGAAGGGTGTGGTATGGGACAATATCCCCAAAATGCCGGATCATTCCCACTTAGGCCGCCTTTCTTACGCAAAAGCAGGTAATTTGGACGTTTACTTCGGAGATTGGGCAAGCGTGCCTTCCGGAGCGAAAGCCAACACCGCAGGCACCAACTACACGGTGTTCTACAGCGGCACCGGCAAAACCACCAACCTGCCCACCGGCGGCAAAGCCACTTATGCGGTTAAAGGCATCAACAACCATGTAAGCCAAGGTACCGCAGTCTTGACAGGCAACCTCACCGCCGACTTCGGCGCTAAAAAACTCAACGGCACGATTGCCCGCCCCGGCTTAAGCATTGCCATCAACAACGCCGCCATCAATACCAAAGCCGCCTCATTTAGCGGTGCAGCCAAAGCGAATAACAGCGTAAACGGCAAAACCCACGGTCATTTCTTCGGTAACGGTGGCGCAGCCATTGCCGGTATAGCCGATTTCGGTAAGAACCATAAATTCAATACTGCATTCGGCGGCACCAAGAAATAACAACATTTTATGAATGACTCGAACAGCGGGCAGGCGGCCTGCACACCCTGCCCGCACACAAACTGAATACTATAAAGACTTCCCAAAAAAACTTTGAAATAAACGATGAAATTGCCGGCGCTGCCGAACTTCGTTTATTTACAACGATGCCGCGTATCAAATGGATTACGCGGCAGTTTCAGTTAAGCGTATGGATCAGATGATTCTTACCCAAGCCGGTTAAACAATAAGGCCGTCTGAAAAATCTTTCAGACGGCCTCTGTAATACTCCAGAGATAAAAATCCTATTAAAAACAACATCCCCTTCACCGTTTAAAACCGTGCTGTGCTATAATCCGCCGTCTTCCTACTCACTCAGATACAAGAAAAACGATTATGAGAAAACTTTTTACCCTTTTGATTTTATTATGCTCTTCCTTAACTTGGGCACAACGTGCCATCCCTGAAGACATGAATGTGGCCGTCTTAAAACAAGTGGCCTATCCGCAGGTGGTGTTGAGCAACGGCGGTGTTCCATGGTTGAAAATCCTCACTTTGGGCTGGCTCGACAACAACGTTTCCGCCTTCAACATCACTCCCGATCTACGTATCAGAGATGAACGAAACCGCTTTATCGTGCGCGGCAAACTCACTGCACAAACCGGTAAAACTGTTGCCATACGGCGGAATGCCGAAGGCAGTATCAACGAAATCTGGATACTGACCGAAGGCGAAAAAGAAGCCGTTAAACGCCGTGCCGCTGCCAACCAACAATAATCCCTTTATCCTTACAACATGAAAAAAGTATTTATCCGCACCTTCGGCTGTCAAATGAACGAGTATGACAGCGAAAAAATGCTGTCGGTGCTTGCCGAAGGCGACGAGCTGGTGCAAGTCAGCGAGGCCGAAGAAGCCGACATCATTCTGTTCAACACCTGCTCCGTGCGCGAAAAAGCGCAGGAAAAAGTGTTTTCCGACTTAGGCCGCATCAAACCTTTAAAAGCCAAAAACCCTAATTTAATCATAGGGGTGGGCGGCTGTGTGGCTTCTCAGGAAGGCGAAGCGATTGTGAAACGCGCGCCTTATGTAGACGTGGTGTTCGGCCCGCAAACCCTGCACCGCCTGCCGCAGATGATTGTGGATAAAGAAACCACCGGCCTCTCGCAAGTGGATATTTCCTTCCCCGAAATCGAAAAATTCGACCATCTGCCCCCCGCCCGCGTGGAAGGCGGCAGCGCGTTCGTATCGATTATGGAAGGCTGCTCGAAATATTGCAGCTTCTGCGTGGTGCCCTACACCCGCGGCGAAGAGTTTTCGCGCCCGTTGAATGACGTACTCACCGAAATCGCCAATCTCGCCCAGCAAGGCGTGAAAGAAATCAACCTGCTGGGGCAAAACGTGAACGCCTACCGCGGTGCGATGGACGACGGCGGCATTTGCGACTTCGCCACCTTGCTACGTATCGTGCATGAAATCCCCGGCATCGAGCGTATGCGTTTCACCACCAGCCACCCGCGCGAGTTTTCCGATGCGATTATCGAATGCTACCGCGACCTGCCCAAGCTGGTATCGCATCTGCACCTGCCGGTGCAAAGCGGTTCCGACCGCGTGTTGAGCGCGATGAAACGCGGCTATACCGCACTGGAATATAAATCCATCATCCGCAAACTGCGCGCCATCCGCCCCGATTTGTGCTTAAGCTCCGACTTTATTGTCGGCTTCCCCGGCGAAACCGAACGCGAATTCGAGCAAACGCTGAAACTGGTAAAAGATGTTGCCTTCGATTTGAGCTTTGTCTTCATTTACAGCCCGCGCCCCGGCACACCGGCCGCCAACCTGCCCGACGACACGCCGCATGAAGAAAAAGTGCGCCGTTTGGAGGCTTTGAACGAAGTAATCGAAGCCGAAACCGCCCGCATCAACCAAAGCATGCTCGGCACAATACAACGCTGCTTGGTGGAAGGTATTTCCAAAAAAGACCCCGACCAACTGCAAGCACGCACCGCCAACAACCGCGTAGTGAACTTCACCGGCAATCCGCGCCTGATTAATGAAATGGTGGATTTGAAGATTACCGAGGCCTACACCTTCTCTCTTCGCGGAGAAATCGTATAGCTGTGAAACTGAATCTTTTATACTGCGTTGGCTCGCCTTAGCTCAAAGAGAACGATTTTGTAAGCCGCTGAAGCGGCAACAAAATCAATTCCGTACTATCTGTACTGTCTGCGGCTCGCCGCCTTGTATAAAAACCTCATTTTCACAGCCATAAGTGCCGAATCGTAATCATCATTTACGGTAAGCATCAAACAAGAGGCCGTCTGAAAAAAATTTTTCAGACGGCCTCTACCGTTATCGCCATTTACCAACGGCCAAGTAACGCTTTGGCACCGGCTTTGGCCACACTTTCATCTTCTTCCACCGTGCCCCCGCTCACGCCGATACCGCCGATAATCGTGCCTTTTCTATCAGTGAGCAGTTCGCCGCCGCCGAAAATCACCAACCCGCCGTTGGTCGATTCGATACCGAACAGCGGCTGCCCCGGCTGCGACGCTTTGCCCAAGTCGCGGGTGGACATATTGAAATAACGTGCGGTACGCGCTTTGCGTTCGGCGATGTCTATGCTGCCCAAAAACGCATCATCCATGCGAGCAAACGCTTTCAGATTGCCGCCTGCATCTACAACGGCAATATTCATCGGCACTTTCATGGTTTCGGCTTTCTTCAATGCCGCCTGAACCACCGCCTGCGCCTGCCCCAGCGTGATATCGCCCGGCAAGGTTTTGGTCAGCCCGGAAGATGCGGCGGGGTAAGCCAAAAATAATGAGAATAACCATACAGCCACTTTGGAATTACGCATGTTTCTCTCCTCAAAAATGAACGGCCTTTTTCATTGATTTAAAACCCTTTTTTTATTTAGGTCAAGAAACAGGATCAAGAAACTCTCCAACTAACTGTGCATTCGAAAGGCCGTCTGAAAAACCTCTTCAGACGGCCTCTTTACCAATAACCCATAGGAATGTCATTTTACTCTTTGCAGTAACTCTTCTGCCAATTCCAAATAAGCCACCGTACCTTTGGCTTTCGCATCATAAGCCAGTGCGGGCATACCGTGGCTGGGCGCTTCGGCCAACCGCACATTGCGCGGAATAGTCGTTTCAAAAAGCTGTTCGCCGAAATGCGCCTGTAATTGTTCCGACACTTCCTGCGACAGGCGGCTGCGGCTGTCGTAAAGCGTGCGTACGATACCGATAATATCCAGTTCGGGATTGATCGCTTGGCGGATTTTGCGCACCGTAGCCACCAAATCGGAAATACCTTCCAATGCATAATATTCGCATACCATCGGCACGATCACGCCGTTGGCGGCCACCAAACCGTTTAAGGTCAGCAAAGTCAGCGTGGGCGGGCAATCGAGCAAAACGAAATCGTAATCGTCCGCTACTTCGGCCAGCGCATTTTTCAGACGCATTTCACGGGCGATTTCCTGCACCAGTTCCACTTCGGCCCCCGCCAATGCACGGTTGGCAGCCAACACATCATAACCGCCCGCCTCGCTGCGGATAATCGCATCTTCCACTTTCGCATCACCCAATAAAATTTGGTAAACACCGCTGTGGATATTGCTTTTATTGATACCGCTGCCGGTAGTGGCATTACCTTGCGGGTCAAGGTCAATCACCAGTACCCGTTTACCATAGTGTGCCAGCGAAGCCGCCAGATTGACTACCGTTGTCGTTTTGCCTACGCCGCCTTTCTGGTTGGCGACAGCAATAATATTTGTGCCCATCTGCGTTTAAACCTGTGTATTCTGAAGTTGGCTGAATTGTACCGTTATTTGCAGTTTAATGGTATGAAGGCCGTCTGAAAAACAGCTTTCAGACGGCCTTCATTTAAAGTTTTTTGTTTTATTTCTTAGGCTTCATCACCACCATGTGCCGCTCGGCATCAAGCTGCGGCACTTCGAGTTTGTCTACGCAAACCACTTCCACATCAGCCGGCACATGCTCCAATTCTTCATACGGATACACGCCCTTCATCGCCGCCCAATAACCGTTTTCGTTCAGCAAATGCTTAGTCAACGCGATAAAGTCCGCCAACTCTGCAAACGCGCGGCTGGTTACCACGTCCACTTTCTTATCGTACATCGCTTCCACACGGCCGCTGGCAACGGTTACGTTGTTCAACCCCAACTCAATCACGGCCTGTTGCAGAAACGTGGTTTTTTTGGTGTTGGAATCCAGCAGCGTAATCTGCAAATCGGGGCGGCAAATCGCAGTGGGAATGCCCGGCATACCGCCGCCGGAACCCACATCCATCAACGTTTTCGCTTCTTTCACATACGGCAGCAGCGTCAAGCTGTCGAG
This sequence comes from Neisseria animaloris, assembly GCF_900637855.1. Taxonomy (NCBI): domain Bacteria; kingdom Pseudomonadati; phylum Pseudomonadota; class Betaproteobacteria; order Neisseriales; family Neisseriaceae; genus Neisseria; species Neisseria animaloris. Next base: position 1,229,375 of record NZ_LR134440.1, read on the forward strand.
GATGTGGTGGCTGATCATCGTATTTTCATCGCGCAATGCGGTCAGGTTGTAGGTGCTGTTCCATTTTTTCAGCAAGGAAACATATTCGAGCAGCAGCAACTGCTGCGCGGTGGAAAGCTCGAGGCCGAGTTTTTGCAGGCCGTCTTGTAATTTTTGTTTGTTGTCCATTTGTATCCATCCCACTTAATTTGTATGAATCTTAGCTGAAAACGGCTCCGTGTTGGTTGATTTATTTGATAGGCCGTCTGAAAAAGAATTCATATGGAACTACTGCTTCGCATCTTTAAACCCGCGTTTCAAATGCACCATCAGCAAGGCGACGGCGGCGGGGGTTACGCCGGAAATGCGCGAGGCTTGGCCTACGGTTTCGGGGCGGTGCTGGTTGAGTTTCTGCTGCACTTCGGCGGATAAGCCTTTGACTTTGCCGTAATCGATTTCAGACGGCAGTTTTAGGGTTTCGATATCGCGGCGGCCTTCGATTTCTTCGTTTTGGCGGTCGATATAGCCTTGGTATTTCACTTGGATTTCCACTTGTTCGACCACGCTTTCGGGCAGGTTTTCAGACGGCCCTGCATCGGGCAGGGTCATCAGGGCGGCGTAGTCGATATTGGGGCGGCGCAAGAGGTCGTGCAGGTTGGCTTCGCGCGACAGTTTTTGGCCGAATACGCGGGTTTGCTCGCTTTCGGGCAGCTTGGCGGGGGTGTACCAAGTGGATTTCAGGCGTTGGATTTCGCGTTCGATCTGCTCGCGTTTTTGCTCGAAAGCCTGCCATTGCGGTTCGGTAACGAGGCCGATTTTGTAGCCGTCTTCGGTAAGGCGCATGTCGGCGTTGTCTTCGCGCAGTTGCAGGCGGTATTCGGCGCGGCTGGTAAACATGCGGTAAGGCTCGTTTACGCCTTTGGTGATTAAGTCGTCTACCAACACGCCGAGATAGGCTTGTTCGCGGCGCAGCAGCAGCGGGTCGCGTTCGCGCACATACTGTACGGCGTTGGCTCCGGCCAACAGGCCTTGTGCGGCGGCTTCTTCGTAGCCGGTGGTGCCGTTGATTTGTCCGGCGAAAAACAGGCCGGCGATGCTTTTGGTTTCAAGGCTGGCTTTGAGGTTGCGCGGGTCGAAATAGTCGTATTCGATGGCGTAGCCGGGGCGCAGGATGTGGGCGTTTTCCAAGCCTTTCATGGAGCGCACGAGGGCGAGTTGGATGTCGAACGGCAGGCTGGTGGAAATGCCGTTGGGGTAGTATTCGTTGGTGGTCAGACCTTCGGGTTCGAGAAAAATCTGATGGCTGTCTTTATCGGCGAAGCGGTTGATTTTGTCTTCAATCGAGGGGCAGTAGCGTGGGCCGACGCCTTCGATTTTGCCGGTAAACATGGGGCTGCGGTCGAAACCGGAGCGGATGATGTCGTGTGTTTGCAGGTTGGTGTGGGTAATCCAGCACGACACTTGGCGCGGGTGCAGTGCGGCATGTCCGCGCACGGAAAACACGGGCACGGGGGTGTCGCCGGGCTGTTCGGTAAGCTGCGAGAAATCGATGGTGCGGCCGTCGATGCGCGGCGGGGTGCCGGTTTTGAGGCGGCTTTGCGGCAGGTTGAGTTCTTTCAGACGGCCCGACAAGCCTTGTGCGGCGGGGTCGCCTGCGCGTCCGCCGGCATAGTTTTCCAAGCCGATGTGGATTTTGCCGGCAAGGAATGTGCCTGCGGTGAGCACAACGGCACGACCTTTGAATTCGACGCCCATGGCGGTTTTCACGCCGCTTGCGCGTTCGCCTTCGAGCGTGATGTCTTCAACCGACTGCTGGAAAATTTCCAGATTGGGCTGGTTTTCGAGCATTTCGCGGATGGCGGCTTTATACAGAATGCGGTCGGCCTGTGCGCGGGTGGCGCGTACTGCGGGGCCTTTGCTGGCGTTTAGGCGGCGGAATTGAATGCCCGACATATCGGTGGCCAAGGCCATTGCTCCGCCGAGTGCATCGACTTCGCGCACGAGATGGCCTTTGCCGATGCCGCCGATGGAGGGGTTGCACGACATTTGGCCGAGGGTTTCGATATTGTGTGTGAGTAAAAGCGTTTGCGCGCCCATGCGTGCGGCGGCGAGGGCGGCTTCGGTGCCGGCATGGCCGCCGCCGACCACGATGACATCATAGGTTTTGGGGTAAATCATAATTGGACGTGAGTGTTTCTATTGAGCGGTTTTTTATGTAAAAACATCATGATAGCCCATAAAAACCGCTGCTTCGGATGGTTGGAAAAATAGGTGGGATTGTACGCTTTTTTATTTGATCAGTACACTTTAAATATTGATGCCGAGAGGCCGTCTGAAAACATGTCGCAGACTTTTCAGGCGGCCTTTCGCGTTCCGTGCCATTCCTGCCACAGCACTTGTCATACCTTGCCTTGATGCAGCGCCCGATTGCGTCAATAGGCGGCGAATCCGTTATAATGCACACTTGCTTTACTTTTTTTAACCCAAAGACACGTTATGAACACTTCTCAAAACAGCCTCTTGGAACGTCTGTTCAAATTAAGCGAACACGACACTAATGTACGCACCGAGATTATTGCCGGTTTCACGACATTCCTCACCATGTGCTACATCATCATCGTCAACCCCAGCGTCCTTTCGACTACAGGCATGGATTTCGGTGCAGTGTTTGTAGCCACATGTATTTCTGCCGCCATCGGCTGCTTTATTATGGGGGCTCTGGCCAACTATCCGATTGCCCTCGCCCCGGGCATGGGCTTAAACGCTTATTTTACGTTTTCGGTGGTAAAAGGCATGGGCGTGCCGTGGCAGGTTGCTCTGGCTGCGGTGTTTGTGTCCGGCATCATCTTTATTTTGTTCAGCTTTTTCAAAATCCGCGAAATGCTGGTCAATGCCCTACCCATGAGCCTGAAAATGGCTGTTGCCGCCGGTATCGGCCTGTTTTTGGCTCTGATTGCGCTGAAAGGCTCCGGCCTGATTGTGGCCAGCGAAGCCACTTTGGTGAAAATGGGCGAGCTGTATGTTATCGAAAACGGTGTGAAACTGCCCAATTGGCCGGTTTTATTGGCCCTACTGGGCTTTTTTATGATTATCGTGCTGGATTATTTCCGTGTGCGCGGCGCGATTATTCTCAGCATTTTCTCCGTTACGCTGATTTCCATCTTTTTGGGTTTAACCGAATTCAAAGGCTTTGTGGCACCGATTCCCAGCATTGCGCCCACCTTTATGCAGATGGATTTCAACGGCCTGTTTAACGGTAGCCTGATTGCCGTGATTTTCGTCTTTTTTCTGGTGGATTTATTCGACAGCACCGGCACGCTGGTGGGCGTATCGCACCGTGCGGGCTTATTGGTTGACGGCAAACTGCCGCGCTTGAAAAAAGCACTGTTTGCCGACTCTACCGCCATCGTAGCGGGCGCGGTATTGGGCACGTCGTCCACTACACCTTATATCGAAAGTGCATCAGGCGTATCGGCAGGCGGCCGCACCGGTTTGACTGCCATTACCGTGGGCGTGCTGATGCTGGCGTGCTTGTGGTTCTCTCCGCTTGCACAGGCCGTACCGGCTTTCGCCACTGCTCCCGCCCTGCTCTACATCGGCGTGCAAATGATGCGTAGCGTACTTGAAGTAGAATGGTTCGACATCACCGAAGCCGCTCCGGCCTTCCTGACCATTGCTTTCATGCCGTTCACCTACTCGGTTGCCGACGGTATCGCCATGGGCTTTATCAGCTATGCCGTGATCAAACTGGTATGCGGCCGTGCCAAAGAAGTACCGCCCATGGTATGGATTGTGGCTGTGGCATGGGCGGCCAAATTTTGGTTCTTGGGGGCTTAAAACTCATCTGGCTATCGAAAAAGGCCGTCTGAAAATGCTGTGTATGCTTTTCAGACGGCCTTTTCAATCGGTTCATCGCCATTAACGGGTACGCACCACCACCGTACCGGCCATTTTATCGTGCCAACCTTGGTTCTTGGCATCGAACGCCACCCAAATATAGCCGATCAAAAATGCCATGGCAGAAATAAAATAGCCGACGTAACGGATGACGGCCTGCATCAAATTGATGCCTTCGCCTGTTTTCGCATCTACGATTTTCAAGCCGAGCAGCATCTTGCCCGGCGTGGCAGACATTTTTACCCAGAAACCGACGGTAAACAGCAACGGCAAAATATAATTCACAAAAATATCGGCGGCACCCAAAGGTGCCGTATTTTGGGCTGTGAAATATTGGTCGCCATAAAACAGATACATTAAAGGCACAATAACCGCGGCCAGAATCAAACCGTCGATAAGGTTGGCAACCACGCGAATCCAAAATCCGGCGTATTTCATTATTTTCCTTTCTCTTCTCTCATACCGACGCATCGGCAAAGCAAGCTGAAGTTGTTTATTTGTCCAAAGGCCGTCTGAAAAGTTTTCAGGCGGCCTCTTTTAATAATATATCAGACTGATTTATCTGATGATTTGATCCAATTCGCCTTTGGCGTAACGGATAGCCATTTTATCCAAAGAAACCGGCTTAATTTTGGAAGCCTGTCCTTCGCAACCAAAAGCCAAGTAGCGGTCGATACAGATTTGTTTCATCGCCTCTACGGTTTTCGCCAGATATTTGCGCGGGTCGAACTCGGCAGGGTTTTCCGCCATAAACTTGCGGATGGCACCGGTGGATGCCAAGCGCAAATCGGTGTCGATATTCACTTTGCGCACACCGTGTTTGATGCCTTCCACGATTTCTTCAACCGGCACGCCGTAAGTTTCACCGATACCGCCACCGTATTCGTTGATGATTTTCAGCCACTCTTGCGGCACCGAGCTGGAACCGTGCATCACGATATGGGTGTTGGGCAGAGCTTCGTGGATTTCTTTGATACGGTCGATACGCAACACGTCACCTGTGGGCGGACGGGTGAATTTATACGCACCGTGGCTGGTGCCGATGGCAATCGCCAAAGCGTCCACACCGGTATCGCGCACGAAACGGGTAGCGTCTTCCACGCTGGTGAGCATTTGGTCGTGGCTCAGTTTGCCGGCCGCACCCACGCCGTCCTCTTCGCCTGCTTCTCCGGTTTCCAAGTTCCCCAACACGCCGATTTCGCCTTCCACCGACACGCCGCAGGCATGGGAAAATTCAACCACTTTACGGGTTACTTCGACATTGTATTCGTAGCTTGACGGAGTTTTACCGTCTTCCAACAACGAACCGTCCATCATCACCGATGAAAAACCGAGTTGGATCGAGCGTTGGCACACATCGGGCGACGCGCCGTGGTCTTGGTGCATCACCACGGGAATATGCGGAAACTCTTCAACCGCCGCCAAAATCAGATGGCGTAAAAAAGGCGCGCCTGCATATTTGCGCGCACCGGCACTGGCCTGCACGATAACAGGCGCATTCACTTGGTCGGCGGCTTCCATAATCGCACGCATCTGTTCGAGATTGTTCACATTGAAAGCAGGCAGGCCGTAGCTGTTTTCTGCTGCATGATCCAAAAGTTGGCGCATGGAAACGAGTGCCATAGGTTTCTCCAAAAATGGTTAAAACAAATCAGATAATGCCGCGATTATAGCAGTTTCTCCGTCGAAAACTACACAGCGCAACAAGAATATTCCAATAAAATAAATCACGGAAATGACGCTACACGGCGTTTTCCGCCTGTGCGGCATGCAAGCGTCAACCGCCATCGGAATACCTTGCCAAACACATCGGGTTTATTGCGCGGATTAAGCTGCTCCGCGATAAAATATGCGACGGTTTTTAATTCGGATAGTTCAGGAGAAATGATGGCTCATATTTCCGTACCGCCGCCTTCACCTACTACATACCCTACTGCACTTAGCGTACAGATCAGCAACCTCAACTATGGCAACCACCTCGCCAACCATGCCGTGCTGCGTCTTTGCCACGAATGCCGCAAGCATTGCGGGATGTATTGGAGGCCGTCTGAAAACCGCGTCCGAACTTTATAACCAATAAAATTTAGCTTTGATAAAAGGTGGAAAGCCGCAGACAGTACAAGAAGTATGAAACCGATTCTGCCGCCGCTTCAGCAGCTTATACAATCGTTTTCTTTGAGTTAAGACACGGCAACGGTAACCATAAGCGGCGGGCAGGAATGGCCGCCCTATATCGAAAATAAGACTAAGGCCGTCTGAAAAATCTTTTCAGACGGCCTCGTTCCAAGCGAATCTTCACATACTTTCAGACGACCTTACGCCAACGGCTCCAACAATTTTTCAAACGCCTCTTCAAACTGTTTCAGGCCGTCTTCCTGCAAGCGGGTGGCGAGGGCTTCTACGTCGATGCCCAGTTTTTCCACTTCGGCCAGTTGCGCCGCTGCTTCTGCAGTGCCTTCGGTAAGGGTCGGTTTGGCCGTGCCGTGGTCGACAAAGGCTTTTAAGGTGGCATCGGGCACGGTGTTGACGGTGTTGGGGCCGATTAAGCTGTCCACATACAGTGTGTCGGGGTAAGCGGGGTTTTTCACGCCGGTGGATGCCCACAAAAGCTGCACGGGGTTGGCACCTTGTGCTTTCAGTGCGGCAAACGGTTCGCCGCCGAAGAAATCCTGCCAATCCTGATAAGCGGCTTTGGCGAGCGCGATGGCGGTTTTACCTTGGAGATGTTCGGGCAGGGTGGCATCCAGCGCGTTGTCGATACGCGAAATAAAGAAGCTGGCCACTACTTGGATATGGTCAACCGGCTTACCTGCTTTCAGACGGCCTTCAATGCCTTTCACATAGGCTGCATAGGCTTTCAGGGTTTGTTTGCGCGAGAACAGCAGGGTCAGGTTGATGCTGATGCCGTCTGAAACCAACTGCTCCAATGCGGCTACGCCTGCATCGGTGGTGGGCACTTTGATCATTACGTTGGGGCGGTTGATGGCGGCATGCAGGCGTTTGGCTTCGGCTACCGTGCCTTCTGCATCGTGCGATAAGTCGGGGGCAACTTCAAGGCTGACAAAACCAGTTTTGCCGCCGCTTTGTTCAAATTCGGGCAGGCACACGTCGCAAGCGGCTTGCACGTCGGCAATGGCGAGGGTTTCGTAGCGTTGTTTCGGAGTAAGGTTTTGCTGTTTCAGTGCGGCGACTTCATCGGCGTAAAGCACGTCGCCCGCAAAAGCCTTTTGGAAAATGGCGGGGTTGGAAGTTACGCCGCACACGCCTTGCTGCAACATTTCCGCCAATTCGCCGCTTTGCACCAGCGAGCGGGAAAGGTTGTCGAGCCAGATTTGTTGGCCTAATGCTTTAACGTCCGATAAAATAGTCATCTCTGAAATCCTTGTTATTTCTATATGAAGTGGAAATCCTAACCCGATTCAGCGTATTTGGGTAGCCCTGCGGGAAAACTAATCATGGAAAATACCGAACAATATTTGGACTGGGCGCGCGACGTATTGCGCATCGAAGCCGAAAGTCTGCACGAAATCTCTTCCGAGCTGGATCATCATTTTGCCCAAGCCGCCGAAACCATTTTGCATTGCCAAGGCCGTGTGGTGATTATGGGCATGGGCAAATCGGGGCATATCGGGCGCAAAATGGCCGCTACCATGGCTTCTACCGGCACGCCGGCTTTTTTTGTACATCCCGCCGAAGCCGCGCACGGCGATTTGGGTATGATTGTCGACGGCGATGTGGTGCTGGCGATTTCCAATTCGGGAGAAAGCGACGAAATCACCGCCATTATTCCCGCCCTCAAACGTAAAAACATCACGCTCATCTGCATTACCGCCAAACCGCTTTCCACCATGGCGCGCCATGCCGATGTCCACATTACCGCCTCCGTATCGCACGAAGCCTGCCCACTCGGTTTGGCACCCACTTCAAGCACCACAGCCGTGATGGCTTTGGGCGACGCATTGGCCGTGGTGCTGCTTAAAGCACGCGAGTTCACGCCCGACGACTTCGCCCTTAGCCACCCCGCCGGCAGCCTCGGCAAACGGCTGCTGCTGCGCGTGTCCGACATCATGCACAGCGGCGAATCGCTGCCTGCCGTTACCAGCCGTACTTTGCTGAAAGACGCCATCGTGCGTATGAGCGAAAAAGGCTTGGGTATGCTGGCCGTTACTGACGAAGAAGGCCGTCTGAAAGGCGTGTTTACCGACGGCGACCTGCGCCGCCTGTTCCAGCAGCGCGACAACTTCGCGGGTTTGACGGTAAACGACATCATGCACGCCAACCCCAAAACCATTACTGCCGACAAACTCGCCACCGAAGCCTTGAAGCACATGCAGCAAAACCACGTCAACGGTCTTTTGGTAGTCAGGGAAGACAATGTGTTGGTCGGTGCGCTGAATATGCACGATCTGCTCAAAGCGCGGATTGTCTGATTCGAATGCAGATAACGTGAGGCCGTCTGAAATTATTCAGACGGCCTCACGGTTTCCACAAGTTTTAAATAAACGGCAAATAAATACTTTTCAGCATTCTTACCGCAGCTTGCCTCGTCAATCTAAACTTCGCTTCCGCCTACGGTTAATCCGGCATCAATCCGCAATGTCGGCTGCCCTACGCCCACCGGCACGCTTTGTCCGTCTTTACCGCACACGCCCACACCGGTATCGAGTGCGGTATCGTTGCCGACCATGCTCACATGCTTCAGCACTTCGGGGCCATTGCCGATAATGGTGGCACCTTTCACCGGATATTGCAGTTTGCCGTTTTCCACCCACCACGCTTCCGACGCACTGAAAACGAATTTACCGCTGGTGATGTCCACCTGCCCGCCGCCGAAATTGACGGCATAAATGCCTTTATGCACCGATTCGATGATTTCTTGCGGATCGTGGCTGCCGTTTTCCATAAAAGTATTGGTCATACGCGGCATCGGAACGGACGAATAGCTTTCGCGGCGGCCGTTGCCGGTGCTTTGCACGCCCATCAAGCGGGCATTGGTTTCATCTTGCAGATAACCGGTGAGAATGCCGTCTTCAATCAATACGGTGCGGCGGGTTTCGTTGCCTTCGTCGTCGATATTAAGCGATCCACGACGGTGTGCAATATCACCCTGATCCACCACGGTAACGCCTTTGGCGGCCACACGTTCGCCTATTTTGCCGGAAAACGCGCTGGTGCCTTTACGGTTGAAGTCGCCTTCCAAACCGTGCCCCACCGCTTCGTGCAGCAGCACCCCCGGCCAACCGCTGCCCAATACGACCGTCATGGCCCCAGCCGGGGCGGGACGGGATTCCAAATTGATTAATGCCTGCTTAACGGCGGCATCCACATATTGCCGCACCAATTTTTCGCTGAAATAAGCCAAATCATAACGGCCCCCGCCACCGGCACTACCCTGTTCGCGACGGTCACCCTGTTTGGCAATTACGGTTACATTCAACCGCACCATCGGGCGGATATCGGCGGTATGCTTGCCGTCCAAACGGGCAATGTAAATCAAATCATATTCACACGTCAGCCCCGCCATCACTTGCACGATACGTGGGTCGGCGGCTTTGGCCAGCATCTCCACTTTATTCAGCAAGGCCACTTTGGCGGCCGAATCCAACCCGGAGATAGGATTAATCGTAGCATGCACATCCTTGCCATAACGGGGCACGGGCACACGCACTTCCGTCTTCCGACCGGCCGCACCGATGGCACGCACGGCTTGGGCGGAACGGCGGATGGAGCTTGCGTCTAAACTGTCGGCATAAGCAAACGCGGTTTTATCGCCGGAAACCGCACGCACGCCCACGCCCTGATCAATCTGGAAACTGCCCGATTTCACAATGCCTTCTTCCAAATGCCAGCTCTCAAAAGCCGTGCGCTGGCAATAGATATCCGCATAATCAACATGATGGCTTCCGATTAAGCTCAGGCTTTCAGATAGGATTTCAGGAGATAATTGATTGGCTTCAAGCAAATCGCGTTGTACGGTTTGATAGGTTTGCAACATGTTTTAAGACGGCCTTGATAGTAATACGCAGATTATACGGGATTTATTTCCTGCCCGATATGTGGACTTCACTTCGGACAGACTCCTCTAATCACTCGATAGATAAAATATATTCATTTATATTTCAATAACTTAAATAAAATTAAAGATTTTATTCTTAATTTGTATTGATAATTATTATTATTTGTATCAAAATACAGTCACTCGGAAGTTATCCTGAATCCGAGCCATTAAACACCGAACAGCTTATTCCCCCTTTTCTTTCATCCTTTTTTCATACGGAGTGTGTGTATACGAAAGATACAGTTCCCTTGACATCAAATACTCAAAACCGAAAACACAAACCCGCTGCCTGAACAGCGGGTTTGTGTTTTGGAGAAAGATTGCCGTTTAAAAAAATGCTTATGCAAGCACAAAAAAGCATAAGGAGTAATGAGGCCGTCTGAAAACCCTTACCAAACGGTTTTCAGACGGCTTCACGTACCGACAGGAATTACTTACATCCTCGACGGTTCAATTTGCCGTAGCGCTCAAGCAAACTTTGGATTTCTTTAGCACTCTTATCATCCACCGAAACAAACGTAATCTGCATTTTCGCCACACTCAGCCCCCTGTCTACACGGGTATTGCTGCGGTCTTCCTGTTCCTGAATCCGTGCACCACCGAAACCGGCAGTAGCCAAACGCGAAATCAGTACTTGGGCGGCAGACTTGCTGCGGGTAATACCGACGCTGATGTCGCCTTCGTAAATCGTTGCGCTAAACCCTTTATCAGAAAGTTTATTCAACTGCGCCACCGCATCACCGCCGGAAGGCAGCAATACACGGTAGGTTTTCTGCGCTTGGTTACTGTTTTTGGCACCGTTTGTCCGTTTTTCCACTTTACGTGCGGCAACATGGGGCCAATTTTTGAGCAAGCCTTTGATACGGTGGTAGTCGTCTTCATCCAAAGTGATGTTAGCCGAGGCCGTACACTGGCGACTGTCATTGGCGGCGGTCGCTGTTTCTTTAGAGTCTTTTTGTTCTTTCCCGTCAGCCTGTTCTTTTGCCAATGCCGCTTCTTTCTCGCGCTTTTCTTTCTCTTCGCGTTCTTTTTTTTCTTTGGCCGACTGCTCTTCTTTGGCTTTACGCTCGGCCACCGCTTTTTCATCATCTGAAGATTCGGATGCCACTTCGGCAGAAGATTTGGTCGAGGTAATCCAATCGGGAGCAGAGGAATCAGAGGCAGAAACGGGGGACTCGGACGACTTGTTGAGCACCTCCGGCACACTGAGTTCGTGTTGCGTATTGCCGACAATGGGAACGGTCGGTTCGACAACGGTTTTCTGTTTTTCTGCGACACGGCTGGCAACCATTCCACCGAATACGATGATGTTCAGCGCCACCAGCACGGCAAATAACCATTTCATTGTTGTTCTATCCAGTTGAGTAAGCCGTAAATCACGAGATTATCTACAATTTTAACTGTATTGTCCAAAACAAAAGTTTGCGGCAACGCCTGCACCACTTTTGCCGCACCACCGCCGGTAATAATCAAGTCGACGGGCTTTTCACTGCCGATTTTTTCTTTCAGACGGCTATGCATCAGTATCACCGAACCGCATACGGCATCCATCATCCCGCTGGCCAAAGCATTGGCGGTAGTGGTGGGAAAAGGATACACCCGTCCGAGCGGCCGGTTGAGGTTGGCGGTTTTCAAGGCCATCGCCTCTTTCATCAAATGAAAGCCCGGCATAATGGTGCCACCAAGATAATGATGGTCGTCCGTCAGTGCGTCAACCGTTACTGCCGTACCACAGCTTACCACCACGCACGCATTTTGAGTGAAACGGCGGCTGCCGAGTGCATTGAACCAACGGTCGGAACCATGTTCGGCCACATTACGGTAATGGTTGCGAATCCCCAAAGCCTGCGGCATAGACGGCAACCACTCAACCGGCTGCGGCAACTGCGCGGCAACGAGCTCTTTCTTGGCTTCGCCGCACACTGCACAACCCGTAATGCGGATGAGGCCGTCTGAACGTTCACGCCATTCGGCACCGAGCAAACCCAAATCACGGTAAGGTGCGCGGTTCATGTGGACGATTTGCCCGTTTTCCACCCATGCCCATTTGAGCTGGCTGTTGCCGCCATCCAACAACAAATGGCGTTTGGGCTTGGCTGCCGGAACCGGCACCAGATCGTCGTTGGGACGCAAACTGATTTCACCGCTAACCACAACCTTTTCACCCTTTTCAGTCAGCAGACGCAAAGCCCCCTGTTCGGTTACCCCCGCCACCGTGCCTTCGTACATGGTTACTCCGTCTTGAAGCAGACGTACAGGGCGGTTGAAATCGCGGTTGGCATCGATGTAAGTCGGCAACAACGGTGCAAAACCGTGCCGCTCGAACTGTGCCAACAACCCGCCCAGTTCTTTCAACAATAGCGATAACAACCGTGCAACTGCCAGTCCCTGACGTGAGGCCGTCTGAAAAGCAGCCTGCACAGAAGTGGCATTTTCCACTTCTTTAGGCAAAACAAAGTTAATACCGATACCGATTACCGCAACGGTTTTGCCACTGCTACGCACGGTTTCAATCAGAATCCCGCCGAGTTTTTGCCGACCGACCACCAAATCGTTCGGCCATTTGATCTGTGCCGCCACGCCAAACGCCGCCAACGCACGCTGACAGGCCAACGCAGCAACCAACGCCAACGCCCCCAGTTCGCCTTGCGCCTTATCAAACGCCCAGCCGAAACTGAACATCAGACATTCGCCCAAACGGTCTTCCCACGCCTTACCTTGGCGGCCGCGCCCTTTCTTCTGATGATGGGTAACACACAAAAAGCGGTGCACCGATTCAACCGACTGTTTGGTCTGTTCCAACACAATATCATTGCTGGAAGAGCATTCGTGCTTCAAGGCCGTCTGAAAACCGTGTTCCGCACCGATTTGCCGTACTTGTGCTTCGTCGAGCACGGCCAACGGGCGAACCAGCCGCCATTGGCCGTCATACTGGCGCAACAAGCCGCGGATATGCGGCGGCATCTGCTGCCAGAAGCCGTTAATTTGCTGCGGTTTGATGTCCACCAAACGGCTCAGCTCCGACACATGCTTCGGCAGGCCGTCTGAAAGCGCTGCCAACAATTTCCAATGTTGCGGCTTGAGCGGCATCATCGTTCGGCTGCCACTTCTGCCGCACGGATTTTCGCCAGCGTTTGAGTGGTAGAAGTTTGATGTAAAAAGGGAATCGAATACACTTTACCGCCACGCGCAAGAGTTTCTGCCGCCCCGACAATATTTTCAGGAGCCCAATCGCCGCCTTTAACCAAAATATCCGGGCAGATCTGTTCGATAAGTTCGGCCGGCGTATCTTCGTCAAACCAAGTAACCAAATCCACACATTCCAATGCAGCCGCAACCGCCGCACGGTTTTCCAAAGGATTGATCGGGCGGTCGCCCCCTTTACCCAAACGGCGCACCGAAGCATCGGTGTTTAAAGCCAACACCATGGCTGCACCGGTCGCCCTCGCCTGTGCCAAATAAGTTACATGCCCGCGGTGCAGAATATCGAAACAGCCGTTGGTAAACACCAGCGGGCGCGGCAGTGCGGCAATACGCTCCACCAACTGCTCCGGTGGGCAGATTTTGCACTCAAACTCTGGAAGCTGCCATTCAGACATGATTTCACTTTCGAATAAACAAGTTGCCGCCATGATACCGAAGTGCCCGCCGTTGGAAAAGGTTAGGCCGTTTGAAACGGTTATTCCAAACCCTTAAGCTGAAACAAATCATAAGCAAAAACCCGTGTATTTTCATACACGGGTTTAAATGATTTGGGGTGGCTGATGGGGCTCGAACCCACGACAACCGGAATCACAATCCGGGGCTCTACCAACTGAGCTACAGCCACCGCAAAAGAAACTTGATTTGGCGCGCCCGACAGGAATCGAACCTGTAACCGCCCGCTTAGAAGGCGGGTGCTCTATCCGGTTGAGCTACGGGCGCGTTGCGGTTTTCGCGCCTCAAACATCGGGCTGGATGGAACGTAAACTGGTCGGGGCGGTGGGATTCGAACTCACGACCCCCTGTTCCCAAAACAGGTGCGCTAACCAGACTGCGCTACGCCCCGACGAGAGAAGCGAACTATACCTGCAGCCTTAAAATACGTCAAGTCCGCTTTATATAAAAAGCGGCACTCTCACGCTATCTGTTTATTTTATTAAGCGATTTAAAATATCCGACAAGCAACCCGACTCCAAACAGACCGCCGCACGCCGGCAACCGAAAGCCTGTGCCCTCTTTTCAGACGGCCTCGACACAAACAGATGAAAGCGGGCAACAAAAATGCGATAATCTGCCACTCGTTACCCATCCCGTTTCGCAGAAAGAAAACCATGACCGCACAATTAATCAACGGCAAGGAGGTTTCCCGCCAACGCTTGGAGATTCTCGCCCGAAAAACCGCCGAACGCCGCGCCTCCGGCCTTCACACTCCTTGCTTGGCCGTCATACTGGTCGGAAACGACCCGGCCAGCGCAGTTTATGTCCGCAATAAGAAACTGGCTTGCGAAAAAGTAGGCTTTGAATCCCTTTCTTACGAATTGCCCGCCGACACCTCACAGGAAGCACTATTGAAACTGGTTGACGAATTAAACGGCAACGCCGAAGTAGACGGCATTCTCGTGCAACTGCCGCTGCCCAAACAAATCGACAGCCAAGCCGTGCTGGAGCGCATTCTGCCGCATAAAGACGTTGACGGCTTCCATCCTTACAATGTCGGACGTTTGGTTGTCAAAATGCCGCTGATGCGCCCTTGCACGCCCAAAGGTGTCATGACTTTGCTGGAAGCATACGGCATTGACGTTACGGGAAAAAAAGCCGTGGTTGTCGGAGCATCCAACATCGTGGGCCGCCCTCAGGCCTTGGAATTATTACTGGCACGCGCCACCGTTACCATTTGCCACAGCGCCACTCAAAACTTGGCGGAAGAAGTCGGTGCCGCCGATATTGTTGTTGTCGGCGTGGGCAAACCGAACTTCGTGAAAGGCGAATGGATTAAGCCCGGGGCAGTGGTTATCGATGTGGGCATCAACCGTTTGGAAGACGGCAAACTGTGTGGCGATGTGGAATTTGAAGTGGCCAAAGAACGTGCCTCTATGATTACGCCCGTACCCGGCGGAGTCGGCCCGATGACCATCGCCACGTTATTGGAAAATACACTTCATGCGGCCGAATTGCATGATAACCGATAGGATTTTCGGATAATTGCTTTTCAGCTTGAAAAAAGCTTCAGGCCGTCTGAAAAGTTTCAGACGGCCTTTTTGCTATTTGGGGAAATAATATTTACACGCGGCTGCGGTTGGCTTCTGCCAGCAAAGACAGCAGCTCTTCGGTTTGCTCCCAGCCGATGCAGGCATCGGTGATGCTTTGGCCGTAGCATACAGGCTTGTCTTGGCGGCCTTCTACCAAGTGGCTTTCCACCATCACGCCCATGATGTTGTTTTCGCCGTCGCGGATTTGTTGGGCGACATCTTGAGCCACTTCCATTTGGCGTTTGTAGTCTTTACGGCTGTTGGCGTGGCTGAAATCGACCATCAGTTTGGGTGTTACGCCTGCTTGGGTAAGCTGTTCGGCAGCTGCTTTCACATGCTCGCTGCTGTAATTCGGCTCTTTGCCGCCGCGTAAAATCACATGGCAGTCGGGGTTGCCTGCGGTGTGGACAATCGCCGAATGGCCGGCTTTGGTTACCGACAGGAAATGGTGCGGATGGTTGGCTGCGCCGATGGCATCGATGGCGATTTTCAGGTTGCCGTCGGTGCCGTTTTTGAAGCCGACCGGGCAAGACAAGCCGCTGGCCAGCTCTCGGTGCACTTGGCTTTCGGTGGTACGCGCACCGATAGCGCCCCACGAAATCAGGTCGGCATAGTATTGCGGGGTAATCATGTCGAGAAACTCGGTTGATGCGGGCATACCCATATTGTTGAGTGTGAGCAACAGCTTGCGGGCTTGGCGCAAACCGAAGTTGATGTCGAACGTGCCGTCGAGGTGCGGGTCGTTGATCAGCCCTTTCCAGCCGACGGTGGTACGCGGTTTTTCAAAGTAAACGCGCATCACGATCAACAGCTCTTTTTCGTATTTTTTACGCAACGGCAGCAAACGCTCGGCGTATTCCAGCGCGGCTTTGGGGTCGTGGATGGAACACGGGCCGATAATCACCAGCAGGCGGTTGTCTTCGCCGTGAACGAGTTTGGTCACTTCGCCGCGGGTTTGGTGCACGAGATCGGCGGCGTGATCGCTGATGGGGAGTTCGTAAAGGTGGGCAATGGGAGGAAGCAGTTCTTTTACTTCTTTAATTTTTACATCGTCTGTTTGGTGGCGTGGTGTCATGATTGTTCTTTTCTATGCAATGAATCAGGTTGCTAAGGTTAACGGTTCAGACGGCCTATGGCAAGGCTGAAAGTTTATTTCTAGCTATTTTATTGTGTAAATCTATTATTTTTAGATTTTTAGAGATTTTAATTTTTAATATTTGCATTTTTTGAAATTAAATATCAAATCAAAATTTATTTACTTCAAAAGGCCGCCGAAAAATTTTTCAGACGGCCTTTTAGCTTATTTTAAGAACCTTTCTATTTGATATTTTGACAGCGGCGGTAATACTCAATCAGGCCGCAGGTAGAAGTATCGTGTTGCAAATCGCGCGGCTGGCTGAGCTCCGGCTCGATGGTTTTCGCCAACACTTTTCCGTATTCCACCCCCCACTGGTCGAAGGGGTTGATGCCCCAGATAACGCCTTGAACAAAGATTTTATGTTCGTACATCGCCATCAGCATCCCCAGATTGAACGGGCTGAGTTCGTCCAACAAAATACTGTTGCTGGGTTGGTTGCCGGGAAACTCTTTCTGCGGAGCCAGCTCTTCACGCTCGGCTTCGGGCAAAAGAACAAGCTCGGCGCGCGCCTCCTCCAATGTTTTGCCGAGCATCAACGCTTCGGCCTGGGCAAAAGCATTAGCCACGGTAAAGCGGTGCTGGCGGCCAATTTTATAAGGTGTTCGCATCGGTACGATAAAATCGACCGGAATCAGCCGCGTACCTTGATGCAATAATTGGAAAAACGCATGCTGACAATTTACGCCTTCTTCGCCGAAAAGAATGCCGCCGGTGTGATATTCCACCGCTTCGCCGTGCAAAGTGCGGCACTTGCCGTTGCTTTCCATATCAAGCTGCTGCAAATAACCGGGGAAGCGACGCAAATTGTGGCTGTAAGGCACAACTGCCTGCCCTGCTGCGCCGCAAAAATTACCATACCACACGCCAAGCAATGCCAACAGCACGGGGATATTGCGACGGTATTCTGCAGTGAAAAAATGCTCGTCCATCGCATGTGCGCCGTTTAAAAACTGGCGGAACTTGCTCTCTCCAACCGCCACCATCACGGGCAGGCCGATGGCCGACCATACGGAATAGCGCCCACCCACCCAATCGAACATGGCAAACACATTATCTTCGGCAATGCCGAAATTCTGTGCGGCATTCACATCACTGGAAATGGCGACGAAATGGCGGGCGATCCCTGCTTCGGGCAAACCCTGCTCGCGGTACCATGTCCGTGCGGCATGGGCGTTCAACAGGGTTTCGGGGGTGCCGAACGATTTACTGGCAACGCAAAATACCGTGGTTTCGGCATTTAACAAAGCAAGCACTTGGGCAATATTCGCATCGTCGGAATTCGATACGAAATGTACGCGCACGGTTTTGTGATACGGCTGCAATGCCTGCGTAACCATTTGCGGTCCCAAGTCGGAACCGCCGATACCGATATGCACAAAGTCGGTAATTCGTTTTCCAGTTACGCCCAAATGCACCCCGTTAATCAGGTTCTCGGCAAAAGCGAGCGCACGGCTAAGTTCGTGTCGGATTTTCGGCAGCACGTTTTCGCCGTCCACCATTACCGGTTCGGCATCCAAGGGCAGACGCAAAGCAGTGTGCAGCACAGCACGGTTTTCGCTGATGTTGATCTTTTCGCCGCACCGCATCGCTTCGGCCTGTTGTTTGACACCGGCGGCATCGGCCAGCATGCAGAGCAGGTTAAGCGTTTCTTCGTTAACGCGGTTTTTGCTGTAATCGAAAAGCATGCCGTGCAGGGTTTCATGCATTTTGTCGAAACGCTGGCCGTCTGCGGCGAACCGGTCGCGCATATGCAGATTGGCGGTATTGATTTGATGGGCCTGCAAATTTTGCCAGGCTGAAGTCTGAGTAATTTTATTCATAAAAACAGCAAGGCCGTCTGAAACGGCTTAAATTATTTGTAGTTACTTGTAGTATACCAAGTTTAAAAACGTGGTTACCAAAAATATTTGGATACTTTTAAAGCATTTTCTTCACAACTAACATTAAAAAGCTTGTCATACCTTTTAAAATCATCCGGCCTCCCCTCTCCAGTGCTTATCCTTTTAACAGCTTCAAGGGTAATATAGTAATCGCCCGTTCTACGTACACACTGACAAAATTCTTTTTGCTGCCGCCAACTCAAACCTACTGGAATATTTTTAACGTTCCAGCAGGCATTATCCGAGATTTGATCAAAAGCAACGCTCCTAATCAGTGCAACAACAAAAGCAACCAATATGATTGGCCAATTTTTTTTTATCCATTCCATTCGTTATCCAACTTTTATACCAATCCCGCACACATAATTATTTACCGGCGGTCGGGCGACTGTCGCCAACACCGGCCGTCAGTCTAAATACCGTACGGAAAAACAGCTTGATTTTGCTCAAATTTTGGCTAAAAAAGCAGAAAGTCCGACGCGCCCGATAGCGGTCGGAAAACACGGAATGCCGTCTGAAAACGCCACCGCCAACAGGCTTCAAGGTTTTTCAGACGGCTTGTTTGAGATGGATTAAAATTCTGTAAATAAAACACAAAAAACGGCAAACCGGCTTTACTCAGACAATTGCCCGGGCAACTTGAGAAAGTTTTCACGGTAATAACGCATTTCTTCAATGCTTTCCAGAATATCGTCCAATGCCTGATGCGAACCTTTTTTCACCACACCTTTATAAACCGCAGGGTTCCAACGGCGGGCAAGCTCCTTTAAGGTGGAAACGTCCAAATTGCGATAGTGGAAATAGGCCTCCAACCTCGGCATATAACGCACCATAAAACGACGGTCTTGATGAATGGTGTTGCCGCACATCGGCGTGGTTTTCTCGGGAATCCACTGTGCCATAAAGTCCAACAGTTTCTGTTCCACTTCGGCTTCGGTATAAGCCGATTCGCGCACCCTCTGCGTAAGCCCCGTGCGTTGGTGGGTGGCGGTGTTCCATTCGTCCATATTGTTCAGCACTTCGTCGCTTTGGTGGATGGCGTAAACCTCGGATTGCGCCAAAACATTCAGGTGCGGGTCGGTAATGATCATGGCAACTTCGATAATGCGTTCTTTTTCCGGATCCAATCCGGTCATTTCCATATCGAGCCAGCAGAGGTTGTTTGTGTTTTGGGTCATATTTTCAGACGGCCTTCTTAGTGAGATAAATCGAATGGCCGTTATTATAGGGTATCCGATAAGAAAAGGCCGTCTGAAAAATAATTTTCAGACGGCCTTCTACAAGCTCAATATCAGAACAACCCGTGAATCACGCCGTTTTCATCCACGTCAATCTTCTCGGCGGCGGGCACTTTCGGCAGGCCGGGCATTTTCATCATGTTGCCGCACAGGGCGACGATAAAGCCTGCGCCGGCCGACACGGTGATACCGCGCACGGTGATACGGAAGCCTTCGGGTTTACCCAAAAGTTTGGCGTTGTCGCTTAAAGAATATTGGGTTTTCGCCATACAAACAGGCATTTTGTCGAGACCGAGCTTCTCAAGCGAGGCGATTTCGGCAAGGGCTTCGCTGCTGAAATCGACATCGGCCGCACCGTAAATTTTTTGGGCGATGGTGCGGATTTTGTCTTGCACGCTCAAATCGTTGTCGTAGGTGAACGTAAAGTTATTGGGCTGGGTTTCGATGGCATTCACCACTTTTTGAGCCAAATCGGCACCGCCCGCGCCACCTTTGCCCCACACTTCGGTTAACGATACTTCAACGCCTTCTTTGGCACAGGCCGTCTGAATCATATCGAGTTCGGCATCGGTATCGGAAACAAAGCGGTTGAGTGCAACCACCACCGGCAAACCGAACACGTTTTTCAGGTTGCTGATGTGTTTGAGCAGGTTCGGCAGGCCTTTCTCGAGCGCGTTCAGGTTTTCTTCGCCTAAATTGGCACGTTCCACGCCGCCGTTATATTTAAGCGCACGCACGGTGGCCACCACTACCGCGGCATCGGGTTTGATTCCGGCCAAGCGGCATTTGATGTCGCAGAATTTTTCCGCGCCCAAATCCGCACCGAAACCGGCTTCGGTAACGGCATAATCGCCTAAATGGCGGGCAACACGGGTGGCAATTACGGAGTTGCAGCCGTGGGCGATGTTGGCAAACGGGCCGCCGTGTACGAAAGCCGGTGTGCCGTCGATGGTTTGCACCAGATTGGGCTTAACCGCATCTTTCAACAATGCCGCCATTGCACCGTTGGCTTTCAAATCTCGTGCGTAAACGGGGCTGCCGTCTTTGGTGTAAGCCACGAGAATATTGCCCAAGCGTTCTTTTAAGTCGGCCAAATCTTTGGCCAAGCAGAACACGGCCATCACTTCGGAGGCAACGGTGATGTCAAAACCGTCGGGGCGCATCACGCCGTCGGTAGGCTTGCCCATGCCGTCGATGATGTTGCGCAACTGGCGGTCGTTCATATCGACCACGCGCCGCCACAGCACGCGTTTGGGGTCGATATTCAATTCGTTGCCTTGATAAATATGGTTATCGAGCATGGCGGCCAGCAGGTTGTTGGCCGCACCGATGGCATGGAAATCGCCGGTAAAGTGCAGATTAATGTCTTCCATCGGCAACACTTGCGCATATCCGCCGCCTGCCGCACCGCCTTTCACGCCGAACACAGGGCCGAGCGAAGGTTCGCGCAGGGCAATAACGGCCTGCTTGCCGATGTAGTTTAAAGCATCGGCCAAACCGATGGTTACGGTGGTTTTGCCTTCGCCCGCAGGTGTTGGGTTGATGGCCGTTACCAAAATCAGACGGCCTTGTTTTTTCGGCAAGGCAAATACGTCGGCCGGATTGATTTTAGCTTTGTATTTACCGTAAGGGTCGTATTGGTCGGCATTCAGGCCGAGTTTGGCGGCAATCTCGCCTATTGGTCGTATTGCAGCGGCTTGGGCGATTTCGGCATCGGTTTTATGGCTCATAACGGATTCCTGTGGATAGGTTGAAAGTGTGGGTATTATATAGCAAAGGCCGTCTGAAAACGTGAAAGCAGATTGTTTTGAAAGGGCTTTTTTTCTTCCGCTCCGTTTCCTTGTCTGTGCTATGATGCAAGCCGTTTTCCCAATTTTCTCAAGGAGTCAAATTATGTCTTGGTCGGTTGCAGACAGCGCCTCGCTATACGGTATCCGTCATTGGGGCGACTGCTATTATTCGGTAAACGACAAAGGCCACGTCGTGGTCAGACCCAACGACAACAGCGACGTGCAGGTCGACTTATACGATTTGGTCGGCCAACTCAACGAGCGCGGCCAAGACCTGCCGATGTTGTTCCGCTTCCCCGATATTCTGCAAGACCGGGTAGCCCGTTTGTGCGCGGCATTCAACCGTTCCATCCGGAAAAACGAATACCAAGGCCGCTATACGGCGATTTACCCGATTAAAGTCAACCAACAAGAATCGGTAGTAAAAAACATTATCGTGCCGAAAAACGACCAAGTATCCATCGGCTTGGAAGCAGGCTCCAAACCCGAGCTGATGATTGTGCTGGCATTTGCCCCCAGAGGCGGCACCATCGTGTGCAACGGCTACAAAGACCGCGACTTCATCCGCCTGGCCTTGATGGGTCAGAAACTGGGGCATCAGGTTTTCATCGTGATTGAGAAAGAAACCGAAGTCGATCTGGTTATTGAAGAATCGCAAAAACTCGGCGTGAAAGCCAATTTGGGCCTGCGCGTACGTTTGTCTTCACTGGCTTCAGGCAAATGGGCGGATACCGGCGGCGAAAAAGGCAAATTCGGCTTATCCGCCGCACAACTGATTTCGTCGGCGGAAAAATTGACTGCTGCGGGGCTGGCCGACACGGTAAAACTGATGCATTTCCACATGGGTTCGCAAATTTCCAATATTGCCGACTACCGCGCAGGGTTTAAAGAGGCGGTGCGCTATTT
This sequence comes from Neisseria animaloris, assembly GCF_900637855.1. NCBI lineage: Bacteria > Pseudomonadati > Pseudomonadota > Betaproteobacteria > Neisseriales > Neisseriaceae > Neisseria > Neisseria animaloris. The sequence goes on from NZ_LR134440.1 coordinate 1,251,492, forward strand.
TGCCGAATTGCGCGGATTGGGACTGCCGATCGAGTATGTGGACGTGGGCGGCGGATTAGGTGTGGATTATGACGGCACCCACTCGCGCAATGCCAGCTCCATCAACTACGATATGGGCGAATATTCGCATGTGATTGTTTCCATGTTGGCCGAATACTGCAACGAAAACGGCGTGCCGCATCCTAATATTTTTTCCGAATCGGGCCGCGCCATGACCGCACACCATGCGGTGCTGGTAATGAATGTTACCGATGTCGAACGCCTTCCCGAGGAAGTGCCGGAAATTACCGACGAAGAAAACCTTTCGTTCGCCACCCAAAAGCTGATCGCTTATTTGGACATCAACGACAGCGAAATGGTTACCGAAACCTATTACCGCATCGGCCATTACTTTACCGAAGTTACCGAGCAATATCTCGAAGGCAAAGTGCCGCTCAAAGAAAAAGCATTGGCCGAACAACTGCATGCCGTTCTCTGCCGCCGTCTGAAACAGCAACTTCAGGCCAGCCGGCGTTCGCAACGGCAAGTTTACGATGATTTGAACGACAAATTGGCCGATAAATATTTCTGCAATTTCTCTGTTTTCCAAAGCCTGCCCGACACATGGGCCATCGGGCAAGTATTACCCATCATGCCGTTGCACAGGTTAGACGAATACCCGACCCGCCGTGCCGTGCTGCAAGATTTAACCTGCGATTCGGACGGTAAAATCAGCCAATACGTCGACCAGCAGAGCATAGAATCCAGCATGCGCGTACACGAACCGAAGCCTAAAGAACCTTATCTGCTCGGCGTTTTCATGGTCGGAGCCTACCAAGAAATTCTCGGCGACATGCACAATCTTTTCGGCGACACCGACTCCGTTAACGTTTACGTGCGCGACAACGGCGAAATCGTTTTCGGCGGCATGGAAGAACACGACACCATCGAAGACATGCTGCACTACGTGCATCTTTCACCTGAAGAAGTACTGAATAAATTCGAAGAAAAATCCCGCTGGGCAAAATTGAGCAGCAACGAACGCAACAGCTACTTTGCCGAATTCTGCCGCGGTTTGAAACAAAGCTCGTATCTGAGCATAGAAGTGGAAGAAAACTGAAAAACCTTATGAACGGGGTCGGTCAGGCCGTCTGAAACATCATAGATGGCCGTGAAAGAACCCGCTGCCGAAAAGGCCGTCTGAAAACACAATTTGCAAACAAAGCAAGCGTTTTCAGACGGCCTTTCGCATCTAAAACAGCTATGGCGTTACTGCTGTGCCCTATCCTGCGTATGGCGTTTCAAACCGCCTCCCAAGGCTTTATAGAGATCGGCCAGATTTTCCAAACGGGTTCGCTGTATACCCAGCAAGGCAGTATCTGCACCGTAACTGCTGCGTTCGGCATCCAGCAAATCCAGTGCGCTAGAAACGCCGTGCCTGTAACGCAAGCGCACCAAGCGCAGATAGTCGGCATAAGATTTTCCTTGTTTGGCAGCGGCCTCATAACGTTTGTCGAGCTGCTCGCGCGCAACCAACGCATCGGACACATCGCGGAAAGCGGCTTGAACGGCGGCTTCATAGTTCACCACCTGAATTTGTTGGCGGATTTTAGCGGCATCCAGATTGGCTTTATTGCTGCCCCAATTGAAAATCGGCAGATTGATGGTCGGCACAAATGCCCATGTGCCGTTACCGCCTTTAAACAATCTGCTCAATTCGGTGGAGCCGGTACCGATGGTGCCGGTAAGGCTGATACTGGGGAAAAATGCCGCCCGCGCCGCACCGATATTGGCATTGGCTTGCCTTAAAGAATGCTCGGCCGCGCGGATATCGGGGCGGTTGAGCAGCACATCGGAAGTCAAACCGGCAGGTAGTTTGCTGATTTTAAACTGCTTGTTCAAAGGCAAACCGGCAGGCAAATCTTCCGGCAGTTGTTGGTTGATTAAGACGGCCAACGCATTGCGCGCTTGTTCTTTACTCTGCACGGCAGCGGCATAATCCGCCTTGGCCGATTCGATCAAGGCTTCTTGTTGGCGCAAATCAATGGCGGAAACCACACCCGCTTTATGTTTCAACTGCGTCAGTTTGTAAGTCTGCTCGCGGGTTTTCAACACATTCTGCGCCAATTTCATCGCTTCTTCAGCATAACGCTCGTTGAAATAGGCTTTGGCAACGGTTGCCACCAAACTCAAATGAGCGGAATCACGGGCTGCCGCACTGTTAAAGTAGTTTTGCTTGGCCGCTTCGGCAGTGCTGCGCACCCTACCGAACAAATCCAATTCATAAGCGGTAACACCCAAACCCACGGTATAAGACGAAGAAACCCTCGAAGTGCCCGTGGTACTTAAATCTGCCGCCACCCGACCGCGCTGCCCGCTGCCCGAAGCGTTGATGCCGGGCAGCAAATCGGCGCGGGCAATCATATATTGCTTGCGTATCGCTTCCGCATTCAAAGCCGCGGTACGCAAATCGGTGTTACGTGCCAGAGCCAGTTCGATCAAGCGGTGCAGACGAGGGTCGGCGAAATAATCCTGCCAACCCAATGAGGCCGCCTGAATACCCGTTTCGGGCTGCGTGTCGTGCCTGAAAGTTTCCGGCACGCTTACTTGCGGCTCTTGGTACTTGGGAATCATGGTACAGGCTGAAAGCACAACGGCGGCAGCCACAGCACTCAGAGCTGGTTTGAAATTTACTGTTTTCATGTTTAATCCTTATCCTCGTGCAAGGCGCGTTTTTCTTCTTCACTCAAACCTGCACCCGATTCGGCATCGCCCACATATTTATCGACCATTTCCGCAGTCATCCCCGCTTCGGCGGCATGCAGTTTGGCACGTTCCAGTTGCCGAGGCGTATCTTTAAAGAATTTGCGCACCACCACATAAAACAGCGGCACCAAAAATACCGACAACACCGTGCCGATCAACATGCCCCAGAAAACGGTCGTACCGATGGCACGCTGGCTGGCAGAGCTGGCTCCCGAAGCGATATACAGCGGCACTACGCCCAAAATAAAGGCAAACGAAGTCATGATAATCGGGCGGAAACGCAAGTGTGCGGCTGCAAGGGCAGCTTCCAATGCCGTTTTGCCTTGAGCCTGAAGGTCTTTGGCAAACTCAATAATCAGAATCGCGTTTTTCGCACTCAAGCCGATTACCGTAATCAAACCGACTTGGAAATAAACATCATTGAGATAAGAAGGCGGCGCACCGAACAAACCTCCGAACAGGTTGCGGCCGGTTACGCCCAATACCACGCCGAGGAAACCCAACGGCACCACCAAAATCACCGCCAGCGGAATCGACCAACTCTCATACAATGCGGCCAATGCCAAAAATACGGCGATAATTGCAAATGTATAAAGTATCGTGGTTTGCGAGCTGCCTTTGATTTCCTCGCGGGATTGACCGCTCCATTCCAAGCTGTAACCGTCCATTTCATCAACCATGCGCTGCACTTCGGCCATCACTTCGCCCGAAGAGTAGCCCGAAGCGGCTGCGCCGGAAATCTGCATGGCGGGATAACCGTTGAAACGTATGCTTTGCTCAATGCCTTTTTCCCATGAAACCGTGGCTATCGTAGACAACGGTACAGCCACACCCTGACTATTCGGCACGGTTAACGCCAGAATATCGGAAGGTTGCATACGTCCTGCCGCATCTGCCTGCACAATAACGCGCTGCAAACGGCCTTTGTTTGGAAAATCGCTGACATAAGACGAACCCAAAGCCGTTGCCAATACGTTGCGGATGCTGGAAAAGTCGATACCTTGTGCAGCGGCGGCCTGACGGTTGATGTCGATTTTCAGCTGCGGTGCATCTTCCAAACCCGAAGCGCGCACATTACTGGCATCAAACATCGGATTTTGTCGCATTTTGCCGATCAACTCGTTACGTTTTGCCAGCAGAGCTTCATGGCCGCTGTTATTGCGGTCTTGCAGATACATTTCAAAACCCGAGCTGGTGCCCAACTCTAAAATGGCGGGAGGATTGATTACAATGGAAAAACCGTCTTTCACGCTGCCCATCAACGCACCAGTGATTTTTCCGGCTACCGATGCGGCATCACTCCCCGGAGTGCTGCGTTTCGCCCAGTCTTTCAGCGTAATAAAGCCGAAACCCGCATTTTGCCCCGAACCGGCAAAGCTGAACCCTGATACGCCGATGAAGTTCTCAACTTCGGGCATAGACATAATCACTTTATTCGCCACAGCCAGCGTCGCATCGGTGCGCTCTTTGGTGGCACCCGACGGCAGTTGGACCAGCATCAACAAAGTGCCCTGATCTTCCTGCGGCAGGAAAGAAGAGGGAATGCGGACAAACAACAACCCTGCTACGGCAGCCAATGCTACATAAACCACCATCATGCGCGCTGCTTTTCGCAGCAATCTGGCCACCCAACTTTCATAACGGTGGGTGCCGTCTGAAAACTTGCGGTTGAACCAGCCGAAGAATCCTTTTTTCTCTGCATGATGGCCTTTGGGAATCGGCTTCAGCAAGGTTCCGCACAATGCGGGAGTGAGCGATAAAGCCAGAAAAGCGGAGAACGCGATCGCAATCGCCATGGTAATAGCGAACTGGCGGTAAATATTGCCGGTTGCCCCGCTGAACATTGCCAACGGTACGAATACAGAAATTAAGACGGCCGTGATACCGATAACCGCACCCGAAATCTGACTCATGGCCTTTTTAGTGGCTTCAAGCGGCGGCAATCCTTCTTCGGACATAATCCTTTCGACGTTTTCCACCACTACGATGGCATCATCCACCACGATACCGATAACCAACACCATCGCAAACATGGTCAGCACGTTAATCGACATGCCCAGATACCAAATCGAAGCAAATGCACCCAGCAAAGAAATCGGCACGACGATAGTCGGAATCAACGTATAACGGATGTTCTGCAAAAACAGGTACATCACGATAAACACCAGCACAATCGCTTCAAGCAGCGTATGTACTACTTTTTCAATCGAAATGGAAACGAACTTGGACGTATCATACGGCGAGGACCAAGTCATATCCGACGGGAAGAACCGCTCCAACTGCGTCATTTTGTCGCGTACCGCCGCTGCGGTTTCGATCGCATTGCCGCTGTTGGAAAGCATTACTGCCATACCGACGGAAGGCTCGCCGTTCAAACGGGTCGAGGTGGAATAGTCTTGGCTACCCAAGCGGATTTCAGCCACGTCTTTCAAATACACATTGGCACCACCCGTAGTCGAGCGCAATACGATATTGCCGAATTCTTCCGGCGTACTCATCTGCCCTTGTACTGTTACGGTAGCGCTGATGGTTTGGCCTTGTACCGCCGGCAGCGCACCCAAAGAGCCAGCGGAAATCTGCGCGTTTTGCGCACTGATTGCAGCGGACACATCGGCAAACGACAAATTGTAGTTTTGCAGTTTTTTAGGGTCGATCCACACGCGCATGGCCCGTTGCGAACCGAATAGGCGTGCCTCACCTACACCGTTTACCCGTTGGATTTCAGGCTTGATATTGCGCTCCACATAGTCGGCAATGTCTTCCGTGCTCATGGTTTTTGAAGAAAGCATCAAAACCATCAAAAAGTTGGAGCGAGACTTGGAAACGGTAATACCGTTTTGCTTAACAGTGGCAGGCAGTTGGGCTTCTACTTCCGAAAGCTTGTTCTGCACTTCCATCTGTGCCAGATCTTCATCAGTTTCGGGCGTAAACGTCAGCGTAATCGTGCCGCCACCGCTTGAAGACGCATTGGTGCTGATGTAATCCAATCCTTCCACACCGTACATGTTGCGCTCGATAACCGACAATACGCTGTCTTCCATCACCTGTGCCGAAGCACCGGGATAAACGGCAGAAAGGCGGATAGTCGGCGCGGCAACAGAAGGATATTGCGATACCGGCAAGCTTCTGATGCCGAGAACGCCTGCAATGATGATAAATATCGCAATTACCCATGCGAAAATGGGGCGGTCAATAAAAAACTTAGCCATGAGGGTTCCTTATTTATCCGCTGAAGCCGCTTGGGGTTCTGAGGCCGTCTTAACAGGTGCGGAGGCGGCTTGGGCATTATTCTGAGCACTTGCATTACCGACCGGCGACCATTCTTTCGGCGTTACTTTTTTTGCCTGCGTCAAGCCGACAATCGCCAAGCCTTCCACAATAACCTTATCGCCGTCTTGGAGGCCGTCTGAAACAATCCAGTTGCTGCCTTGCTGCTGCACCACAGTTACCATGCGCGGTGCTATCGAACCGTCGGCATTCACTACCATAACACTATCTTGTTTGCCGCGCGTAACTGCTTGCTGCGGCACAACAAATACGTCCTGCACATCAGCTTGCGGCAGATTCACGCGTACATACAGCCCGGGCAACAGGATATTGTCGGGGTTAGGTACCTCCGCACGCAACGTAACTTGGCCGGTTGCTTCATTGACAGTAGGGTCTGTAAACAACAAACGGCCCTTATGAGCATATTCCTTACCGTTTTCCAAGCGGATGCCCACTTCAACCGCACCGTTTACTGACTGCATTTTTCCGTCGGCAATATTCTGGCGCAGCTGCATCACGTCTGTAGCTGATTGAGTGAGATTGACGTACATGGGATTGGTTTGCTGGATAGTGGCAAGTTTGGACGCATTACCCGCTGTTACCAACGAACCTTCCGAGATGAAAGACTGTCCGATATAACCTGAAATCGGAGCGGTAATACGGGAATAATTCACATTGATTTGGGAAGACTTAATCGCCGCTTTCGCTGCTTTCACTCCCGCTTCAGCAGAACGTTTTGCAGCTACTGCGGCATCATATTCCTGCTTACTGATGGCATCCGCCGCCACCAACGGCTTATAGCGGGTAACATCGGCGGCAGCCTTCGCCAACGAAGCTTCGGCAGTAGCCAATTGAGCCCTTGCACTTTCCAGAGCCGCCACATAAGTTGCATCATCCAATTGATACAACGGTTGGCCTGCACGCACATAGCTTCCCTCCTGAAACAGGCGTTTCTTAATAATACCGCCTACTTGCGGCCGCACATCCGCCGAGCGGTGCGACTCCAACCGCCCCGGCAAATCCGTGCTGATGGTAACCTTTTGCGGATGCACCGTAACCACACCAACCACAGGGGCGGGAGCCTGCTTTTGTGCTCCTTCGGTCTGTTGATGCTTGGAATCTCCTTTTCCACATGCGGTCAATGCCAATGCTGTTGCCACTGCCAAAGCCGCTAGGCGCAATGTTTGATGAGCAGGATGAAATATCATTAATTTTCCTATCTTTATCATTAGACTTCCATAAGATTCTTTACAAATTCTGTATTTGATAAGCAATCACCCGATTTATCCAATTCTACGGAAAACGGATAATCTAAAATCACTTGCATTGCTCAAGACGCTGGAATATCAGCATTTTGGGAATGCCCAAGATTATACATACACCGTTGTATGTTCCAAAGATATTTATTATAATTGAGAAAAATTTTTACAAAAAATAACCCTACCTCTTTATTATGAGAAAAACCAAAGTCGAAGCCCTAAAAACCCGCGAAGATCTGATGCTCGCCGCACTTGAAACTTTTTATCACAAAGGTGTTGCCCGTGCGTCTCTCAACGAAATCGCCCAAGCAGCCGGGGTAACCCGCGGTGCGCTATATTGGCATTTTAAAAATAAAGAAGATTTATTCGACGGTTTGTTCCAACGTTTATGTGATGAAGTAGGCAGTAAACTGGAAGAAGATGTAGCCAATGAGTCGGGCAATATTTTAGAGAGCCTGCACGCAAGCCTGCTAAACACTTTCGAACGTCTGCAAAGAAATAAAATTCATTACAAATTTTGCAGTATTCTGTACTTGAAATGCGAGCATATCGAGCAAAATCAGGCTATCATTGCCGTTATCGAAAAATACCAAAACATGTGGGAACAACGGCTTACCGATATTCTCACGCTGTGTATCAAGCAAAAATCCTTACCCGATAATCTGGATACCGCTACCTCCGTGATCTATCTGCAATCTGCTATCGACGGTCTGATTTACCAATGGCTGATTAAACCCGAGCGTATTGATCTTAGCGAAACCGCCCCCCGTCTCGTAGAAACTTTAATGAGCAACCTGCAACACTGTCCATCATTGCGGTATCAAAATTAAAACTTCCAACAACAGGAGGCCGTCTGAAAGTTTTCAGACGGCCTCTTGCTCAAATCAGCCTATTAGAAAAGCATTAAAGTGTTCCGTAAGAATGCAAACCACTTAAAAACATATTCACACCGATAAAAGCGAACGCAGTGACAAATAAACCGATAATCGCCCACCAAGCCAACACTTTACCACGCCAACCGGCAACCAAACGCAAATGCAGCCACACGGCATAATTAAGCCATACGATAAACGCCCATGTTTCTTTCGGATCCCAACTCCAATAGCGGCCCCAGGCATCGGCAGCCCAAAGTGCACCTAAGATTGTAGCGATAGTGAAAAATAAAAAACCTACTGCAATAGCTTTGTACATTACCTCTTCAATCGTTTGCGAATCAGGCAACCATGATTTCTTACCGGCAGACTCACTACGAATAGCCCAAAGTTCGGCGATGCCCAACATAGCGGCCATACAGAACGCACCGTAACCGATAAAGTTTGCCGGCACATGGATTTTCATCCACCAAGATTGCAATGCCGGAATCAACGGCTGAATGGTATGCGCCTCACGTGATACGCTGTACCACAACACAAACACCACCACTACCGACATAAACGACAACACGAAACCGCCCAGCTTCTGCACTGCAAACTTGCTTTCATAATACAAATACATCAAAGCGGTAATCACCAGAAAAAGAATGAATACTTCATACAGATTCGATACGGGAATATGGCCGGCATCAGGGCGCAACAGGTAGCTTTCGTGCCAACGTACCAGTAAGCCGGTAAAGCCTGCCAAAGCAGACACCCATGTCAACGCCGTCCCCATACCCAGCAAAGTATTGCGGTCGGCATTCTGTTTTTTAGCCAACAGCACACCGGCAATATAACAAAACAAGGCAAAAAATACTGTGGCGCACTGCCACATGATGGCCGACTGGCTACTCAAAAAGTATTTAAGGAGAAAACGATCAGTATTACCGATATCGCCTCCGTACAACTTAATTGCCCCATAAGCCAACACGAGGCTCAACACGGTAAACCAACGCAACGGCTTGAAAAACCAACCCAACAGTACGGTAGAGGCGGCACTAAACCACAAAATTGCCATCTCATAGCCATCCATATGATGGCTAGCTTGCGTTTGCACAAACATGGCCGTCAATGCGATAACAACAGCAAACAGCCAATCCCAAACATCCAAACGGCGTAAAAACGATTTATGCGTCAACAGCGCATGCCCGGATAATTTTTGAGTTTCAGTATAATCAGTCATGGTTCAGGTCCTTCTCCAACTGCTTCAAGCATTGGATGTGTTCAGGAAATTCTTTTTGTAAATCGCGTTCGTTACGGCCCGACGACATAGAAAAGCGTATCGTTCCTTTATCAAACAGCAGCCAAGCACGTTTCTCGCGGATGTAAAACATAAATACCGTACCCAATACCAGCAGCACCGAACCGAGGTAAACCAATGATGCTCCTGGTGAGCGGGTCATCTGCAAACCGGAAGAGCGCACTTCTTTATACCCATCCAATTGCAGTAACACAGGTGCCGGATATTCAGTCAAACCGGTATACGCGTCCATACTGTTCAACAAGAAGCGGTTACGGTCATCACCTTGTTTCCATTCGGGCAGGCCATATTCCTTGATTGCTTCATCCAATGCGGCATTTATCGTACCGTACAGGATCTGATAGAAATAACCCTGCATCTTTTCCTGCTGGGCTTGAGGAATATTATTGGTAACAAAATCATTCAACGCCAAATAACCGCCGCGAGCAAACAGGCTTAATGTGTTTTCGGCAGCTTGGTTAAATTGACTGCGCACATTATCGGGCGTACCGCGCGTAGCTGTTTCCACTGCCCGTTTACGAATATCCGGTTGGTTAATCAACTCACGCAACGCCATAAACGTATCAAGTTTACCTTGGGCATCGGCGGGAATCCTCAACCAACGGTATTGCTGTTCCAAGCCTGTACGCGTGCCGGTAATGAAGAAAAAATCTTCTTCCTGTTTTATCGGCAACATATAATTTTTGTATTCTACTGCCTGCCCGGCCTGATCGCGGATACGATAAACAATAGACGGACCAATGTTGGAAAACTTTCTATCTTGTTTCACGGAACGCACATCTTGGATGGCCGTCTGAAGATTTTGCGTGCCTTTTTCAGACGGCATGCTCACATCTTCAACATTCATAGCAGTAAATTGGTCGAATTCCAAACGGTATTGCTGCCCTCCGATATTCAAAGGAAATTCGCGCATCGACACGGCATTCATCGCTGCCGGCATACGCCCTTTCCCCGCCAAATTCCATGCCTTAAGCTTCAAATCTGAACCTCCGTCGGCAAAACTGGCCTGATAAATGGTAATGCCGTCCACAGTCAGCGGATGGTTTACCCGAATGGTTTTCTCTATTTTTTTACCCGTCGCCTTATCCGTTACCACCAAATCGCTGGCAAAATCTTTCGGCATACCGGTATTGTAAAAATCAATATGGAATTTTTTCAGATCAACAGTAAAAGGCAAGTCTTGTACCAATACTCCCTTATCTGCATTCAAAAACACGACATCCGCACCTTGCCCTTCGATAATGTTTACATTACCGCGGAAAGAAATATTATTACTCCCAAGAATGCTTTCAGGTTTGAAATCCCGTGCGAATTGGGAGTCGTTGTCGGGTACGATTTTTCCGGTAAGCATACCGAATTTCAGCAATAAGTTGCTGTCAATCAACCCGCCCAGGCAAATAACAATAATCGCTGCATGGGCAAAAATATAACCCCATTTGTTCATTGCCCCTTTTTTAGCCGCAATCAATACGGAACCGTCTTCACGTTGTACCGTTTTAGTGCTGAATCCCCGAACGTCAAGATAACGGCTAACAATTTCAGGCGATATTCCACCATCTATTAACACGGTATGTTTCATAGCTGCTAATGACTTATTGCCGGCATTGATGCGGAAAGACTTCATTTCCCGCAAAAACGGTGGGATATTGCGCCACAGACATAATCCGGTCGACACCACCAGGAACAGCATGATGACGACAAACCATCCCGATGCGTATACGTCAAACAAACCCAAAAAGCCAAAAATTTCCGTCCAAAACGGACCAAATTTCACCACATAATTGGTTTGTGGTTGGTTTTGCTGCAACACCGTTCCGACAATTGAAGCCACACCCAACAAACTAAGTAAGGCTATGGCAAACCGCATGGAGCTGAGAAAAGCAAACCACGGTCGGCGTATCAAAGGAACTGTTTTCTTTGGAGTAGGCATATAATGTCGATTTTATACAACAAATTAAAAAATGAGTATAATCACATTTAAGGCCGTCTGAAAGACAATGCTCTTTTCAGACGGCCTATTGTTTTCATACCATAATCATATGCAGTAATTAATGCAATCCTTGGATAAAGTTTCCTACTGCATTCATTTCCATATCTGTCATACGGCTGGCAATATCCTGCATTATGCTGTTTTTACGCTGGCCCGATTTATAAGCCTTCATCTGATCCACAATATAAGCCTTATGCTGTCCACCCAAACGCGGATAAGCTACGATATCCGTACCTCCTCCGGGCATACCTGCTCCATTTGGACCATGACAAGACATACATGCGGGAATTTTTTTATCGATAAGACCACCACGGAAGATTTTTGCCCCTAGTTCAAAATCTTCTTTCGGATTGGCTTCGCCTTCTTTAGGGAACTGTTTGGCATAGTAGGCAGACACATTTAAGATGTCTTGCTCCGACAAGTTTGCCACCAGCGGCATCATTACAGCCGAAGCTCCCGTAGTGCGCTTACCTTCTTTAATTTCTTTGGTCTGAGTGAAAAGATAGCTGGCGTGTTGTGCAGACAGCTTCGGATACATAGCGATACCGCTATTACCGTCAGCCGCATGGCAGGCCGCACAAATAGTGGTTGCAATTTCTTTGCCTTTAGCAATATCGGCTTTAGGCGCAGCCATTACTGTTCCTACGGCCAACGCAAAAGCCAATAAAGTAAAATGTTTCATGGAAGTGCTCCTGAATCAGCGTTGCAATCCCTGCCTGCAACACTCTTTTTATATACTCAACACCAAGCTTTTACTGCTTGGTTAAACCGATGATTTTGTAATCATGGTATTCTATACTAAATTCACACAATTTTACCAGTTATGAACCTATTTCAAAATGCTAAATTCTTTACTACCGTCAACCATCTCAAAGATCTGCCTACCACATCTGCCGAAATTGCTTTTGTCGGCCGCAGCAATGCCGGAAAATCTAGTGCAATCAACACATTAACTAACCATGTCAGACTAGCTTATGTTTCCAAAACTCCCGGGCGCACCCAACATATTAATTTTTTCGAGCTGACTAACGGGGGGTTCATGGTCGACCTCCCTGGATATGGTTATGCTCAAGTTCCCGAAGCAGTACGCGCACATTGGGTGAAACTGCTTGGCGACTATCTTCAAAAGCGTGCCCAGCTTATCGGTCTGATTCTGATTATGGATGCCCGTCATCCGCTCAAAGCACTAGACATACAAATGTTGGATTTCTTTCACCAAACAGGCCGTCCTGTGCATATCTTACTTTCAAAAGCAGACAAACTCCCCAAAAACGACCAAATTAAAACACTCAGTTCAGTCAAAAAAGCACTGAAACCTTATAGCGAACGCCAGCAAATCAGCATTCAGCTCTTCTCCAGCCTGAAGAAACAAGGCATAGAAGAAGTAAACAAAGTTGTCGCTGAATGGTTTGCCATAAACGATGGCTTATTCGTCGATTCTTAAAAGAGCTAACTTTATTTCTAAAGTATTTTTACTTACACTCGAAAAAGCGCTTAATACTCAGTCAAATCAATTCCTAAAGCAAGATTGCAAACTGAAAGTAATATTTCAGGTAGTACGACTAAGGCACAGACTATTCCCTAACGGTCACAAAATAATTCGTTGTAAAACTTTCAAATAAATTCTTCTATAATTCAATCGAATCAAACTTTTTCTAAAATACCATCACTTTAATTTATCGATATAAATAGGCCGTCTGAAAATATTCAGACAGCCTGTTTACTTATGCACTTTTAAAATAATGAATCAAGCTGACCGGACTGTCCCTGAGGTGCAGGAGACGGAGCAGTATCACCGTCCGTATTATTAACTGGTTCTACTGGAACTTCCTGACCGGAGGATTCTGCTGGTGCGGATTCTCCACTACGCGAACTATTACCCGAACGCGCTGTAGCTCCGTCAGAACCAACTGTAGAATCCCGTTCTTCACTACGAACCGGTCTACTTGAGCGGTTATCCAACGCCAAGTTAGGACTGGTAGATTGCTGCTCCTTCAGATAATACTCACCGCCACTGATTACAATTCCATCTGGCACTTTAATACCTTTAATGGGTACTCCTTTCAGAGCATAACGCATGTACTCCACCCACACAGGCAAAGCAATTGTGCCACCATACCCCGCTCGTCCCATACTGCGCGGTTTATCATAACCTATGTATACCGCCGTTACGATATCAGGGTTAAAACCAACAAACCAGGCATCTTTATTGTCATTGGTCGTACCTGTTTTACCTGCGATATCCGAACGCCCTACTGCACGTGCACGCGATGCAGTACCATATTGAACTACATCCTGCATAATCTTATACATAATATAAGCATTGCGAGCATCAATTGCCTGCGGAGCATTTTCTCTCGCAACCAAAGGTCTCATCTGCGCCCTTAATCGTCCTTGACTGTCATATATCCGGTCAATTGCATAAGCTGAAACTTTATATCCCCCATTGGCAAATACCGTATAAGCCTCCGCCATTTTCAACGGCGTTGTTTCTCCTGTACCCAATGCCATGGAAAGCCCCGCAGGTATTTCAGAAGGTTTGAATCCAAAACGCTGGATATAGTGTTGTGCATAATTTACACCGATAGACATTAAAATACGGATAGACACCATATTTTTAGAAGCAGTCAATGCTTGGCGCAGAGTAATAAACCCTGCATATCGCCCATCTGCATTCTTAGGATTCCATGTCGAGCCGTTCGGCCCTTTTCCTGGCAAAGACAAAGGAGCATCATTAATTTGTGTAGACGCCGTCATTCCTTTAGCTAAAGCCGCAGAGTAAACAAACGGTTTAAACGAAGAGCCAGGCTGACGCTGTGCTTGTGTTGCTCGGTTGAAAGTTTTACTGTGGAAGTCATAGCCACCTACCAATGCACGTACCGCACCTGTTCTTGCATCAAGGGCTACTAATGCTCCTTGGAGCAAAGGCTCTTGTGCAACCGTCCAACGTTTGCCGCTACCTTTCACCCGAATAACTGCACCACGACGGATTTGCGCATCTTCCATCTTTTTATTATTAACGGCTCTTGCAGCAAATCCCAGTGCTGCATTATCTAATGTAATCTTTCTACCATTCGGAAGCTGGATCTGTACACCTTTCTTCGAAGCATCCAATACAACGGCTGGCACTAAATCATCTACGGTATACAACGTAGAAAGATATTGGCTGATGGTTTCTTCAGGATTGTCAGATTTGCTCAAATCAATATAATGCTCTGCTCCCCGATAGCTGCTACCGCGATCAAAACCCCTCAAAGTTTTACGTAGCGCAGCAGTAGCCACACGTTGATGATCCGTACTTACTGTCGTGTATACTTTGAATCCTTGAGTGTAAGCATCTTCACCATATTTGTCATACAGTTCCTGGCGTACCATTTCGGCAACATAAAGTGCACTTTGATCAATCTTCTGCACATAACGCTCATAATGCAGATCTTCCGCCACTGCCCGATCACGCTCTTGGGGCGTAATCATTTTTTCTTGCACCATATTATTTAAAATGTAACGCTGGCGCAGCTTGGCACGTTCAGGGTTAACAATAGGATTAAATGTGGAAGGCGCTTTCGGCAAACCTGCCAAAATTGTAGCCTCGGCTAACGTTAAGTCTTTAACATCTTTATTAAAATAAATTCGCGATGCTGCGGCAAAACCATAAGCACGTTGACCCAAATAGATTTGATTAAAATACAGCTCCATAATCTGGTCTTTGCTCAAAGACTGTTCAATCTTATAAGCCAACAACGCTTCATTAAATTTTCGTGTAAACGTACGTTCATTGCTCAAATAAAAATTACGCGCCACCTGTTGGGTAATCGTGCTTGCACCCGACTGTACACCGCCAGTTATATTACCAACAGCAGCACGCAAAACCCCAATCACATCCACTCCCCAATGCTCATAAAATCTTTTATCTTCAGCAGCAACAACCGCATCTTTCAGCACTTTAGGGAAATCAGCGATTTTGGTAAACGAACGCCGCTCTTCTCCATACATACCAATAACCTTGCCGTCTGAGGAATAAATAGTCAGCGGCATCTTCGGTTGGTAATGTTGTATAGCCTCTAATGATGGTAGTTTTGGATAAGTAACCAAAATGGCTATTGCAACCAACCCTACAACAAAGAGAGTCAACCCTAAAATCAGACCTATACAGGTCGTTATAATTTTTTTAATCATGACTAAATCAACAAAGTTGCCATCAAAAGCATTAAATAAAGTAAAATAGCTAAAGATTTCATAAACACCTCTTACACACTGTGTAAAAAAATGAAATCTCTTACGGATGCCAAAACTGTTACTCACACCCCAAAATAGGGAATTTACATTATGCGTTTAGCAAAAAATCAAAAGAATACAAAAGGTAAAGTCTCTTCCAACATTAGCAACTCAAATGCTATTGGCATAGATATCGGGCAGCATGCTATCAAAATGGTTCAGCTGTCAGCCCGTAGTTTAAACCAAATTCAGTTGGAAAAATACGTTATTACAAAACTGCCTAAAAATATTGTTAAAGGCAATAAAATTCAAGACTACGAGCAACTTGTTACATATCTGCAACATTCTTATGCGCAGCTTAATACATCGTCTAAAAATCTTGTTGCATCTTTACCACAAAGTTTAGCTACGATTGAAACTGTTGTATACAACCCGAAAGAGGTTGATACTGACCTAGAAAACTTTGCTGAGTTCGAAGTATCTCAAATTGCACCCATTGAAGAGATGAACTTTGACTACCAAGTCATAGGCACCTCAATAGTTCCTGCTGGCCAGCAAGTATTGCTTACTGCTGCCAAGAAAGATGATGTGGAGCCACGCATTGAAGCTTTTGACAATGCAGGTTTACCCCTTTCAACATTAGACATAGACCTCTTTGCTCAAAACAACGCCTTTTCTTTTTGGATTAACCAACATGCTCCTGAATTAGAGAACGAAAAAATAGCCGTTTTCGGTATTCACGCAACACAAACATATGCACTAATTGCTCAAAATGGCCAAGTTCTCTACAAACAAGAAACACCTGTTAGCACAGAGCAACTAAACCAGCTTATCCAACGAACTTATCAAGTTACAGAGGAAAAAGCTGCACAGATGATGAATGCTGCCAGCAAGCCTTCTGATTATCAAACTGCAGTAGCTGATCGGTTTAACATCCAAGTAGCCCAAGAAATTCAGCGCGTATTGCAATTTTACTATACCACCCAATCAAGCGAGAATTTTTCCAATATCAAGCACATTTTCTTAACAGGAACTGCTTCTCAGCAACCAGGCTTAGCAGAAACTATTTTCTCGCACACAAATACAGCAACTGAGTGCATCCATCCAATTAACTATGCAGCTCAAAGTAATAAAGTAGATTTGTCACAATTACAAATAGATGCACCATCACTAACACTCGCTTTCGGTTTAGCACTAAGGGGTCTGTAACATGATTGAATTAACTAGAATTAATCTCCTTCCTTATAGAGAAGAGATCCAACAGAAAAAAAAGCAACAATTTAAGGCATTAATGTTGCTTGCATTATTTACAGGCCTAGGCCTATCTGCATTAACTTATCTAACAATCAACAATGCAATAGGAAGCCAAGAAAAGCGAAATGATTTTTTGAATCAAGAAATTACCAAGACTGATCAAAATCTTCTTGAAATCAATAAATTAAAAAAAGAAAAAGAAGACTTTTTAGCCCGTAAACAGAAAGTAGAAGAATTGCAAGAAAAACGGTTTCAGGCAGCTCATCTTATTGATTCTATTAATGTATTAATTCCAGAGGGTACTTATATTACTTCTATTAACGCTGAAAACCCAAGTTCTTATACTATTAGTGGCAAAGCAACCAGCGATAACAAGATTGCTATGTTTATGCGCTCTCTTCCCAGTACTGGTCTTTTCACGCAACCGGAATTATTAAGCATTAAAAAAGTAGATAATTCTCAAGAGTTTACATTAAAAGTCCTCTTAAACCAAACCAGCCGCACCGTACCAATTGAAACTTCCGATATAAATGCTGCTGTCAACAAACAGGGGAATTAATATGTCAGTAAAAAAATTAAAAGATATTGATGTACATACTTTACATTTATTAAGTACACCCGCCAAACTCACTTTAGCTGGCCTAACCATTGTTGGTATTTTGGCAATTAGTTATTTCGCCCTCTTTCGTATGCAAATTGAAACATTAGATTCGGTTCAAAATAAAGAAATCGAACTAAAAGATACTTATACAAAGAAGAGTATTGAAGCGGCAAATTTGGATAACTTGAAGGCTGAATTAAGTGCTATCCGCTCCTCATTCAACGTTTTGTTAAAACAATTACCAACAGATGCTGAAATTCCCAATCTGATACAGGAACTACATCAAGCAGGGGCTACAAATGGCTTACGTATGGATAGCGTAACACCACAAGCATCAATGAATGAAGGGCCAATTCAAGTTTTACCTTATGAAATTTCTATCACAGGCAAATATAATCAAATTAGCCAATTTGCCCGTGACGTAGGAGCTCTTTCTCGTATCATTACCCTAGAGTCTCTAAAAATCGGCCACAAAGATGATAAAAATAGCAACCAGTTGACGTTTAGTGCCACTGCAAATACCTATAAAGCCCGCCCGGTGGAAGAAGTAGAAGCAGAAATTGCGGCAGCCACTGCGGCCGAAAAAGCACAAAGCAACCAATAATTCCTGAGAGATGCATTATGAAAAACAAAATATTACTCGCAGGCATATTGGCTCTAGCCGCCTGCACACCTGCCCATGAAGACTTGAAAACTTGGACGCAAGAAACCCAACAGCAAGCAAAAGCGAAGATAATTCCTTTTGAAGAACCAGTAATCAATCCACCGAAACCCTATACACCACCTGCTCATACCGGATTAAACGCTTTCGACAACAAACGCCTTAACAATGCTCAACAAGGCGCAAATGCACCCAATATGGATCGGCCCAAAGAAGTACTTGAGGGTTTTAGCTTGGAAAATCTGAAATATGTTGGAATGTTAAAGAAAGATAACCAAACTTCCGGATATGTAGAAGCAAACGGTCATGTTTACACCGTTCATGTGGGTAACTATATTGGACAGAACTTTGGGCATATCCAGTCAATAGTACCCGATAAGATTTTGCTGACAGAAGTTGTAGAAGATAGCTACGGCAACTGGACTTACCGAAAAACTGAATTACCATTGAGCAGCGGATCAGAAAAGAATACCGCAACAGTTCAAAACAATAAATAATAAAGGGGCATCACATTATGAAATTATACAATGTAAAAAAAGTTCTTTCCGCCATCGGCGTAGGATTTGCTGTTCAGGCAGCTTTTGCAGGCAATATTACCGATATCCATGTTTCCACTTTGCCTGGCAACCAAAAAATCATCAAAATCAAATTTGATGAGGGGGCTGCCCTCCCTCGAGGTTTCATTACCAATGCACCTCCCCGCATCGCTTTGGATTTCAGCGGCACGAACCTTCAACTACCCCAACCAGTTTTGGAATATGCCGATCCATTGCTAAATCAAATTACTACTGCACAAAATAATAATCGCAGTCGTATTGTGCTCGGATTAAATAAAACTGGCCAATACAGCACCGAGATTAAAGGCAATGAGGTGTGGGTGTATGTGAATGAAGCTTCTAAAGCAAATAATTCTGTTGCACACCCCACATCAAACAAAACCGATTATGTTGCTGCATCTAGTCATACTCGTAAGACTGCTTCCAAAGTGCCATTGGAGCAACTTACTACGTCGGCAAACATCGACTTCCGTAAGGGTCCACGCAATTCAGGTGTTGTAGAGCTAAGTGCGCCATCCTTTACAGGAGAACCTGAAGTCAAACAGCAAAGTGACCGTATTATTGTTACCCTTAAAAATTATCCTTTGCCTACGCAAGCACAGCGTGCTTTAGATGTAACCGACTTCAATACACCTGTACGTAACATTACTATGAAGCGTATTGGAAACGATACTCAGCTGGTAATTAAAAACAATGGCAGTTGGGAAGTACGTACCAAAACGGGATCAGGTCGATTCAGCTTCGAGATTAACCCCAAAAGCAATGTTAGTGCTTTGGGTTTGAACAAAAATAGTAATAAGTCATTTAACGGCAAGAAAGTTTCTTTAGACTTCCAAGATATTGAGGTACGTACTATCCTGCAAATTCTTGCGAAAGAATCTGGGTTAAATATTGTGGCCAGCGACACCGTTAATGGAAGAATGACCTTATCTCTAAAAGATGTACCTTGGGATCAAGCCTTGGATTTGGTTCTTCAAGCTCGTAATCTTGATATGCGCCGCCAAGGTAATATCATTAATGTTGCTCCGCGCGATGAGCTGTTGGCTAAAGATAAGGCAACTTTGCAAGCACAAAAAGAAATTGATGACTTAGGTCCATTATTTTCACAAACCTTCCAGTTGAAATACAAAAATGTAGAGGAATTCCGCAAAATCCTTCGTTTAGACGAAAATGGTGGAAATGGCGATAGCCGTAACTCTATGTTGAGCAGTCGTGGTAGCGCCTTAATTGATCCTGCTACAAACACGTTAATTATTTCTGATAACCGGGGAGTTATTCAAAAATTCCAAAAACTCATTGACGAATTGGATGTCCCAACACGCCAAGTCATGGTGGAAGCCCGTATTGTTGAAGCTAACGACGGTTTTTCTCGCAGCTTAGGTGTGAAGTTTGGCTATCAAGGTATCAATGGCAGAAGCAGCATAGGTTCCGACTGGGCTAATGCTATTAATAACTTAAACACTAAAGCAAAAAATAACAACACGTTGGCTAACTCGGCTTTAAGTGGCTCCCAAACCCGCCCTACACTGGATCCATTTATACTGAACCCCAATGTTAACTTGCCTTTGGCATCCGCCACTTCAAGCATTGCTTTGGTACGTGCAATCTCATCAGGTGCATTGGGACTGGAATTACAAGCTATGCAAGAGCAAAGTAAAGGTAAAGTTATTTCCAATCCGCGTGTATTGACTCAAGACCGTAAGGAAGCAATTATTGAATCTGGTACAGAGATTCCTTATGAAGAAGCCACTTCCAGCGGTGCAACATCAATTACCTTTAAAAAGGCTGTATTGGGTTTAACAGTTACACCCAACATTACTCCTGACGGTCAGGTAATTATGTCTGTCAAAATTAATAAAGACAGCCCCACCGATTGCGTAGCAAGCGGCACAACCACTAAGTGTATCAATACCAAACAACTGCAAACCCAAGCTATGGTTGAAGATGGCGGTACGTTGATCGTTGGTGGTATTTATGAGGAAGAAAACGGCAATACCGTAAGCAAAGTTCCTCTGTTGGGTGATATTCCTGTGGTAGGCAATTTGTTCAAATCACGTGTTCGCAATGAAGCTCGTCGCGAATTGCTGATCTTCATTACGCCGCGCATTATGGATAATGTCGGCAGCAACTTGCGCTACTAAATATAAACCGTACGTAAGCAAACACTTTGTGTAAGTTTTCGTTTAAAATGCCTGCTATGGAGAACATAGCAGGCAATTTATTTTTTATCGGCTTGATGGGAGCGGGGAAGACGACTTTAGGCAAATATACTGCCCAAGCTTTAGGTCGCCCTTTTTACGATAGTGATCAAGAAATCTGTAAGCGTACCGGTGTATCTATTCCAACTATTTTTGAATTGGAAGGAGAAGACGGTTTCCGTGAACGCGAAGCCGCTGTTATTGATGAGCTGACTGCGTTAAACAATATTGTTTTGGCTACAGGCGGCGGGGCGGTAATGCGTGAGGAGAATCGCAGCAAACTATGTACACGCGGAACAGTTATTTATCTACATGCTCGTCCCGAAATTCTGCTGGAGCGTACACGTCATGACAACAACCGCCCCTTGCTACAAGTAGAAGATCCATTGGTTAAATTGCAAGAATTATACAATCTCCGAGACGGCGTTTACCGCTCTGTTGCTGACATTGTGATTGAACCAACTCACCAAAACTGCCATAAAACCGTAGAAAAATTACTACAACTGTTGTCACAAAAATAGGTACCGCCCGACGGTATGCTTAAAAACTCTCAGGAGCCGTCTGAAAACATAATTCATCTTGTTTCAGACGGCCTGCTTATATTAAAAATGTTGATATTAAAACGGATAAATTGAGAGTTTAAATAAAAATACCCAATACAAACGCAGTTTAAAATAACTGCCAACTGTGCCAAATACACAATAAATAACGGTTTAAAAAACGATAACTCTTTTTTATTCGCAATATCCACCTGCTATATCGGTTAAGGAATACCCGGACCGGCCCAAATATAGGGGCATATAAATCATGTGGTTTATCTGTTGTACAACAAAATGCAGAACACCTTTGTCGATAACATATCCATTACTAATGGCCGTCTGAAACCATGTATACGGAGCTATAAATGCGCACACTAACTGTTGAAACACCTTCCCATCAATACCCTATTTTCATCGGCGAAAACCTACTTGCACAAACCGACACCCTACTCCGGCCCTACATAGGAAAAAAAGCAGCAATTGTAACCAATGAAACCATTGCTCCGTTATATCTGCATACGCTTCAGACAGCCTTGGACAAGCTCGGCATCCCGCACTTCAGCATTGTTCTGCCCGATGGAGAACGATATAAAGATTGGCAAACACTCAATCTGATTTTTGACGGTTTGATGCAAAACCGCGCCGAACGGAAAACCACCCTGATCGCCTTAGGCGGCGGCGTGATCGGTGACATGGTCGGCTTTGCCGCCGCAACTTATCAACGCGGGACCCCTTTTATTCAAATCCCAACCACTCTACTCAGCCAAGTCGATTCTTCTGTCGGCGGCAAAACGGCCATCAACCATCCGCTCGGCAAAAACATGATTGGTGCGTTTTACCAACCTCAGGCTGTACTTGCAGACTTAAGCACCCTTGGTACCCTTCCCCGCCGTGAGCTTTCAGCCGGCATGGCCGAAGTTGTCAAATACGGAGCACTCGGCGATCTTGATTTTCTTGAATGGCTGGAACAAAACATAACCGCCCTGATGCGGCAGGATCAGGCTGTCTTAACCGAAGCCGTTTATCATTGCTGCCGCATGAAAGCCGACATCGTTGCCCAAGACGAAACCGAGCAAGGCATACGCGCCTGGCTGAATCTGGGGCACACTTTCGGCCATGCCATTGAAGCAGAAATGGGCTATGGCGTATGGCTGCACGGCGAGGCAGTTGCCGCAGGCATGGTATTGGCCTGCCGTCTTTCGGAACAATTAGGTCGTCTGAAAAGTAAAGATACCGAGCGCATTGCCACATTACTCGAAAAAGCGGAATTGCCGGTTGCTCCGCCCCGCTTCGACTTTGAAAAATGGATTGCCCATATGCAGCACGACAAAAAAGTCAGCAGCGGCGTTATGCGTTTTGTCGGTTTAAACCGTTTGGGCGAAGCAAACATTACTGAAATTACCGATATGGAAATTTTAAGAAAAACACTGCAACCTTACGTATAAAGCCTGATAATGAAAGTAAGAGGCCGTCTGAAACCCTTTTCAGACGGCCTCTTGCCGGTTTTATGCTCATCAATGGTTCTGCTAATCCGTATCCGGCAACTCCGCCGAACCCATGCGCCGCAAAATAATGTTCGTCTTCGCACGCAGTCCTCTGTCGCGCGGGTTTTCGGCGTAATACAGCGGGCGCGGCACACGCGCGGCCAGTTGCGCGGCCTGCTGCTTGGTCAGCTTGGCTGCCGGTTTTTTATAAAAGTGCTGCGACGCGGCTTCCGCCCCGAAAATGCCGTAACCCCATTCGATGGAGTTCAAATACAGCTCGAAAATGCGGTCTTTGTCGGTGGTCGCTTCCATCATCGCCGTAATCGCCGCTTCTTCCGCCTTGCGCCAGTAGCTGCGGTTTTCGTTTAAAAACAGGTTCTTAGCCAACTGCTGGCTGATGGTCGAACCGCCGCCGCGGATTCTGCCGCTGCGCTGGTTGCGTTTGATGGCGTTGCGGATGCCGCTCCAATCAAAACCGCCGTGGGCGGCAAATTTGGCATCTTCCGAGGCAATCAGGGCTTTTTTGAGATTGATGGAAATTTGGTCGTAAGGCACCCAACGGTAATCCAGTTCCACGTCTTTGCCCTTATCGCGGAAATCGCTCATGCGCATGCTCATAAACGCGGTTTTGTGCGGTGCCACGGCGCGGTAGGTAATGATGTTGCCGTACACATAGGCGTTAAACAGAATAAAGGCGGCAAAAGGCAGTGCAATCAGCCATTTAATCATTTCAGACGGCCTCTTTCATATATCGGATAACGGGCTTGATGTCCGGCTCGAAACCCCGCCACAAGGCATAAGCACACGCGGCCTGCCCCACCAACATGCCCAAGCCGTCGGCCGTTTTCTGCGCACCCGAACGGCGGGCGAAATCCAGAAACGCCTGCGCACCTTCGCCGTACACCATATCGTAGGCCAATTCGCACGCGCCGAACACGCCTGCCTCTACATCGGGAATGCTGCCACTCAAACCGCCCGACGTGCCGTTGATAACGATATCGAAATGATGATGCGGCAAAGCATCCAACGGGGCCGTCTGAATACCGAAACGCGCCGCCAGCTCTTCCGCTTTGGCCGGTGTGCGGTTGGCAACGGTAACGGCGGCGGGCTGCTGCGCCAACAGCACGGGAATCACGCCACGCACGGCTCCGCCCGCACCCAAAATCAGAATCCGCTTGCCCGCAATCTCCACGCCCTGCGCCTGAAGAATATCGTTGACCAAGCCTGCACCGTCGGTGTTGTCGCCGCGAAAACGCCCGCCGCCCAACGGAATAACCGTATTCACCGCCTCCGCCGCCTGCGCCCGTTCGGAATGCTCGTCCACCCAATCGTAAGCATCGGTTTTAAACGGCACGGTTACATTCGCCCCCTGCCCGCCTTCGGCAAAAAAACGTGCCGCCGCCTCGGCAAACGCACCCGGTTCGGCCAAAATGCGTTCGTATTCAATCTGCACGCCTTCCTGAGCGGCAAACTGCTGATGGATTTGCGGCGACTTGCTGTGTGCAATCGGGTTGCCGAACACGGCATAACGGGGTTTGGTGCTGTTCATCATAAAAACCTGCTGTGGAATAACCGCCGTATTATATAGTGAAACCCACACCCTGCCGCATCCGTATCGCTTGTGCTGCAAAACCTTACAAATTGTTGACAATCTATACCCGCTAAACTTATATTTAACCGTCCTAGGCCGTCTGAAAAACACCTCGCCGAAACCGCGGCAAGGCAGATTTATTTTTACGCCGCCGCCTTTTTCAGGCTTGCTTATGGCACAATACGCCCATACCCGATTTGCGCTCCGCGCACTCCAAATCCGGCACGTTTTCATCTTCCCTATTCCCCAGCAGGAGCTTTATATGTCTGTTAAAGATGTTGTCAAACTGATTGAAGAAAACGAAATACGTTTCGTTGATTTGCGCTTTACCGATACCAAAGGCAAACAGCACCACTTCACGATTCCCTCGCGCGTTGTTTTGGACGACCCCGAAGAATGGTTTGAAAACGGCCAAGCTTTCGACGGCTCGTCTATCGGCGGCTGGAAAGGTATACAGGCTTCCGACATGCAGCTGCGCCCCGACGCATCCACCGCCTACATCGACCCTTTCTACGACGATGCCACCCTCGTTTTGACCTGCGACGTAATCGACCCTGCCAACGGTCAAGGCTACGACCGCGACCCGCGCTCCATCGCCCGCCGCGCCGAAGCCTACCTGAAATCTTCAGGCATCGGCGATACCGCGTTCTTCGGCCCCGAGCCTGAATTTTTCGTGTTCGACGGCATTGAATTTGAAACCCACATGCACAAAGCGCGTTTCGAAATCACTTCCGAAAGCGGCGCATGGAGCAGCGGCAAACACTTCGACGGCCAAAACACCGGCCACCGCCCCTTCGTGAAAGGCGGCTACGCCCCCGTTGCCCCCGTAGATGCCGGCCAAGACCTGCGTTCGGCCATGGTAAACGTGCTCGAAGAAATCGGCATCCCCGTTGAAGTGCACCACTCCGAAGTCGGCACCGGCACGCAAATGGAAATCGGCACCAAATTCAGTACCCTGCTGAAACGCGCCGACTGGACGCAAAACATGAAATACGTCATTCTCAACGTCGCCCACAACTTCGGCAAAACCGCCACCTTTATGCCCAAACCGCTGATGGGCGACAACGGCAGCGGCATGCACGTTCACCAATCCATTTGGAAAGACGGCCAAAACCTGTTTGCAGGCGACGGTTATGCCGGTTTGTCCGACACCGCCCTGTATTACATCGGCGGCATCATCAAACATGCCAAAGCCCTGAATGCGATTACCAACCCCTCCACCAATTCCTACAAGCGTTTGGTGCCGCACTTCGAAGCGCCGACCAAGCTGGCTTATTCTGCCAAAAACCGTTCTGCTTCCATCCGCATTCCGTCGGTAAACAGCAGCAAAGCCCGCCGCATCGAAGCGCGCTTCCCCGACCCGACCGCCAACCCCTATTTGTGCTTCGCCGCCTTGCTGATGGCAGGTTTGGACGGCATTCAAAACAAAATCCATCCGGGCGACCCGGCCGATAAAAACCTCTACGACCTGCCGCCTGAAGAAGACGCATTGGTGCCGACCGTGTGCGCTTCGCTCGAAGAAGCTTTGGAGGCATTGAAAGCCGACCACGAATTTCTGTTGCGCGGCGGTGTGTTCAGTAAAGACTGGATCGAGAGCTACATCGCGTTTAAATCGGAAGACGTGAAACGCATCCGCATGGCACCGCATCCGCTGGAATTTGAAATGTATTATTCACTGTAAACATCTCGGCAAGCAAAAATCCCAAGCCTTGAAACAGGGCTTGGGATTTTTATATAAGCTTACGGCGCCAAAACTTTTCAGTATTCCAGAAATAACAGCATTTCAATGACAACTAACTTCAGGCCGTCTGAACATAAGCTCAATATACTTTTCAGACGGCCTCGGTCTTTATATTACTTCTTGCAACTTCCCGTCTTAGTACCGCTTTTCAGGGAGTAAATATCACAATCTTCCGCAAATGCCAGCTTACCCTGATAGGTTTTGCGGATAGCTGCGGATGTTGCCGGTTTCACATTTTCGGTACGGCGCATGAAATGTGTAAGCACCACACTGCGGCTGCCGGTTTGTTGGGCAATCCTGCCGATTTCGGAAGGTATCATATGCAGTTTGACGGCAACACGGTCGGTACTGCTTTCCGGTACGGCATTGTGGGCGATGAAAATATCCGTATTTTTCGCCAGCACATCCAAAGTTTTACCGATGTTGCTGGTATCACCCGACACGGTTACTGAGCAGCCGTTTTTCTCGATACGCCAGCCTAAAGAAGGCAGCAGGCCGTGTTCTACGGGAATCGCTTTCAAGGTAAAACCGCCGAGTTTGGTTTCAAACAGTTTGGGCTGTTTTTTATCGGCGTTAACGGCTATCGGTTTCAGGGCGAAAGCCGCTTCTCCTGTGAGGAAATCCGACAAATAAGGATAAACGCCTTTTTCGCCAAACTGCCGCTCTACGAATAACGGCGTGGTCGGGATAGTGTGGTTCCCGGTGGGTCCGTAGACCGGTAAGTCGCGGTTGCGGCCTGAGAAAAAGGAGGCTTTGACCAATGCGGGCAAATCGTTGGAATGGTCAACGTGGAAATGGGTAAACAGCAAAGCTTCCAAGTCTTTAATGTCGCCGCCCGCCCGCTCGAAGTTGAGCGACGAACCTGCGCCGAAGTCGATAATGAAACGGGCTTTGCCGTTTTCGCGCACCAGATAGCCGGTAGACGCTCGTTTGTCGCTTAGCTCAGGACCACCCGAACCGAGCACCACTACGTCCAAGCCGGCATTCGTGCACTGAGCGGCGTGTGCGGCGGCAGGAACGGCGGCCACCCCCAACATGAGGTTGAAAAAGAATTTGGGTTTTAAGAATCGTGAGTACATTTTTTTAACCTTAAGTCTTGTTATGAAAAAGGATTTAAGCAATGGTGTAAGCATAAGGGCGAAGTCGGGGCCGTCTGAAAGTTTTCAGACGGCCTCATGCCATCGGGCACTCGGGCTAATGTGGCTCAAACGGCAAACTTCGCCCACACCGGTGCATGGTCGCTGGGGCGTTCTTGTGCACGGGTTTCCAAATCCACCTGCACGTCTTGCAGGGCATCGCGCAAGGCGGGGGTGATCAGCAGGTGGTCGATACGCAAACCCTGTTTGCGTTGGAACATCGCGCCGCGGTAATCCCACCATGTGTACATCACTTCTTGCGGATAGCGGTGGCGCAGGCTGTCGGTTAAACCCAGATCGAGCAGGTTTTGGAACCACGAACGTTCGATACTGGTGCAATGGATTTTTTCGCGCCATTTTTCGGAGTCGTAGCAATCCAAATCGGCTGGAGCGATATTGAAATCACCCAGCAACACCAGCTTTTCGTAGCGGCTCATCTCATCGCGCACAAATTCGGTTAACGCGGCAAACCATTGTTCTTTATATTGAAATTTCGGGCTGTCGGGTGCTTCGCCGTTCACGCAATATACATTAATCACGCGCACGCCACCGATAGTGGCGGCAATCACGCGCCGCTGCGGGTCGTCGGGCAGCGCAGGCAGGCCGGTGTGTACGTCTTGCGGTTCGGTTTTACTGATGATGGCCACACCGTTATAGGTTTTTTGGCCGCTCCATACGGTATGCCAGCCGCCCATTTGGAAAACGGCGGCGGGGTATTTGTCTTGATCGAGTTTCAGTTCCTGCAATACCAGAATGTCGGGGTTGTGCTGTTGCAGCCAGTCTTGCACTTGCGGCAGGCGCACATTGAGGGAATTTACGTTCCAAGTGGCAATTTTCATGATATGTTTTGTCTGTTTCCAAATAGTTTTCAGACGGCCTCCTTATGACCACTGTTTTCCTGTACGGCACGGAGTACGGCAGCAATCAGTGGTGAAGTAAGCCGGTATTGCATCACACGGTGGTAGCGGGTGAAATCAACTACTCCGTTGCTACGCATTTTGTTCAAATGGTTGGATACGGTGGTTACGTGAATGCCCGTTGCTTGGGCAATTTCTCCTGCACTATGCTCGCTTTCCAACAGCAGCTTCACAATAGCCAACCGCTGAGGATGGGCAATCAGCTTGAGCTGCATGGCTGTGCGGACGGTATCGGATGATATTTCCATAGTTATAGTTAGTAGCGGTTTGTTATAGAGCTATTCTATACCATTCAAGGAAGATAGCGAAGCAAACTGATACAGCCAAGCACATCTGAAGTGCATGCTTTTTCAAAAGTTTCCATGCCGATGGGCTTTTTTGCATTTGCGGTTTTAATAACTCGGTTTAACAATAACAATGAATCCGGCCGCCCCTGCCGGTATGATTTTTGTTATATTGCCCTAAGTCAACCGTCTTAACATCAAACGGGCTTTGAATTTACCGCATCCGGCACTATATAAACCCCGTTTGATTTCTTTTCTTACCCGTTTTTATTCAGACGGCCGCCCGCTTTGAAAAGGCCGTCTGAAAACACCTAATAAGGAAAAACATGAGCAACGTATTACTGAACCTTGCCGACGAGCCGCGTTATCACGACATCCAAACCGCCGATATCCGCCCCGCGATGGAAACCGCCATGAGCGAAGCACGCGCCCAAATCGCCGCCGTCAAAGCCCAAAGCGACATCACTTGGAACAACACCGTCGAGCAGCTTACCGACATTACCGAACGCGTCGGCCGCATTTGGGGCGTGGTGGCGCACCTGAATTCGGTGGTCGACACGCCCGAACTGCGTGCCGTGTACAACGAATTGATGCCCGAAGTAACCGTATTTTTTACCGAAATCGGCCAAGACATCGAACTCTACGAGCGTTTTAAAGCCATCAAAAATTCGCCCGAATTTGCCAAACTCGATGCCGCCCAGCAAACCAAACTCGATCACGACCTGCGCGACTTCGTATTGAGCGGTGCCGAACTGCCGCCCGAACAGCAGGCCGAGTTTGCCGCGCTGCAAACCGAAGGCGCACAACTCGGCGCGCAGTTCTCGCAAAACGTGCTCGATGCCACCGATGCCTTCGCGCTTTATTTCGATAACGACAGCGAACTCTCCGGCCTGCCCGAAGACGCAATGGCCATGTTTGCCGCCGCAGCCCAAGCCGAAGGTAAGGAAGGCTACAAAATCGGCCTGCAAATGCCGCACTACATCGCCGTGATGCAGTATGCCGACAACCGCGAACTGCGCGAAAAAATCTATCAAGCCTACGTTACCCGCGCCAGCGAGTTGAGCGACGAAGGCAAGTTCGACAACACCGCCAACATCGGCCGCCGCTTGGAAATCGCTTTGCAGGAAGCCAAACTGCTGGGCTTTGCCAATTTCGCCGAATTGTCGCTCGCCACCAAAATGGCCGACACCCCGCAGCAGGTGCTGGACTTCCTGCACGACTTGGCACGCCGCGCCAAACCCTTTGCCGAGAAAGACTTGGCCGAAGTGCAGGCGTTTGCCCGCGAAACCTTGGGCATTACCGAACCGCAATCTTGGGATTTGACCTATGCCAGCGAAAAACTGCGTCAGGCCAAATATTCGTTCAGCGAAACCGAAGTGAAAAAATACTTTCCGGTAAGCAAAGTGCTGGCCGGTTTGTTTGCCCAGATCAACCGTTTGTACGGCGTGAACTTCATTGAAAAAACCGTACCCGTGTGGCACGCCGACGTGCGTTATTTCGAGCTGGAAAAAGGCGGCTCGATCATCGGCGGCGTATATATGGACTTGTTTGCCCGCGAAGGCAAGCGCGGCGGAGCTTGGATGAACGACTACCGCGGCCGCCGCCGTTTCATTTCCGGCAACCGCATCGGCCAAACGCAAACACCCGTTGCCTATTTGGTGTGCAACTTCACTCCGCCCGTTAACGGCAAAGAATCACGCTTAAGCCACGACGAAATCATCACGCTCTACCACGAAACCGGCCACGGCCTGCACCACCTGCTCACTCAGGTTGACGAACTGGGCGTATCCGGCATCAACGGCGTAGAATGGGATGCGGTGGAGCTGCCGAGCCAGTTTATGGAAAACTTTGCGTGGGAATACGACGTGCTGGCGGAAATGTCGTCGCACGAAGACAACGGTGCCGCCCTGCCGCGCGAATTGTTCGACAAAATGGTGGCAGCGAAAAACTTCCAGCGCGGCATGTTCCTCGTGCGCCAAATGGAATTTGCCCTGTTCGACATGCTGATTTACAGTGAAAGCGACGAAGGCCGTCTGAAAAACTGGGCGCAGGTGTTGGAAAGCGTGCGTAAAGAAGTGGCCGTTATCCAACCGCCTGCCTACAACCGCTTTGCCAACAGCTTCAGCCATATCTTTGCGGGCGGCTATTCGGCAGGCTATTACAGCTACGCATGGGCGGAAGTGCTGTCGGCCGATGCCTACGCCGCTTTTGAAGAAAGCGACGACATCAAAGCCACCGGCAAACGCTTTTGGATGGAAATCCTCGCCGTGGGCGGTTCGCGCAGCGCGATGGAATCGTTCAAAGCCTTCCGCGGCCGCGAACCGCAAATCGATGCCTTACTGCGCCACAGCGGGTTTGATGTAGAAGCCGCTTAACGGGCAGATAACTAAAGGCCGTCTGAAAAAATGTTTTTCAGACGGCCTTTACTGCACAGATTGAACGGTGTTGAACAATCATAGGCAACGGTTAATCCCAATCTTGGGCAACAAAGTGTATCTCCCTGCCCGAAGCATCGCGCAACACCAGTTTGTGCCCTTCGATACGGTAAGTGAAAGTGCCTGCGATGCGCTCCGCAAAAGCTTGTTCCAATGCCATATTTTTATCGCAATACATACGGGTTGAGGCCACATTGCCGAATGAAATCTGCTGGTCGGTAACGGAACCGGCACTCAGCATTAAGCGATTGCAACCCATATAGGCATTGACGCGGGGAAGTGTGCGCAAATCCATTTCAGCGCGGGCGGCAACCAGCTGTTGGCGGGTAAAACCTTCCAAACCGGACAGCATCCACACCCTTTTAAGGGTTACACCGGATGGCGCGGGCTGCTTCGGGTTGCGGTTTGGCAGGCGATGCAAAACAGCCTGTCATCAGAACCAGAGTTGATGCGGATAAAGCAATCCAAGTTTTCATATCAAGCCTTTCGGTTGTTGGTATATAGTCAATCAACTTAATTTTAATACAAGGCAGCAAGCCGCAGACAGTACAAGCAGTACGGAACCGATTCTGTTGCCGCTTCAGCGGCTTACACAATCGTTCTTTTTAAGCTAAGGTGCAGCAACGCCGTAGTAAAGTTAAGTTGATTGACTATAGCATTGCGGATTGTACACTCGTCGGCACCATAAAACGCCTGTTTAACCGAACCTAACACGGCACAGCTGCTTCAATCAAAATCAACCCGTTTGCCGGGAATGGCGTTTTTGCAACGGGCGTAACCGCCATAGAAAAAGACGGCTTTTTTATCGGGCGGAGACTTCTGTACAACGCTTTTCCGCAGCACCGATTGGCCTGCGGCTGTTTTCAGACGGCCTGAATAAGTTTTGCAAAGCCGGCTATCTGTATTAATATCTTGAAAACCATCATGGATTCATCACATTATTCCACTTCTGCCGCCCTATTCGCGCAATGTGGCCTAGAACCCGAAAGCCGAATCGATACCGCCACGCCATACCGCTCGCTGCCAACCCCGCCTTTAGCCACCCGAAAGCTCAGCTGATGTCTTTTTTCAAGCCCCTTTTGTTCACCTTATTACTTGCCGCCAGCCCGTTTGCCGCGGCTTGTGCTCCCGACAATCCCGTTAAGCTCGGCGCACTCGATTGGGAAAGCGGGCAGTTCACCACCGCCGTCTTAAACACCATCTTGCGCGACGGCTACGGCTGTGCCACCGAAAGCGTGCCCGGCACCACCACCGCTTTGGAAACCGCGCTGGCGCAAAACGACATTCAGATTATTGCCGAACAATGGGTCGGCCGTTCGCCGGTGATGCAGAAAGCCGTCGATGAAAAGAAAGCCGCCGTTATCGGCGACACGCTCAAAGGCGGGGCGCAGCAGGGCTGGTATGTGCCGGATTATGTGAAACAGGCACACCCCGATTTAAAGAGCATGGCCGACCTGCCCCGCTTCAAAGATTTGTTCCCCGACCCCGAATCGCCGCAAAAGGCACGCTTTCTCAACTGCCCTACCGGATGGACATGTGAAGTCTTCAACACCCGTCTGCTCGACACCACCGGCCTCAACCGCAACTTCAACAACGTCCGCCCCGGCACCGGCGCGGCTTTGGATGCTGCCATTTCGTCTGCCTACGAGCAGAAAAAACCGATCTTATTTTATTATTGGCAGCCCACCGGCCTGATGGCGAAATACCGTTTCGAGCCGCTGGACTTTCCCGAACACAATGCCACCTGCTGGGCAACCCTGCTGCAAGCCGACAGCAGCAATCAATGCGTATCGGGCTTTCCCGTTTCCAAGCTCGCCGTTGCCGTGTCCACCCCGTTTCAGACGGCCCACCCCGAACTCGCCGCCATGATCGAACGGCTGCAATTCGAGCCGGATATGCTCAACCGCACCATTCTCGAAATGTCGGAAAACAAACGCAGCGGCGAAGCCCAAGCCAAGCTGTTTTTGCAGCAGTACCCCGAAGTATGGCAGCAATGGGTTTCCGAAGAAGCCGCAGGCCGTCTGAAAGCCAAACTCGATATTCAATCGGCCGAGAGTAACGGCATTTTCCGCGTATGGTCGGTTTCAGACGGCCTCAACCGCACACTCAAGCAAACCGTGCAAAACCACGGCGACACTTTGCGCCAAGCCAGCGATGCCACACTCGCACTGCTGCTGCCGCTCGAACGCCTGCTTCAAGCCATGCCCGCGTGGTTGGTGCTGCTGCTCACCGGCGCAGTCGGCTGGCACGCCACGCGCAAATGGTGGTTTGCCGCTTTGTGCATCGGCGGTTTCTACGTAATCGGCTCGTTCGGCCTGTGGTCGGCGTTGATGCAGACGCTCGCGCTGCTGGCCGCATCGGTATTGCTCACCGTGATCATCGGCATCCCCGTGGGCATCTTCACCGCCTACCGCCCGCGCCTCTACAAGCTGCTCTCGCCCGCACTCGACGTGATGCAGACCATGCCGAGTTTTGTGTATCTGATTCCGGTGCTGATGCTGTTCGGCATCGGCAAAGTGCCCGCGCTGTTCGCCACTGTAGTCTATGCCCTCGCCCCGCTTATCCGCCTTACCGCCCTCGGCATCCGCCAAGTCAGCCCGCAAATGATTGAAGCCGCCATCGCATTCGGCAGCAACCGCTGGCAGCTGCTGAAATGGGTGCTGCTGCCGCAAGCCAAGCCCAGCATCATGGCCGGCGTAAACCAAGCCGTGATGATGTCGCTCGGCATGGTGGTGCTGGCCTCCATGATCGGCGCGCGCGGGCTGGGCGAATATGTGCTGCAAGCCGTACAAACGCTCAACATCGGCCAAGGCGTCGAAGCGGGTGCCGCCATCGTGATTCTGGCGATTATCATCGACCGCATTACGCAGGCTTACGGCTGCGGCGAAAAAAGCAAATAGTAGCCTTGCTTCATGCGGAAGAGGCCGTCTGAAACAGATTTTCAGACGGCCTCTTGACACATCCTTTATAATATCAATCCATTGAATACTTTTTCAGACGGCCTGTCTGTTGAAGGCCGTCTGAAATCCATCCAGAGAACACCATGAAATTTATTGACGAAGCAAAAATCGAAGTAGTTGCCGGCAAAGGAGGTAACGGAGCCGTCAGCTTCCGCCGCGAAAAATTCGTACCGCGCGGCGGCCCCGACGGCGGCGACGGCGGTAAAGGCGGCAGCGTATTTGCCGTGGCCGACGAAAACGTCAACACCCTTGTCGAATACCGTTTCGTCAAACGCTACCAAGCCAAAAACGGCGAAAAAGGCCACGGTTCCGACCGCTACGGCAAAGGTGCGGACGACATCGAACTGCACATGCCCGTCGGCACGCTGATCCGCGACATCGACACCGACGAAATCATCGCCGACCTCACCCACCACGGCCAAAAAGTATGCCTCGCCCGCGGCGGCAAAGGCGGATTGGGCAACATCCATTTCAAATCATCGGTCAACCGCGCCCCCAAACAAGCCACCCCGGGCGAAGAAGGCGAAGCCCGCAGCCTGCAGCTCGAGCTGAAAGTATTGGCCGACGTAGGCTTGCTCGGCATGCCGAACGTCGGTAAATCCACCCTGATTTCCGCCGTTTCCGCCGCCCGCCCCAAAATCGCCAACTACCCGTTTACCACCCTGCACCCGAACTTGGGCGTGGTGCGTATGGACGAAAACAACAGCTTCGTCATGGCCGACATTCCCGGCCTCATTGAAGGTGCCGCCGAAGGCGCGGGCTTGGGACACCGCTTCCTGAAACACCTCTCCCGCACCGGCCTGCTGCTGCATGTGGTGGACTTGGCACCGTTCGACGAAAGCGTCAACCCCGCCGAAGAAGCCTTGGCGATTGTGGAAGAACTGCGCAAATACGACGAAGAACTCTACGACAAACCGCGCTGGCTGGTGCTGAACAAACTCGATATATTGAGCGAAGAAGAAGCCGAAGAGCGCGCCGCCGAATTTTTAAAACAAATCGGCTGGAACCACCCCGCCCCCGACGACAGATTCGACTTCGACATGACCACTCCGCGCCTGTTTAAAATCAGCGCATTGTCCCGCCAAGGCACGCAGGATTTGGTGTACCAGATCAACACCTACCTGAACGAGAAAAAACGCTTGGCAGCCGAAGCCGAAGAAGCGGCCAAACAAAACCAAGCGGTTGAAACTGCGGCAGAACAACAAACCGATACTTCGGTATTTAAAGCCGAATAAAGCACAACGAGGCCGTGTGAATCCACCGGCGACAGGCAGCACCTCACGGCCGGCCAAACCCGAAAAACTGGCTTGAGCAGATATGGTTAAGTGCAATAAAACCATACCCGGCAGTGAGTTTTATCCGCCTATTTCCAAATGCTGGGCGGAATTGGCCAAACACGAACCGCGGCGGTGCATTTATCGGCGGCAAAGGTAACAAGAAACATTGGCTTCGGGAACGCAGACTCGGTGAATTTTTGAAAAAATAACTCGGGCGTTTTACCATTCGAAAGAACCGACAGATTTTCTGAAGAAAGAGCAGATATTGAGTGATGAGGCCGTCTGAAAAAACATCTTGAAAATAAATATAAGCCTCCACTTATCGATATAATCCGATTTTTACCAATAGATTGAACAAAAAAAGAGCAAACCCATGCTAACCATTTACAACACCCTCACCCGCCAAAAAGAAGAATTCATCCCCATCGACCCGAAAAACGTGCGCATGTATGTCTGCGGTATGACCGTTTACGACTACTGCCACTTGGGTCATGCCCGCGTGATGGTGGTGTTCGATATGGTTGCCCGTTGGTTGCGTGTTCAGGGTTACCCTCTCACCTATGTGCGTAACATTACCGACATCGACGATAAAATCATTGCCCGCGCTGCGGAAAACGGCGAAACCATTGGCGAGCTTACCGAACGTTTTATCCAAGCCATGAATGAAGATGCGGCGGCTTTAGGCGTGATCCGCCCCGATCTGGAACCGAAAGCCACCGAGCATGTGCAGCAGATGCTAGCCATGATTCAACGTTTGATCGACAATGGCAAAGCCTATGCCGCCGACAACGGCGACGTTTACTATGCCGTGCGCGAATTTGCCGCATACGGCCAGCTTTCTGGCAAATCGCTGGACGATTTACGGGCAGGTGAACGCGTGGAAGTAGACGGCTTCAAGCGCGATCCGCTGGACTTCGTGTTGTGGAAAGCTGCCAAGCCCGGCGAACCGGCATGGGAAAGCCCGTGGGGGCAAGGCCGGCCGGGTTGGCATAT
Source organism: Neisseria animaloris (assembly GCF_900637855.1). Taxonomy (NCBI): domain Bacteria; kingdom Pseudomonadati; phylum Pseudomonadota; class Betaproteobacteria; order Neisseriales; family Neisseriaceae; genus Neisseria; species Neisseria animaloris. The sequence continues at coordinate 1,287,771 of NZ_LR134440.1, forward strand.
CGAATGCTCGGCCATGAGCGAAGAATTATTCGGCGACACCTTCGATATTCACGGCGGCGGCGCGGATTTACAGTTTCCGCACCATGAAAACGAAATCGCCCAAAGCTGCGGCGCGCGCGGCGGCAGTTGCGGCCACAACCGTTCGGGCGACAAAGCGATTGAAAGCCATGTGAAATATTGGCTGCACAACGGTTTTATCCGCGTGGATAACGAGAAAATGTCCAAATCGCTGGGCAACTTCTTTACCATCCGTGAAGTGTTGGAAAAATACGATGCCGAAGTGGTGCGTTTCTTTATTTTACGCGCCCACTACCGCAGCCCCTTGAACTATTCCGATGCCCATTTGAACGATGCCAAAGGCGCGTTAACCCGCCTGTACACCGCCCTGAAAAACACGCCGCCTGCCGAGTTTGCCGTAAACGAAAACGCCAACGACTACACCCGCCGTTTCTTCGCCGCCATGAACGACGACTTCGGCACCGTAGAAGCGATAGCCGTGTTGTTTGAATTGGCCAACGAAGTCAACAAAACCAACAGCAACGAACTGGCGGGCTGCCTGAAAGCACTCGGCAGCATTATCGGTTTGCTGCAACGCGATCCACAGGAATTTTTGCAGGGCGGCAGCGTTTCAGACGGCCTCTCCAACGAAGAAATCGAAAGCCTGATTGAACAGCGCAAACAAGCGCGTACCGAGAAAAACTGGGCCGAATCCGACCGCATCCGCGATTTGCTCAACGCCGAAAACATTATTTTGGAAGACGGCGCAGGCGGTACGACTTGGCGGCGCGGTTGATTGATTTAAATGATGACGTCGATATATAAATGTCAATATATTTTTATATATTTCCTGTAAAATTCTTTATATTGCCAAACACACATTCAAGAGGTTTATAAAATGAAAAAAACATTATTGGCATTGATATGCTGTTTGTCTGCCACCGTATACGCACAATCTGAAATCGTCGTTCCAATATCCCTACTCAACGCGAAAACCGGCAACAAACCCATCGGCGAAATCCGCATCACCCAAAACAAATACGGAGCGGTTTTCACACCCAATCTACGCGGTTTAACGCAAGGCATCCACGGCTTCCACGTTCATGAAAAACCCAGTTGCGCCCCTGCCATGCATAAAGGCAAACTAACCGAAGGCCACGGAGCCGGCGGCCATTGGGATCCCGCCCACACAGGCGCACATAAAGGCCCGTGGGACGACAGCGGCCACTTGGGAGACCTGCCCGTTCTAACCGTAACCGCTGACGGCAAAGCCACCCAGCCCGTATTGGCACCGCGGATTAAAAACATCGAAGACCTGCGCGGGCTCTCTTTAATGATTCATGAAGGCGGCGACAACCATCACGACCATCCGGCACCCTTGGGCGGCGGCGGCCACAGAATGGCATGCGGCGTTATCCGTTAAAGCCCGCCAACCATAATCTCTCCTTTTCAGACGGCCTGTATCATTTCAGGCCGTCTGAATACTTATCCGGCCACGCAAAACTTGCCAAAACAACAAGTTCTTGCCATAATGCCCGACTTGACTCTTGAAGCATAGGCACAATCCCTATGCCCGCAACCTAAAAGGAAATCAAAATGAAACAAGGCGTTCACCCAGAATATCACGACGTAAACGTTACCTGCTCTTGCGGCAACAAATTCGTTACCAAATCTTCTATGGCTAAAGAAAACTTCACTATCGAGGTTTGCTCCGAGTGCCACCCCTTCTACACCGGCCAACAAAAAATCGTCGACACCACCGGTCGTGTGGACAAATTCAACCAAAAATTCGGCAACATGTTCAAACGCTAATCGGCGGAAGAATAACAAAAAAGACTGCTTCGGCAGTCTTTTTTGTTTGCCGCTTTTCAGACGGCCTCAAGGTTACGAACAACTGCCTTTTTCCGGATATGCGGGAAGTATCCATTTACGGTTTGACCCATTATAATCAACACGCTATCAATTAGGACACGCCGATGAACAACCGCTTTTTTCGATCCTTCCTCTCAGCTTTGATACTCAGTTTGCCGTTTGCCTTTTCCGCAGCTGCCGATACATTAGCCGAGCCGAAACAAACGACTGCAAGCAACTCTCCCATAACAAAAACATCGGAAACCGCAACAGATGAACAACCTAAAATAAACAATCTGACTGCCTCGCAAGCTGAAATGTTGCAAGACAATATTTCAGCATTGCGTATGCAGGTTATGGATAACCAGCAACAAAACCTCAACTGGTGGATGACCTTTATTACCATAGTCTTCGCCGTCGCAGGCATTGTTATTGCAGCCATAGGCGTTGCCATTCCACTCTTACTTTATAAAAAAGAAAAACGTCAATTAGAACAAGACCTAGAACAAGCTAAAGAATATGTAGAAAAAATCAAAGAACATCACGACAGCGCTGAAAAATATACTCAAGACATTGCAGAAATGAAGCAATGGAACCCCAAAGAACAAAATCAGGAAGCACAAACAAGCAGCATTGAAAAAGCAAAACAATTGTCTAAAAATGAAGAAATTCCCCTTATCGAACAACTACGCGCTCAAGCTATTTTGCTTTCAGATCAAGCGAAAAGAAGCCAAAATTATCAAGATAATGAAAACGCTCTTTATGCTTGGCAAGCTGTTCTTCTACAAGATAGCAGAGATGAACAAGCCAACTTCAACGCAGGATTTCACGCTTGTTATTTATACGAAAAAGGTAATCGCAAACAACAGAATTATTGGCTCCCGAAAGTCGAACAGTACCACCAAGAAACATTACGCTCCAATCCTAGAAAATATATTGCTGCCTATAATTGGGGACGTGCCTTATGTATGGAAGCACGAAATTTATACATACAAAATCAAACTTCGGCAGCATTCGATAAATGGCAAAGTGCAGGAGAAAAATACGGATTGGCATTACAAATTAAAAATGACTTTTATCCAGCAGCCAATAACTGGGGAAGTGCTTTAGCTGAAGAAGCACAGGCTTTGGCTATACAGGGCTATACCGTAACGGCATTGGAAAAATGGCGTGACGCAGGAGTAAAATTCCAACAAGCATTGGCTATTGAGCCTGACATACACGAAGTCGCCGATAACTGGGGAAAGGCCTTAGCTGACGAAGCGCAGGTTTTGGCCACACAGGGCGACACCGCGACAGCCTTGGAAAAATGGAGCGACGCAGGAGAAAAATACCGGCAAGCATTGACTATCAAGCCTGACATGCATGAAGCCGCCTATAACTGGTTAAGCGCTTTACTACATGAACTCCATATTTTAAAAGACAATCAACCTGCCGAAGCACAAATCAAATTGCAACAAGCCCGCAATTTGATTGATGGATTCTTAAATAAATATCCTCAACATCAAGAAAACTTTGCCTATAACCATGCCTGCCTGTTTGCCTTGGAAGGAAATACAGCCGAAGCAATAAAACAATTACGCCTTGCACAACGTTCAAATCATTTCCTCAACAAAGAACATATTGAACAAGACGGCGGATTGGACAACATCCGCCACACCCCTGAATTCCAAGCATGGTTTAAAGAAGCTTTTCCCGAATTTTCTGCCGAAAGCTAACCATTCATAACCTTAAAGGCCGTCTGAAAAATCATTTTCAGACGGCCTCTTCACATCTCTTGCGGGTCGATATCCACCGACCATCTTACCTTGCCGTCGCGGTACTGCTGCAACACCTGCACCCACAGGCTCACGGCGTGGTGCAGGTCTTTGCGGGAAGCGGATTCTAAAAACACTTGTGCGCGTTCGCGTTCGGCCAGCCGCGCCATCAGCATGGGCACGGGGCCGAAGGCGGATACGGTTTCGGGCAGCAGCGGTTGGGTAACGGCTTGGATGTCGTTGAGAAACTGCACGGCTTCGTTGATTTTGACGGCATCGGCGCGGATGGCCGTCTGAAAACCGAAGGGCGGCATATTGAATGTTTGCCGTTCACTTAACTCGTTTTCGGCGAAGATGCGGTAATTTTGTGCCTTTACGGCGGCGAATACGGGGTGTTCGGGCAGTTGGGTTTGGATCAGCACTTTGCCGGCGGCTTCGGCGCGCCCTGCCCGGCCGGAAACCTGTATCAGTTCGGCAAACAGTCTTTCGGGGGCGCGGAAGTCGGCACTATAGAGGCTGCCGTCGGCGTTTAATACGATCACGAGGTTCAGCCGTGCGAAGTCGTGGCCTTTGGCGAGCATTTGGGTGCCGACGAGGATGTCGATGTCGTTGGCGGCGATGCGTCGGTATAAATCGGCCCAGTCGTTTTTGTGGGCGGTGCTGTCGCGGTCGACGCGGGCGATTTTGGCTTGCGGGATGAAGTTGCGCAGGGTTTCTTCGACGCGCTGGGTGCCGTGGCCAACGGCGGTAAGGTCTTGGTTGCCGCATTCGGGGCATTTGTAGGGTACGGGCCGTCTGAAATCGCAATGGTGGCAGCGCAGTTGGCGGGCGCGTTGGTGCAGCACCATTTTGGCGGAGCAGCGCGGGCAGCCGAAGGTGTGGCCGCAGTCGCCGCAAAACAGGGCTGGCGCGAAGCCGCGGCGGTTGAGATACACCAGCGACATGCCGCCTTGTTCGTGGTTGGTTTTGAGCAGTTTCAGGGCTTGCGGCGAGAAGCCGTTGTCGAGCGGCAGGCGGCGTACGTCTAAGATGTCGACTTGCGGCAGTTGGGCGGCGGAATGGGCGCGTTCGGTCAGCTCCAGCAGTTGGTACGCGCCGGTTTGCGCTTTGTGCCAGCTTTGCAAACTGGGGGTGGCGCTGCCGAGCACGATGGGGCAACTGCTTTGCTGTGCACGCCAAACGGCCAAATCGCGGGCGTGGTAGCGCAGTTCGTTGTCTTGTTTGAACGAGGAATCGTGCTCTTCGTCCACCACCACCAAGCCCAAATCGGGCAGCGGGGTGAACACGGCCAGCCGCGTGCCGATAATCAGTTTGGCCTGCCCGAGCATGGCGCGCAGATAGTCTTGCGTGCGCTTGCCTGCCGCGGTTTGGCTGTGCAGCACGGCGGCCGGCACGTCGGCAAAACGGGCTTCCACGCGCTTGAGCAGTTGCGGCGTAAGGTTGATTTCGGGCAGCAGAAACAGCACTTGCCTGCCCGCTGCCAGCACTTTGGCCATCACGTCGAAATAGACTTCGGTTTTGCCGCTGCCGGTAATGCCGTAGAGCAGGAAAGGTTTGAAGGTATCGGAGGCCGTCTGAATCGCTTGCGCGGCGGCTTGCTGCTCAGCGTTTAATTGGTGTTCAGACGGCCTCAGCACGGGCGCGGCGGCTTGAGCGGTGCGTATCCAGCCGTTTTCCATCCATTCTTGCAACAGCTTAGGCGCTTGGTTGTGGATGTGTTTCAAGGCCGCCATGCTGAGGCCGTCTGAAAACAAAGCCTGCCACAAGGCATGTTTTTTGTGGAAACGCTCCGGCGGCGGAGTTTGCGCTTTGCCTGCATCGTTCAAAGCATAAAACTGCGGCGGCTGCGGTGTTTCTACGGGCTTGGCTTCTTTCAAACCCAATGGCAGCGCGGTAAACACGGCCTGCCCGAGCGGATAATGGTAATAGCGCGAAGTGAACGCCAGCAGCTTGCACCAGCTTTCGTAAAACAGCGGCTCGCCGGTAAAGGCCGTCTGAACCGGCAGGATTTTTGCCGCGTCAATCTCCGGCGTTACCCCGTTCGCCCACACCACGCCGACAACAGGCTTGCCGCGAAACGGCACCACCACCCGACAGCCTTTGGGCAAGGCGGTCGGGTGGCCGTAGGTGAAGAGACCGTCTGAAATGGGGATGTTGAGCGCGATGTGGTGGTAGTTCATGCGGGTATTATAACCGAGGCCGTCTGAAAAGATTTCAGACGGCCTCCAAACGAATACGGCGGCTTACAGAAGAGCGTTATAGTATTGATATGCTTCGTCCATATTATCGAACTTATACAGCTTCCCCGCTTCCAGCACCATTGCGTTATCGCAATATTGCTTCATCGCGCTATGGTTGTGGGAAACCAAAATTATCGAGCGGTCTTTACGCCTTTCAAACAGTTCGTAGCGGCATTTTTCCGAAAAACGCGAGTCACCCACCGCAATTACTTCGTCAATCAGATAACAGTCGAATTCTACCGCCAGTGACAATGCAAACGCCAGCCGTGCTTTCATGCCCGAAGAGTAGCGTTTTACCGGCTCATACAGATATTGCCCCAGCTCGGAAAATTCTTCCGTAAACGCCTTCACGTAATCCATATCTACGTTATAAATCCGACAGATAAAACGCAAATTATCCATACCGGTAAGGCTGCCTTGAAACGCCCCGCTGAACGCCAGTGGCCAAGAGATGCTCATCGTGCGTTTAATCTCGCCTTCGGTGGGTGGTTCCACACCGCTGATCAGGCGTATCAGCGTGGATTTGCCCGCTCCGTTCCGGCCTAAGATACCGATTTTTTCGCCTTTTTCGAGTTTGAAATCAATATCCTCCAACACCGTCCGCCAGCCTAATCGTGTTTGATATTTTTTGTAAACATGTTCAACAGAAATCATTGGGGCTCCACCCCCTTGCTGAATTTAGCCACCATTGCCAATCCTATCCACAACATGACCAAATTGCACAATAACAAATACCACGGGTTTTCCAATGTAGTAACCGTATGGCCAAAATATCCCTGCCGGAACATTTCCGTACCGTGTACCATCGGGATCCATAATATGTATTTCTGAGCTTGGAGCGGCAATGAAGAAACAAAGAAAAAAGCTCCGGATAAAGGTAGCATAATGAAACTGAAGGTATTCCAAAGTTTACCCAAAGAATCAAATTTAAAAGCGACGGAGCAAATAATCAAACCCAATCCAAAAGCAAATAAGGCCATCAATAACCACGCAATAAGCATATAAAAAATATCTGCGGGCGGCTCAATCCATCTTATTGCAATCAAAACCACCATAATTATGACTTGTGCCACAGTAGCTCCGGCAACTTCTAACAACACGCGAGCCAATATGGTATCCAACACTTTCACATTGCGGTGATAGAGCAAACTGGCATTTGCCGAAATCGCACCGACGGCACGGTTTGACGCATTACGCCACATCATGACCATCGGATAGCCTGTCAGTGTAAAAGCCACAATATTAAGGGTGGAAAAATGATCTGCGCGAATAAACTTCCACAACATAACGATGAGCACCGTCATTAACAACGGCTCTACAAACAGCCACAGAAAGCCGATGTTGTTGCGCCCGTAACGGGTAATGATTTCACGCATCAAAAGCGCACCGACTACCCGCTTTTGAATGGCTAAAGACTCCCAAAAAGTAGTTTCATGCAGCGCTTTCATCAGTTTTTATGCTCTCTTATGCTGGCAGTCAACAAACTCAAAATGCCATACAACATCAAACCGATAAAAAATGTTGCCACGATGTTATATAAGCGTTGCGGCTTCAAAGCCATATCAGGGCGATTGGGCTTAGACACGACTTCAAGATAAAGCTGCTTGCGCTCCGCCTCTGCTTTCGCATTTTCCAGTGCCGCAATGGCTGCCGACAACTGCTTTTCCGCCAGCTCGTTTTCTAAAAACAAACGCTGATATGCTGCCGCTTGAGCCGTTATAGAATTGCTTGATCCCCCTGAAATCATCTGCATTTGCTGCTTGATTTCACGCTGCAAACTTTTTTCGCGTGCTTTCAGGCCGGGGATTTGGGGGTTTTCAGGTGTAACCGCTTTTACTTGGTCTAATTGTGTTTGAATCACAATTAACTCATCCTGCAATTTAGACACCAGCCCCATTTGTGCTTCGGATTGTGCTTTCAAATCAAAAATACCGTGTTTGGTTCGATACACGGCCATTTCTTCAGCCGCATTCTTAACACGCTCTTCCGCTACCGCTACATTTTGCTGAGCTTGTTCAATAGTATCTTTACGGGCTCGGGCGTTAAGCTTATTGATCAGCTCCTCACCCTTACTCAACAATGCCGCATTAATTTGCTGTGATTCTTGCGCATCAAACGACTCCACCCCCAGCGTAGAAATTCCGGATACCGGATCAAAAGCAATAGAAACCTTATCTTTATAGTATTGATAAAAAGCTTCAGCGGAGTCACTGAATCCGAAGCCATTAAAGCGACTGAAAACATCACCTTCTTCTTCGTAATACGAACGAACGGGAATCGTCTTACTTAATTCATCTAAAGCGGTACGCGATCCCATGTAGTCTCTAACAGTATAAGTATCGTCTTGAGAACGGGTGAAGCCTGCACTTTGCAGCAAAGCCCCCAAACCGCCTGTAGAAGTTTGATTATGGGGCGAACGCACCACAAAGCTGGATTCAGACGTATATCGATCTGATGCCCATCCGGAAAAATAGACCACTGAACATACGGTTGGAATAATAATCGTCATCCAAGCCAATAAGCCGGGTTTGGGTAAACGAATCTGTTTTTTCTGCTGCTGCCGAATTACATCACGTTGAGCATCATCCGCAGCCTTTTGGTTTGATTCGAATGGTTTCTGACTTATTTCCGCATCTGTATTTTTTTCAGACATTTTTGATTTACACTTTCTATTAGCGATCAATTAGCTATATTGTTCACACTGTTCACACCGCTTACCACTGGAGAAAATACAAATTGTAAAAACTTCTGCATTTCAGCCAGCGGAGCATTGGCCACATATACAATGTCTTTATCCTTCATAGGAAATTTCTGCAACCAAAACAACGAATTTGCATCTAGAAGATTCATTCTGTAAACAGTAGGCACTTCCATTGAAATATCATAGCCTTTGGCCAACCACTTTTCTTTCTCTTCTTGTGGCAGCAACTCCAAAGACTGATATCGAAACACAAAAACACCCTTAGGATTGGCACGCCGATCCAACAAACCACCCGAAGCACCAATCGCCTCACCTAAATTCATACCCTTGGCCGAAAAAGAGATTTGCTGGTTTTTACCAAGTGCCCCCAATGCAGTGAAACTGAGAGGCTTCGAAAGCAAAGTGATCACATCCCCCGGTTGCAAAACAACATTTTGCGCGGGTTGGGCTGTAATCGTTTCCAAGGCAACCGTACGAACCATGTTTCCACGGGTCATCTGTACCGATATATCTTGTACGCCACTATCCGTTCCGCCAATAGCAGCTACCGCATCTAAAACACGCTCACGATGGCCGGTTAAAGGCATTCTGATACTGCGCCCGGCTCGAATTACCGTAGCATTGCTGGAGTTATTTTGAACAACCCTCACCATGGCCTGCGGCTGGTTCGCCATTTTTTTCAGACGGCCTACAATCTCTTTTTGTATCTGCACCGGAGTTTTTCCACTAACCGACACATTCCCTAAAAAGGGCACCGAAACCATGCCCTTAGTATCCACAATCTGCGGAGGCAAGCTGACTGTTTGAGCAGAACCCGAACCCACTGAATTCAAAGCCCCACCAAAAAGTACGGCCGGAGCGGCTTCCCACAGAGTGATTTCGAGCACATCTCCAGCACCAATCACATCAATTGTTCTTGAACCTCCCAAGCCAAAACCTGTAAAAGAATCCCCGTAAGCCATACGATGCAATCCTGAAGTTACCTTCTCATCAACATCAATCACTGCCACATCAGGTAAAGAAACTTGAGAAGTTTGGCTTTTCAAACCAGTTACTTCAACTTGTGCCGGACCTGATGTTGGCAAATTACCACAAGCACACAAAATTACTGATGCAAAAATAACACCAGCCATCTTATATATAGCCATCACCTAATTCTCATTTCAAGAAAAAATTAAAAATAACGTATTTAATTCAATATATTACAATTTAAAAATAAAATCTTTAAATATGCAATATAAATATAAGAAATTTTTGTCTACATGACATTTGTAACTTACCCGTAAGAATAGGATAAATTTTACAATATTTCTTTAACAAAACAATAACAAATTACACTATAATCTTCAACTTAGTCAAATAAGACAAAGTCTTACTCATTATTTTCACGGGAAATATTCATTATGGAAAAAAAACCATCAATCGGTAACATCTCTTCAATCCCCTCTACCTTACCCACTTTCAGATTACCATACCCACATAGTCATAATGGGAAGATAACAGTCTCAAAAATGCCAAGACTATTAGTTGTTTTTGGGACAAGACCTGAAGCCATCAAAATGGCCCCATTAGTTGACGGATTAAAAAAAAGAAAAATCGATTTTCGAGTGTGTGTAACTGGGCAACACCGCCAAATGCTTGATCAAGTTTTGGATTTATTTGAGATTACACCTCACTACGATTTAGACATTATGAACAGTAAACAGACATTGTCTACTGTAACATCAGCTATTCTTCAGAAAATACAACCTGTTATCGAAGATTACAAACCAACTGTTATTTGCGTTCATGGTGACACAGCTACAACATTGGCAACATCTTTAGCTGCTTACTACAACCAAATTGATATCGCCCACATTGAAGCTGGGTTGAGAACCAGCAATATCTATTCACCCTGGCCGGAAGAAGGCAACCGTAAAATTACCGCTGCGGTAGCTAAATATCACTTTGCACCTACTGAAAGTACAAAAAACAACTTGCTCCAAGAAGGAGTGTCAGCCCAAAACATTTATGTAACGGGCAACACCGTTATTGATGCCTTATTTTTAGCTTGCCAGAAAATTGAAAGCAAAAAAGAGCTTCTAGACAAATACCAAAATGAATTTTCATATTTAAATAATAAGAAGATTGTCTTGATCACAGGACACCGCCGAGAAAATTTCGGAAATGGTTTTGAAAATATTTGCCAAGCAATATCAGAGTTAGCTTCTCAAAATGATAACGTGGAATTCGTATATCCTGTCCACCTCAATCCAAGTGTGCGCGAGCCTGTAAACCGCTTACTGGCAGGCAAGCCCAATGTCCATTTGATAGAACCTTTAGACTATCTAAGCTTTGTTTACTTAATGAAAATGTCTTATATCATCCTAACCGATTCAGGTGGTATTCAGGAAGAAGCCCCGTCGTTAGGCAAGCCTGTGCTGGTTATGCGTGATACAACAGAGCGCCCTGAAGCCGTAGAAGCAGGAACAGTAAAACTGGTAGGAACTTCTCAAAAAACCATTATTGAGCAAGTAAATGTGCTGCTTAACAACCGAAGCGAGTATGAAAAAATGGCAGGAGCTCATAACCCATACGGAGATGGCACAGCCGTAGACAGGATTCTCTCCATATTTACCAACGAACAAATAAATCAACAACTCGCAATTTAGCAAACCGGCTTCTACAAAAAGTCTATCCCTTGAAATTTTTCAAAGAGAAAAACGTCATGTCAAAATTTGAGACCATTTCAGTAATTGGATTAGGATATATTGGCCTTCCTACCGCTGCAGCTTTTGCACAACACGGGGTTAACGTAATCGGCGTAGATGTTAATCAACGCGCCGTAGACACGATTAATCAAGGCAAAATTCATATTGTAGAACCGGAATTAGATATTGCCGTACACGAGTGCGTAGCAAAGGGAACATTAAAAGCAACAATGGTTCCGGAACCTGCAGATGCTTTTTTAATCGCTGTTCCCACTCCATTTAAAGGTTCAAATTACGAGCCCGATCTCAGCTATATTGAAGCGGCCAGCAAAGCGATTGCTTCGGTACTGAAAAAAGGCGACCTCGTTATTCTCGAGTCAACGTCTCCAGTAGGAGCGACAGAGCAAATGTCCGAATGGCTGGCAAAGGCTCGTCCTGATCTCACTTTCCCTCAACAAACCGGAGAAAACTCAGATATCCGCATTGCTCATTGCCCCGAAAGAGTATTGCCCGGCCAAGTAATGCGAGAACTGACCGAAAATGATCGCATTATCGGTGGTATCACACTCAAATGCTCTAAACAGGCTGTTTCCTTATATAAAATTTTTGTCAAAGGCGACTGCATCATTACCAATGCCCGCACCGCCGAGATGTGCAAGCTAACCGAAAATTCTTTCAGAGACGTTAATATTGCCTTTGCCAATGAACTCTCTATTATTTGCGATAAATTGAACATCAACGTTTGGGAATTAATCTCCCTTGCCAACCGACATCCCCGTGTCAATATTTTACAACCAGGCTGTGGCGTAGGTGGGCATTGTATTGCCGTTGATCCATGGTTTATCGTTAATAAAACGCCTGATTTAGCCAAATTGATTCACACAGCTCGCTTAGTAAACGACGGAAAGCCTGAATGGGTCATCAATAAAGTAAACGATGCCGTGATTGAGGCCTTACAAAAAAATCCCAATAAAACCCTAAGCGACATCAAAATTGCCTGCCTAGGTCTAGCATTCAAACCCGATATTGATGACTTGCGTGAAAGCCCTGCGTTAAAAATTACGGAACAACTGGCCGAAAAATATCCAAATCAACTTTTGGCTGCTGAACCAAACATAGAAGCGCTACCAGAAAAATTAACCGCTAAAAATATTAAACATTCATCTTTATCGCAAGCCTTAGAGGCCTCAGATGTATTAGTAGTGCTGGTTGACCATAAAGAGTTTAAAGAAATTCAGACGGCATCAGTAAATGCTGTTGTAGTGGATACCAAAGGCATTTGGTGATTTTGAGAGAAAGAAAATAAATTATGAAACAAAATAGAGATTTATCAACTCTTTTAAAAGAATTGCATATACAAATAGATGTCTTGAAAAATATTGAAAAAGAAATTAGTAAATTAAATAAACCAAATATTTCTCTCCCAAAATCAGATGAAAAGCATACAGTTTCTTTTCAATTAGGCAGTATTTTAATTAATAGCACTAAAAGTTTTAATGATTTTATCTCTACGCCTAATAAATTATTTAAATTATATCAAGTAAACAAAGAAAGAAAAAAGGCAAAAATAACTACTGCTACTGCTAAGCCTAAAGAACCTATCGAGATAAAAGTAAGTAAAAAACAAAATACGATAGCAAAATTTACCAAGGGGCTGACACTATTAGATCCTATTTCTGAACTATGCTGGTCCGATGCATTTACAGGATTTCCTATTGTTCGAAAGGATTTCCAAAAACAAATTAAATCAACCACTAGCCAATTTGCTTTTTTTGAGAGTGCTTGGAGAGCAAACAAAGGATCTTGGTTATATGCATTCACATCACCCGGATTAAAACATGACAATGCTCAGGCATTACTTACGGCAATCTCTTTGTTGAAGAAGAAAAAAATTCCAATTATTTTTTGGAACAAAGAAGATCCCATGCATTATGAAATGTTCAAACCAATCACCAAATATGCTGATTATATCTTTACAACGGATAGCTTGATTGTAGATAAATATAAAAAAGAGCTTGGTAATAATAATGTTTGGGCAGTCCCATTTGCAGCACCTGTAAAACAAACTAATCCAATCGGACGCTTTGCTTTAAAAACTGAAACTGTCTGTTTTGCCGGGACATATTATGCAAAAAATCATGAGAACAGAAAAAAACAAATGGATATGCTTTTACCAGCTTTGCTTGAAAATAATGGTGTGATTTATGACAGAGCTTCCAAAGAACAAAAAGAAGAATATGCCTATCCTAAGATTTATGACTCTATCATTCGGAATGCTGTTAACTTTAATGAAATGATTTCACTTTATAAAAAATTTAAAGTTTTTTTAAATGTAAATACTATTACCCAATCAACAACAATGATGTCTCGTCGAGTTTATGAGCTACTAGCAAGTGGGACACCCGTTGTTTCTACTACATCTAAGGCAATTACTGAACAGTTTCCAGGTATTGTTATTACTGTTAATAATGAGCAAGAAGCCAAATTAGCTGTCCATAAATTATTAACTGATAGTTATTATTGGCATAAACAGTCAGTTTTAGGTATCAGAGAAATTATGCATTCTCATACTTATGAAAAGCGTTGGGATTATATTAATAGTGTCATTAATTCTTCTGAACAAGTTAACTCTCATCAATTAAATGTTAGAGTGATTGCCCAGTATCATGGCTATATTGACTTATCAATTTACATTAACTCTTTAATAAATCAGAATAATATAGATATTAAAGAATTGGTAATTGTAAAGTCTTCAACCTTACAGATCAATGAAGAAATTACTCAGCAACACAATGTGAAAGTTGTAAACTTGTCTGATTTCAAGGCAAAAGAATATGTGAATATCAATCCAGAGATTGAATACACTTTATTTACCGATGATAGAACATTACATTATAAAAACTCTATTTGGGGTATGTGTGTTGCATTTGAATATTCTGATTCAGATGCCATTTCTCGAAGCACATATTACAAAGTCTCAAAACTATGCGACAAATTTGATTACTCCATTGAGAATCCAAATTGGTATGTCCCAATGAAAGAGGTTTCTACTTCTTGCTGTTTAATTAAAGATAAGAATTTCACCAATTTGATCGTCAATTTACATGATAAGAAAATCAAATCAACGTCAGACGTAAAAAATATTTTGTTGGTAGATCCATTTAATGCAGTTCAAATTGATGATGCTACCAAGTTAAATAGTAAAGAAAAGCTGATAGATTTTATATATAAAACATCCCCATATTTAGGCATTTAAGCTATGAAGTTTATTTTATTTGATTCCATTTTAGAAAGACATTTGGGCGAAAGCTTAAAGCGCGCATTAGAGTATTTGGGACATGAGGTTGTTTTTACTGACCTTATTTTACACGGACACTCAATGATTAGTTCACAAAAAGATATTGAGTTTATGTGGAGTAAGGTTAAAGAAATTTGCTCAGAACCCGTAGATCTTTTTATTGCATTTAGGCCGATGAATTTATTACCAGAAATGGTTGAATATATCGGTCAAAGAATGAAAACCGCAATATGGTTGTCAGATGATCCCGTGCTTTACAAAACCTGTTATGGAGGAGTTGTTAATTCCTATGATATTTTATTACACTGCGGATATGCAGATGTAATGGATTTTTATGAAAAAAAAGGACATCCGAAAGGGTTTAATTTCCCGTTTTGGACAGACCATATTAGCTTCCCTATTGTTTATGATCCTATCTTTGCTGAATATGATATTGCATTTTTAGGAAATATGAATGGACAAGTTCGCCGTAAACGTTATATGGAGTTAGCATTACTACCATTTACGAAAAAAGTATTTGGCTTAATTGATTCAGATCCACTTGCTATGCATGGTGGATTCATTCGTGAAGCTTATTTGCATACTCAAAGAGTATCAGAAGTGCTTTCAAAAGCCAAAATGGGGGTTAGTATTCCTCAATTTTTTACAGAGTATAATGGGTTGGATTACGATTTTCCTGAACTTGCGGATTTAGGGTATTTTCAATTTCCAAGCCGCGTAATTCAATATGCAGCAAGTGGCTTACCCATTGCCGCTGTTGGCGATCAAAGAATGAAAGAAGCATTTCCTGAAATTTTTGTGGCAAACAATATTGCAGAGTTAGAATCGTATATTACTAAAATTACCACAAACTATTCCTTTGCACTCAAAGAGTCTAAAAAAATACTTAATAGATTCCAAAAGAATTTCTCAGCAATATCACGAGCGATGATGCTTATTGATTTAGTTAATAATCTTAATTCGTTACAGAATAAAAATATCAAAGAACGCTCTTTGATGTTTATGACATATGATGCAGATTATCAACAGGAGACGTACTAAATGAATATCTCAAATTATGCAAAGGAGAAACTTCAAAGTTCGTTAGGCAAATCAGAAGTTTCATTTAAATATGAAATTAATGATATGCCGCTATCCTCTTATTTATATAAAAAAGAAAGCAGCGATAAGCTGTTTGTTATATTAAATGGCGCATTAGATCGCAATAGAACAACAGCATTAACTTATCACAGATACTCTTGGCATCCTTTATTTGATGGTTCTGTACTATACATTGCAGATCCAACATTATTTAAGCATTCCAGTATATCATTAGCATGGTACATGGGAGATAAATATACTCCTCTATACCCTTATTTAAAAGATTTTATATTGTCTGTTGCATCAGGATTGAATATCTCAACATCTAAGTTGGTGTTGTATGGTTCCAGTGGCGGGGGATTTTCGGCTATTCAATTAGCATCATTTATTGCGAGTGGTGCATTGGCCGTATGTATTAATCCGCAAACCAATATTATCAAATATGTTGAAACAAATAGGGATCCTTTTTTAGCGCAATGCTTCTCTGCCTCTTGGAATGATCATCAAGAATTGTCAAAAAATCACCGATTCAATGCAATTGAGAATGTAAAATTAAATAATACAAAAATTCTTTACATTCAAAATGAGACCGATAATTTTCATGTGAAACACCACTTTGAACCATTCATCACTCAATTAGGCATCACTAATTGGCAAAAAAATTTTGAGATTGATGAAGAAAATCAATCAAGGGTTCAAGTATTATGGTACAAGCATGAATCAGGACATGCTGCCGAGCCCAAAGAATGTATGCCAGAGATTATGCGGGCTATCAATTACATGATTGATAAAGTTAAATAATTATAAAAGTTTGGTAATGGCATGATACAGATATATCTGATAAGCGATACATTAACAAGAGAAGCTCTATCGTATAGCTCTGAAAATATACAATCATCGTGGTGGAAGTTGGCAGCAAAATATGATTCTTTTTTATTCGTTGAATCAGCCTGGCAAGGTTATAAAAATCGCTGGAAGTATAAGGTTGCTGCTTATCCTGAAGATCCGAACCGCACCAATAAAAAGTTGGTGCGGTTGGTCCAAACGGCCAAAGACAAGGGGATCCCAACTGTTTTTTGGAATAAAGAAGATTCGATTCACTTCGACCGTTTTATTGATTCTGCCAAACATTTCGACCATATTTTTACCGTAGATCAAAATTGTGTAGAACGATATAGATCAGTTGTACCACCGGAAACTACGGTTGACGTAGCCATGTTCCCTGTTCAACCTCGAATCCACAATTATCAAGGGTTTAATTTCAAGTATATGGCTGCTAATTTTATTGGCAGCTACAGCAAACATATCCATGATAAGCGTAGGGAGCGGCAAGAATTGCTGTTTCGAGCAGCTTATAAAGCGGGGCTACCAGTAACGATTTTTGATCGAAATTCCGATAGAAAATCAGATAATTACCGCTACCCCGAACATGAATTCAACCTAACAATACGCCCGGCCGTAGATTATGTGCAAACCGCTGATATTTACAGACAATTCGCCGTGTCGCTCAACGTAAATACAATTGAGGATTCTCCTACCATGTTTTCCCGCCGCGTGGTGGAAGTATTGGCTTGTGGTGGTATTTTGGTTTCGACACCAAGTTTGGCGATGGATAGGTTATTTAAAGATTATTGCCATATTGCTCACTCTGAAGATGAGGCCGTAGCTTTATTTGAGCGTTTGAAACATGGCCCATCCAAACAAGATTTGGAAATGGCTAAGGCTGGAGCAGATTTCGTGTTGAATCATTTTACATGGCAAAAATTTTTGGAAAAAATTGAAGCGGTGATTGCTTCTAAAAAATAATATGATGCTCTCCAGCTTAGGTTTATATCTACAACGTAAGCATTTGCATGCTTTTTTACCCTCTAATATTCGATGCAATAATTATTTTGTGTTGTGGGGAAAAAAACATCCAAAACGCAAGTTTGTTGCTCAACATTTATTTAAACTGCCTACTGTTTATTTAGAAGACGGCTTTCTGCGTTCAATCGGTTTGGGCGTAGCAGGCTGCCCGCCACTTGCTTTGGTTGTTGACGATTCGGGTATTTACTACGACACCACCCGCACTTCACGTTTGGAACAGTTGATTTTGGCTGCGGACAGCATGCCGTCTGAAATCATTGAAGATGCTAGAAAAGCAATCGGCCTTATCGTTACAAACAAACTTTCCAAATACAACCATGCGCCAATCTTTTCAGACGGCCTCTTTGTCAAAAGGCCGTCTGAAAAAGAAGTTGTGTTGGTTATCGACCAAACTTTCGGCGATATGGCGGTGCAATACGGCGGCGCGGATGCAAATACTTTCGAGCGCATGTTTCAGACGGCCTTATCTGAGAATCCCGATGCGGAAATCTGGGTGAAAACCCATCCCGATGTATTGAGCGGTAAAAAACGCGGCTACCTTACCGATCTCTCTAACCAGGCGGAAAATGTGCGCTTGGTGGCAGAAGACATCAATCCGATTTCTCTTTTGGAGCAAGTAGATAAAATTTATTGCGTTACTTCTCAAATGGGATTTGAAGCCCTGCTGCTGGGCAAGCCCGTGGTCACTTTCGGACTACCGTGGTATGCAGGCTGGGGCGTTTCCGACGACCGCCATTCCGGTGTAGCCGGTTTAACCGCACAAAAACGTCGCGCCCCCCGCTCACTGTTGCAGCTTTTTGCTACCGCCTATCTGCAATACAGCCGCTACATCAACCCGAACACCAGTAAAACGGGAACGATATTCGATGTTATCGACTATCTTTCTTCTGCCCGCCGCTTAAATGAAAAGCTGCGCGGCAATCTTTACTGTGTCGGCATGTCTTTGTGGAAACAGGCAGTAATTAAGCCGTTTTTCAACGTACCCTCCTGCCGCCTGCATTTTGTTTCGTCCTTCAAAAAACTGGAAAAATCCACATTGCCGTCCGACGCACGGCTTTTGGTTTGGGGAAACGGCAGTCAGAAATCGGCTGATTTTGCTCAAAAATACAATCTGCCAGTATTGCGGATAGAAGACGGCTTCATACGTTCGGTGGGATTAGGCTCCAATTTGGTGCCGCCGCTCTCGCTCGTTATCGACGATCAAGGCATTTACTTCAACGCAGAACGGCCCTCCCGCTTGGAACACATTTTGCAGAACCGTGAATTTACCGCACAGGATTTTCAGACGGCCTCTTATTTGCAGCAAGCACTTACCGAAGCGGAAATCAGCAAATACAACGTCGGCAACGGCACACTCAATATTCCGGATACCGACCGTAAAGTGCTGCTGGTGCCCGGTCAGGTAGAAGACGATGCCTCCATCCGCTACGGTTCGCCTGAAATCCACACTAATTTGGGTTTATTGAAAAAAGTGCGCGAGCTGAATCCCGATGCCTACATCATCTACAAACCCCACCCCGATGTTGTGAGCGGCAACCGCGTCGGCGCAATTCCGCCGGAAGAAGCATCACGCTACGCCGACCAAACCGTTACCGAGTGCGACATCCTAACTTGCCTGAAACATGTCGATGAAGTCCATACTCTGACTTCCCTATCCGGATTCGAGGCCTTGTTGCGCGGTAAAACCGTACATTGCTACGGCCTGCCGTTTTATGCCGGCTGGGGATTAACTCAAGATTATCTGCACCTGCCGCGCCGCACTCGAAAATTGGCATTATGGGAGCTGGTGGCCGGCACCTTAATTCATTACCCGAACTATGTTCATCCGCAAACACGCAACTTCATTGATGCCGACACCGCTATTGGAATTCTGCGGGCACAAAAACAACAGCACAAACACAGCAACCGCCTGCACCGGAGCTTTTTTTCCAAGCAATGGTTCAAAATTAAACAACTTTATGTATTAATTAAATAAAATTAATGTTATAGTTTTATTCTTTTTTATAAAAAAGAAAAATAGTGCATATGGAAAATGTCAACACTCAAAGCTACCTGGAAGAGCTGATCAGCACAAGTGATCATGTTTTACTGCTGCAAGGGCCTATCGGCACATTTTTTTACGACTTTTCAAACTGGCTTTCCACCCAACAATCCAAAACCGTATTTAAGATTAACTTTAATTACGGCGACGAACTGTTTTATCCGTCAAGCACCCCCAATACGTTTGCCTACCGCGACACTTATCAGGCATTCCCCGATTTTTTGTCTGATTTCATTGAGAAAAACGATATACAGGCTGTTGTCTGCTTTGGCGACACCCGCCCGTACCACATCGTTGCCAGACAGATTGCCGGGCAGAAAAACCGGAGTTTTTGGGCATTTGAAGAAGGCTATTTCCGCCCCTTCTATGTAACGTTGGAAAAAGACGGTGTAAATGATTTTTCCTCACTGCCGCGTAATGCCGATTTCTTTCTGAAAGCGTTACCGAACCTGCACACACAACAATACCAAGAACCTCCGGCCGTTCCCGGCGGCTTCCTACCCATGGCCAAACATGCCGTCCGCTACTATTTTGCCGCCCGCAGACACCATGACAAATATCCTTATTACATCCACCATCGTGTCAGCAATCTCAGACATTACATCAAATCATGGGCTTTTTCAGGGCTGAAACGCGCCAACTATGTGTTTGAAGACCGTAAATTCGCCAAACGGGTAACAAACGGCAAATTCGGTAAATTCTTCATTCTGCCGCTGCAAGTGATGAACGACAGCCAAGTACGGGTGCACAGCGATTTTTCATCCGTCCGCAGCTTCCTGTTGCACATCCTCACATCATTCGCCACCCACGCGCCGGATAATGTGAACCTGATTGTGAAACACCATCCGATGGACAGAGGTTTTATCGATTACCGCAAAGACATCAATCATTTCATCAAACAGCACCCCAAGCTGAAAGGCCGTGTTTTTTATGTTCACGACACTCCGTTGCCGGTTTTACTACGCCACGGCACCGGTATGGTTACGCTCAACAGCACTTGCGGGCTTTCCGCTTTGATTCACAATATGCCGGTTAAAGTAATCGGCCGGGCAAGCTACGATATTGCAGGCATTACTTTCCAAAACAGCCTGGCTGAATTCTGGAACCGCCCTACCCCGCCGGACAGCAAATTATTCCATGCTTTCCGTATGTATCATATTAACGTTACTCAGATTAACGGCAGCTTTTACAGCAAAGTGAATCTTCCTACCCATAGTTACGCGTACCAGCACATTCGCCAGGACGATCCGTTGGTTCAAAAAAGCAACCGCTTTAAGGCCGTCTGAAAACAAGCCCAAACCTTTGCAAAACCGGATACGTTTTGAAGCACCGCCTCCCAACGCAGAATGCAGCGTATTGGGGTTTTTGCAAAAAGTCCACCTGCCTTTCAGACGGCTCTGAAACCACAGAGCACAGCCTTCTCCTTATTGGCATAAGATTGCTATACAATGCCTTTTTTCGTCATCACCAATCCGAAAAATGACTCATCCCACCCCCGACTCTCTTTTTGAACAAGGCCATGCGCTATTGCTGGACAATCCCGACGATTGCGCTCCGGCCATCCCGCTTTTACGGCAAGCCGCCGAACAAGGCCATGTTGAAGCCGCTTTCCAACTTGCCGGCTGCCTCTTGAATGGCGGCGGTTCCCGCCCCGACTACACGGCTGCCCGCCAATGGCTGCAAAAAGCCGCCGATGCCGGCCATCCGTATGCCCGCTACAACCTTTTGCAAATGCGTGCATTTGACGGCGAACCTTTTTCTGCCCAAGTTGACGAATATACCGAGTTGGCCGAAAAAGGCATTCTTCACGCCCAACTGCGTATGCTCGAATATTGCGCCGAAAACAAAGACCCTCAGGCAGTGCATTGGGCGGAACTGGCCGCAGCACAAAACAGCCCCGATGCCCAATATTTTCTGGCCAAACACTATCAGCAGGCTTCACAGCCCGATCTCGAAAAAGCCCACCGCCTGTTTACACAAGCGGCGGAGCAAGGTTTGATTGCCGCGCACTGGCAACTCGGCAACCAATACCGCTACGGGCAATTCGTCGAAAAAGACTTGAAAAAAGCGGCCGAACATTTTCTGCCTGCCGCACAAGACGATATTTCGGCGGCACAAACCGCATTGGGCGAAATCCTGCTCGAAAACGGCGACGGCAGCGGAGTGGAATGGCTGCAAAAAGCGGTACGGCAAGGTGATATCAATGCCCATGCTTTACTGGCAAACGTCTATCTCATAGGCAAATATGTCGAACGCGATTACCAGCAAGCCCGTCAGCATGCCTCCACCGCCGCCCGCTGCAACCACCCCGAAGCCCTCCGCCTGCTCGGAGACATCTTCCGCTACGGTCTGGGTATCGAAGCCGATGCCGATACCGCACTGCGCCAATACCAACGTGCAGCCGAACTCGGCAATATGGCCGCGCACCAGAAACTGCTGACCGATACCGCACTGTCGCACAGCGAACATTACAACGAAGCCAAACAAGCCGCCCTGCTCTACCAAAAAGCAGACAAGGCCTACCAAACCGCTTTCTCCTATCACTACGGTTTAGGCCGTTCGCAAGACTACATGCAGGCACGCAAGTTTTATATAGAGGCTGCCGAATTAAACCATCGCAAGGCCCAAACCAATCTCGGCATGATGTATTACAACGGCCAAGGCGTAGAAACCGACCCGGAACAAGCGGCTTACTGGTTTGAGCAGGCTGCCAACCAAGACGATGTCATCTCCCAATACAACCTTGCCTGCCTGTATTACCACGGGCGTGGCGTTCCCCGCAGCACCGAAACCGCCTGCCACTGGCTCCAAGCCGCCATCAGCAGCGGCCACGAGCAGGCTACCGTGTTAAAACAATTATTGGCGCAATGGCAGCAAGAAATACATCCTGTCTGAACCATGCGTGTCCGACGGACAGCAAAGAGGCCGTCTGAAAAATTTCAGACGGCCTGATTCGCACCCGTTCGCAAACAAACCAAATCATATAGCCGTTATTTGCCCTACACTTCCCACCTCACAATTTGATTCTGCGTGATTATAGATTTTAGAACACCTTTGCTATATCATTTCCACTCCCACCCGCAGGAGCATAGCTATGTATGAAGTAAATCGCAGCGTATTTTTGTTAGTTCCCCTCGAGCCGTTTTGGAATTGGTTGCAGTCACTCCCCGAAGTAGATTTGGACGACATCCGCTTGGAAGACTTGCAGGCCGATGCCAACGCTTATATGGTCAAACCCTGCGAAACTGTCGATGAAGTGTGGGATGAAATAGAAAACCACTTCGAAGAGATTTTCGCCGCCGAATTGGGCGACTGGTGCGAAGACGAAAGCTATTGGCCGGATTTGCACGCCGATATTTTCGGCGAATGGTTCGATATTCAGCTCTCTACTGTCGTTACCGACCTCGAGCAAGAACCGCTCGGCCGCGAAATCTTCCAGCCCATTACCCTAAACTGATTTTTCAGACAGCCTCATTATGACCGCCATCAGAGTACGCAGCTACCACCTCGACGGCTACGGGCACGTCAACAACGCGCGCTATCTGGAATTTCTTGAAGAAGCACGCTGGGCATTTTTCGAACGGCACGGGCTGCTGGCACTGCTTGACGGTATCATGATGGTTGTTACCCGTATCGATATCCGTTACCTGCGTGCCGCTACCGAAGGCCAAGAGCTGCACATCGACACCCGAATAAACACCATCGAACCGCGCCGGATTCTGCTCACACAGCGCATCATTAGGGCAGATACCCGCAAAGTTGCCGTCGAAGCCGACATTACCTTAGTACCGGTAAGCAGCGGCAACGGACGCTCCACAGACCTCCCTGCCGAACTTTCCTTTCACCTTAACCGATTACACACGACATCATGAAAAAAATCCTTACCGCCGCCGCAGCCCTTGTCATCGTTGGCTTGCTGGCTTTTCTATTATTTCCCCAAAATAAACCCGTACCCGCTTTCTCTCTGCCCAACCTGAATGGGAAAACGGTCAGTAATGCCGATTTGCACGGCAAAGTTACCCTGATTAACTTTTGGTATCCCTCCTGCCCCGGCTGCGTGAGCGAAATGCCCAAGCTGATGCAAACCGCACGCGACTATCAAGGCAAAGATTTCCAGATTATCGCCATCTCATTACCTTACGATCCGCTGGAAAGCGTGCAAAACTATGCAGCCCAACGCGCCCTGCCGTTTACCGTCATGTACGACAAACACGGCAATACCGGTAAAGCATTCGGCGTGAAAGTGGCACCGACTTCGTTTTTTGTGAACAAAAAAGGCGAGCTGCTGAAAACCTTCGTAGGCGAACCTGACTTCAATGCGTTATACAAAGAAATCGACAGCGAATTAGCCAAATAAACCCAAAGAGGCCGCCTGAAAACTTTCAGACGGCCTCTTCCAATATTTATTTCATCACATCAAAAACATCGTTGCCAAGCCGAGGAAAATCAGGAAACCGCCGGAATCGGTAACCGCGGTAATCAGCACCGAGCTGCCCAGTGCCGGATCCCGCCCTGCTTTATCCATCGCCACCGGAATCAGCACGCCGACGGTAGCGGCCAGCAGTAAGTTGAGCGTCATAGCGGCAATCATTACCAAGCCGATGCCGAAATTATCGTACAGCAACCACGACACCACGCCCATTACCGTACCCCAAATCAAACCGTTCACCAAAGCTACACCCACTTCTTTTTTCAACAGCCGCCCGGCTTGCAGACCGGAAAGCTGACCCATCGCCATCGCGCGCACAATCATGGTGATGGTTTGATTGCCGGAGTTGCCGCCGATACCGGCCACAATCGGCATCAATGCGGCAAGGGCGACGATTTTTTCGATGCTGCCTTCAAACGCGCCGATCACGCGGCTGGCGATAAATGCGGTGCAGAGGTTGATGGCCAACCACATCCAGCGGTTTTTCACCGAATCCAGAATCGGCGCAAACAAGTCTTCTTCCTCTTGCAAACCGGCCATGTTCAACATATCGGCTTCGGTTTCTTCGCGGATCACGTCCACCATTTCATCGATGGTGATACGACCGATCAGCTTTTTGTCGGCATCGACCACGGGCGCAGTTACTAAGTCGTAACGCTCGAACGCCTGAGCCGCTTCTTCCACGTTGTCCTCGGGGCGGAACCGCACCACGTCGGTGGCCATCACGTTTTCCACCAACTCTTCGGGGTCGGCCACCAGCAGTTTGCGGATGGGCAGCACGCCTTGTAATACGTCGTCGTGGTCAACCACGAAAATTTTATCGGTGTGGTCGGGCAGGCTTTCAAAACGGCGCAGATAACGCAACACCACTTCGCAAGCGACATCGGCACGGATGCTTACCAGTTCGAAGTCCATAATCGCACCGACTTGGTCGTCTTCATACGACATCGCCGCCTGCACTTGTGCACGCTCTTCGGCATCACGGGTTTGCAGGGCCTCATACACCACTTGGTGCGGCAGATCGCCGGCAAGCTCGGCCAGTTCGTCGGCATCCAAATCGTCTACCGCCGCCAGCAGCTCTTCGGTATCCATCGATTCGATCAGCGTTTCGCGTACCGCATCGGATACTTCCAGCAAAACTTCGCCGTCTTCTTCGGGCGCAGCCAAATGCCACACCAGCGTCCGCTCTTTCGGCGGCAGCGATTCCAGCACATTGGCCACGTCCGCCGGATGCAGTTCGTGCAGAATGCTGATTAATTCGACCAACTTGGTGTTGAGTTCAATGTCTTCAATCTCCTGCCCTTCTTCGATTTGCGAAGAAACGGGCAGAAGCGCTTCAGACAATTCGTGAATGCGCTCGATATCAAGCGGCAAGCGATCTAAATCGGTTTGAGTCGGGGTGTCTTGCTCGATGCTCATAAATACTCCGCCCGCCTGTGTTGCGGGAGCAGTATTCAGGCAGGGTGATTAAACGGTAAGGTTGTCGTTATAAGGTTGTAATAATGAACTGGGAAGGTCCATGGCATGTGCCTGCGCTTTGCAGGTCTTGAGTTGGAAACGGCGCATATTCTACACCGATTCGGCACGCTTTACCAATGCTTACATATGCCGTCAAGAATCTTGCCGACATCTTCGGGCAAGGTTTTACAGAGTGTGAGGCCGTCTGAAAACCGCAAACCCGAAGCCACATTTTTCAGACGGCCTCATATCGACAACCCGCCGCCAAGCCCGTGCTAACTGCGACAACTCGCTCTTACGCCCATTAGAGATTCCAATAATCCCGCTGTATAATCAATCATCTGATGCAGCAGCAACCCTCCTACCGACAGGATGACACTATGAAACCCAAACTGATTATTTTCGATTGGGACGGTACACTCGCCGACACCACCGGCCCGATTATCAACACTTTCCAACACACCTTTGCCGACTGCGGACTGCCTCCACCCGAAGCCGACACGATACGGGGTTTAATCGGTTACAACCTTATTACCATCATCCACCATCTTGTTCCCGATGCCGACCAGCATCTGAAAGAACAACTCGCCGAAACCTACGCCCACCACTATCTCAACCCCAACAACCACAACATGCGCCTCTTCGACTCCGCCCTGCCGTGCCTGAGCACCTTAAAAGAACAAGGTTACTGGTTGGCCGTTGCCACCGGCAAAGGCCGCATCGGGCTGGACAAAGCCATCGCCCAAACCGGTACGGCGGATTTCTGGCTGGCCACCACTTGTGCCAGCGAGCAGCCTTCCAAACCCGCACCCGATATGGTTTTCAAACTGTGCGACGAACTGGGGCTGCTCCCCGTCGATAGCATGGTGGTCGGCGATACCGTTTACGATCTGGAAATGGCTGCCAATGCCGGCGCGCCCTCCATCGCCGTAGCCACCGGCGCACATTCCGCCGCACAGTTGGCCGAACAGCCCTGTTTGGCCGTCTTAAAAGATTTATCCGAGCTGCCCGAATTTTTAGCTGCTTTATAAGTCCCTAATCTGAAGGCCGTCTGAAAACCTTTCAGGCGTATCTTTGCCGGCAACCGGACAAAATATGCCGTAACCAACCGTATAAGGCATGGAAATATCCGGTTACTTTGCTATACAATAGCCGCCATTCTTTTTATGGGACATCATTATGCAATACCGAATCCGTCGCGACGGCGACAATCCGTCCAACCCGCAACAGCAAGCCGACAACTGGGAGCGTAACACCCTGCGAGACGTGCTACTCGAAGCCTATAAAGAACAACGCCGCGGCCGCTTCTGGCGCAACCTCTGGCGCTCCGTCGGAGTGCTAATCTTCTTGGCTGTCGTAGTAAATTCCTGCAGCAGCAGCGACACCGGCAACAAGCTGAACATGGCCACCCGCACCGAAGACCATACTGCCGTGATTTCGCTCACCGGCATCATCGGCGGCGAATATGAAGACCAAACCGCCATGCTGCGCGACAGCCTGAAAGCCGCTTACGAAAACCACAAAGTAAAAGGCATCATTATCCGTGCCAACAGCCCCGGCGGTTCGCCCGTGGTATCCAACACCGCCTTCAACGAAATCCGCAACTTAAAAGAACAATATAAAAGCAGAAACATTCCGCTTTATGTGGTTGCCGAAGACGTATGCGCCTCAGGCTGCTACTACATCGCCTCAGCCGCCGACAAAATCTATGCCGACCCCTCCAGCATCGTCGGCAGCATCGGCGTAATCGGCGGCGGTTTCGACCTTACCGGGCTGATCGATAAAATCGGCATCAAACGCCGTCTGAAAACCGCCGGCAGCAACAAAGGCATGGGCGACCCGTTCAGCCCCGAAACACCGGAGCAAACCAAAATCTGGGAAAGCATGCTTGCCGACATTCACAACGAATTCATCAAAGCGGTTAAACTCGGTCGAGGAGGCCGTCTGAAAGACAAGCAATACCCCGACGTATTCAGCGGCAGAATCTACACCGGCAACGAAGCCAAACAAGTAGGCCTTATCGACGACTACGGCAGCATTTACAGCATTGCCCGCGATGTCGTAAAAGCACCGAAAATCGTCGACTACACGCCGGAAGACAGCTTCAGTAAAATTTTCGGCCGCCGTTTAGGCACCGAAATCTCATCAGCACTACAAACAGCAGCCAGCCGCATTTGGTAAATTTCCTGCTTGTATGAAAGGCCGTCTGAAAAAGTTTTCAGACGGCCTTCTGTTATAATTACCGCCTTTGTTTTACCTAGATTTTTACACACACCATGCAGCAGCCCGACTTCATCCAAACGCTCTCCCGCGACCGCCATTTTCTGCAAAACGCCTTCAAAAACCCCAAACGTTTCGGTGGCATCGAAGCGGTGCAGAAAAAATATCAAAAATCGCACGACGCGTTTTTAAAACGCCAAGCCGCACTGCCCAAGCCGCAGTATGACGGCACACTGCCGGTACACGAGCGTTTGAATGACATCAAAACCGCCATTCAAAACAATCAAGTAACCATTATTTGCGGCGAAACCGGTTCGGGCAAAACCACCCAGCTGCCGAAAATCTGCTTGGAGCTCGGGCGCGGTGCCGCAGGTTTGATCGGGCATACGCAGCCGCGGCGCTTGGCGGCGCGTTCAGTAGCGGAGCGGATTGCCGAAGAATTGGGCAGCAACATCGGCCAAACCGTCGGCTACAAAGTACGTTTCAACGACAACATCTCGCGCGATGCCTATGTGAAGCTGATGACCGACGGCATTCTGCTCGCCGAAACGCAAACCGACCGCTTCCTCACCGCCTACGACACGATTATTATCGACGAAGCGCACGAACGCAGCCTCAACATCGACTTTCTGCTCGGCTACCTGAAACAGCTTCTGCCGCGCCGCCCCGATTTGAAAGTCATCATTACCTCGGCCACCATTGATGCCGAGCGCTTTTCCAAACATTTCAACAACGCACCCGTGCTGGAAGTGAGCGGACGCACCTTCCCCGTCGACATTCTCTACCGCCCGCTGCATTCGCAAGACGAAGACGAAGCGGAAATCGAGCTGACCGACGCGATTGTCGATGCTGCCGACGAACTGGCGCAGCTGGGCGACGGCGATATTCTCGTCTTCCTGCCCGGCGAGCGCGAAATCCGCGAGGCCGCCGAAGCCCTGCGCAAATCGCCGCTGCGCCGTGACGACGAAATCCTGCCGCTGTTTGCCCGTTTGTCGAACGCCGAACAACACAAAATTTTCCACCCCAGCGGCGGCAAACGGCGCATCGTGCTGGCGACCAACGTGGCCGAAACCTCGCTCACCGTGCCGGGCATCAAATATGTGATCGATACCGGCTTGGCACGGGTCAAACGCTATTCCGCGCGCGCCAAAGTGGAGCAGCTTCATGTGGAAAAAATCTCCCAAGCCGCCGCGCGTCAACGCTCCGGCCGCTGCGGCCGCGTATCCGCCGGCGTAGCCGTGCGCCTGTACAGCGAAGACGATTTCAACGAGCGCCCCGCCTTTACCGACCCCGAAATCATCCGCAGCAATCTGGCCGCAGTCATCCTGCGCATGGCCGCGTTGAAACTGGGCGATGTGGCGGCGTTTCCGTTCCTCGAAGCACCTGACCAGCGTTATATTAATGACGGGTTTCAGGTGTTGCTTGAGCTCGGCGCAGTAAACGACCAAAACGGGTTGACCAAGCTGGGCGAACAAATGGCACGCCTCCCCATCGACCCGAAGGTCGCCCGCATTCTACTGGCGGCGCAAAAGCACGACTGTATGGCGGAAATACTTGTTATCGTGTCCGCCCTATCCATCCAAGACCCACGCGAACGCCCGCTCGAAGCCCGCGAAGCCGCCCAAAAGGGGCACGAACGTTTTACCGATAAGCAATCCGATTTCCTCGCCTACCTCAATATTTGGGACAGCTTCCAGCGCGAGCGCGACAAAGGTTTATCCAACAAACAGTTAGTGCAATGGTGCCGCCAATATTTCCTTTCCCACCTGCGGATGCGCGAGTGGCGCGAAC
This sequence comes from Neisseria animaloris, assembly GCF_900637855.1. Taxonomy (NCBI): domain Bacteria; kingdom Pseudomonadati; phylum Pseudomonadota; class Betaproteobacteria; order Neisseriales; family Neisseriaceae; genus Neisseria; species Neisseria animaloris. The sequence continues at coordinate 1,317,190 of NZ_LR134440.1, forward strand.
TGCACCACCAGCTCGCCGACATTGCCGTGGAAATGGGTTTGACCACCAAAGAGCAGGCTTTCAGACGGCCTCCTGCACAAGAGCAACTGAGGCCGTCTGAAAACACCGGCGACCAAGATTTATCTGCCAAACTCAAACAAAAACAATTAGATAAAAAACAGCATCGCGCCCATATCCGCGCCGCCAAAGAAGCCGGCTACGAACAAATCCATCGTGCCTTGCTGACCGGCCTGATTGCCAATGTCGGCATGAAATCGCCCGACGGCCACGACTACACAGGCGCACGCGGTTCGCACTTTCATTTGTTTCCCGCTTCCGCCCTGTTCAAATCCAAACCCAAATGGGTGATGGCCGCCGAACTCACCGAAACTACCCGCCTTTATGCCCGCGATGTCGCCGCCATTCAGCCCGAATGGATTGAGCAGGAAGCCCCGCACCTCGTGCGCTACCACTATTTCGAGCCGCATTGGGAGCAGAAACGCGGCGAAGTCGTCGCCAGCGAGCGCGTTACCCTCTACGGGCTGACCGTGCTGCCGCGCCGCCCTGTTGCCTACGGCAAAGTCGCCCCCGAAGAAGCCCGCGAAATCTTTATCCGCAGCGCACTGGTGACGCAGGAATGCAATCTTCAGACGGCCTTTTTTATTCACAACAAAAAACTGATTAAAGAAATCAGCGAGTTGGAACACAAATCGCGCAAGCAGGATGTGTTGGTGGACGAAGAAGCCTTGTTTGAGTTTTACAACCAGCGTTTACCGCAGTTTTACGAGCCGTCTGAAAAGGCGGAAAACGTAGGCCGGATTCCAGAATCCGACAACGCGGCAGAAACAAAGGCAGTAAATACAATGTCGGATACCAGTATCCGACCTACTCAAAATACCCCTGTTTCAGACGGCCTTTCAGGTAGCCCGCATCACACAGGCCGTCTGAAAAAACCATTGCCCCTTGCCGACATCCGCACCTTCCAAAGCTGGCTCAAAACCGCCGAGCGCGACAACCCGCGCCTGCTCTTCCTCACCCGCGAAGACCTCATGCAGCACGCCGCCGCGCACATCACTGAAGAGCAGTTTCCGCCACATTGGAAAAACGCCGACGGCAAATTCAAACTCAGCTACCGCTTCGAGCCGCACCACCCACTCGACGGCGTAACCCTCACCCTGCCGCTTACCGTGCTCAACCGCCTCCACGCCCCCGCGCTCGAATGGCTCGTGCCCGGCATGTTGCGCGAAAAACTGCAACTGCTTATCAAAGCCCTGCCCAAACAAATCCGCCGCATCTGCGTGCCCGTGCCCGACTTCATCACACAATTTTTAGAAAGCAACCCCAACCGCCAAGAGCCGATCATCCCCCAGCTTGCCCGCTTTATCGCCAAAACCGCCGGCGACATGCGTCTGCTCGAGCAAATCGACCAAGACGAATGGAGCGCGTTCAAACTACCCGAGCATTGCTATTTCAACCTGCGCATCATCGACGACGGCGGCCAAGAGCTTGCCACCGGCCGCGATTTAGCCAAACTCCAGCAAGAACTCGGCCAAGCCGCCGCCGTAACCTTCCGCGACAACACCCAAGAATTCGAGCGCGACAACCTCACCAACTGGGACATCGGCACGCTACCTGAAAGCATCAAATTCGCCCGCGGCAAACAACAGCTCACCGGCTACCTCGGTCTGCAAAAAGAAAAAAACAACACCATCGCCCTGCGCCTTTTCGACACCCCCGAAGCCGCCGAACAAGCCCACCGCCAAGGCGTGATCGCCCTCATGCAGCTCCAGCTCAAAGAGCACATGAAAGAGCTGGGCAAAGGCATCCAAGGCTTCACCCAAGCCGCCATGCTGCTCAAACACATCCCCGCCGACGCCCTGCGCGACGACCTCACCGCCGCCATCTGCGACCGCGCCTTTATCGGCGACGACGAACTGCCCCGCAGCGAAAAAGCCTTTAAAGAACAAATCAAACGCGCCCGCAGCCGCCTGCCCGCCGTCAAAGAAGCCATGAGCCGCTACCTGCAAGACACCGCCGCCGCCTACGCCGAACTCAACGGCAAACTCGGCAAACACCCGCTCACCCACCTGCTGCGCGAACGCACCCAAACCCTGCTGTCCGCCGGATTCGCCGGCCGCACCCCCTGGAGCCAATGGCCGCGCCTACCTATCTATTTGAAAGCAATGGTGTTGAGAATGGAAAAATATTCCGGCAACCCCGCCCGCGATGCCGCACGCGAAGCCGATATTCAAGAATTGGAGCAGATGTGGCGGGAAAAAGTGGAATCTCTAACCAAACAAAACCAACCCGTTTCAGACGGCCTGAAGATGTTCAAATGGCAAATAGAAGAACTGCGCGTGTCGCTGTTTGCACAGGAATTGAAGACACCGTATCCGGTGTCGGTGAAGAGGTTGGTGAAGGAGTGGGAAAGTTTGAAATAAAATCATAAATTTTTAACTATTACTTTATGGGGTTATCAAATAATGTTGAAATCTATCACTTTACAAGATACTGCTACCTATCAATTAGCTACTATTGATAATTTAGCTCAAATCAATTTTTTCTATGGTGCAAATGGAAGTGGGAAAACCACTATTAGTAAAGTTATTGCTAATCCTGCACAATTTACAAACTGTTCATTAATATGGGAAAACGGAAATTCATTACAATCAATGGTATACAATCATGATTTTGTGAGTAGAAATTTTAATTTCGATCAATGCGCAGAGTTAAAAGGAATTTTTACTCTTGGTGAAGACCAAGTAGATGCTGAAAAAAAGATAAATGTAGCCAAACAAGAATACGAAAAAATTCAGAAAAATATCGATAGTGACAAAAAATCAAAAGAACAAAAAGAAATTGAAAAACAGAATTTAGAGAAAAATTTTAAAGAAACCGTATGGGAGTTAAAAAATAAATATGCAAGCTGCTTTCAAGAAATATTTACTGGATTGATGAGCAGTAAAGAAAAATTTAAGAATAAAGTCTTAAAAGAATATGAACAGAATAAAAATAATATGCAAGCTAATAACCTGCAAATTGATGATTTAAAAAAACAATATATCACTTTATTTCAGTCAGATTTAAAGTCAGAAATTGAACTTTCATCTATTAGTGTTGAATTTCTGATTGATTGCGAAACTAACCCTATTCTACAAAAGAAAATTATAGGTAGTGCTGATGTTAATATTTCAACTCTAATTGCAGAACTCGGCAATAGTGATTGGGTGCGTAAAGGGATTAGTTTTTTTAAAGTAAGTAATAATATTTGTCCATTTTGCCAGCAGCAGGTTCAAGAAAATCTAAAAAATCAAATTGAAATTTATTTTGATGAAGCTTTCTTAAAGGATAGTCAAGCTATCATTGATATAAAAGAACAATACGAAGAAGAAATTAAAATCTTGAATGAAACATTAGAATCTCTAATTAAATCAAATCCTAAATTTCTAGATATAGAAAAGTTGCAACAAGAGCAAAAAATAATTTCAGAACGATTAAGTAATAATCTTAGGATACTAAATGAAAAGGTTAATGAGCCTAGCAGAAGTCTAAAAATAAATCCAATTGGTGATGTGATCAACCAGATTAATGAATTAATTATTGAGGCTAATGAAAAAATTAATGAGCATAATAACATTGTTATCAATTCGGAAAATGAAAAGAAAAAATTGAATAGTGAAATTTGGTTATTTATCATAAAAGAAATTCAATCAGAAATTGAGAAATATAATAAGAGTGTTAAAGGTTTTAGTGATGGAATTTCTAGCTTAATTACCAAAATATCGGAAAAAGAAGATGAAAAAACTAAGAAAGAACATGAAATTAAAGAGTTGGCTGTAAAATTAACTAGCATTCAACCAACAGTTGATGGAATTAACTCAATGCTTAGAAATTTTGGTTTTAATGGATTTAGTCTCAAAATTTCTGACAATAAGAGAGGCTATCAGTTAATCCGAAATACCGGAGAGATAGCTAAAAATTTAAGTGAGGGGGAAAAGACTTTTATTACTTTTCTATATTTTTATCACCTCTTGCGAGGAGGTACCGACGATAACGGCATTACAGCTGATAGAGTAGTGGTATTTGATGACCCTATTTCAAGTCTAGATAGTGATATTTTATTTATTGTTAGCACTTTAATTAGGAACTTACTGCTTGATGCAGAAAATGGAAATGGATATATAAAGCAAATTTTTGTTTTAACTCACAACGTTTATTTTTATAAAGAAATTACATTTGTAAAACGAATTCCGAATCATCGAAAATTGAAAACTTATAAACCATGGAAAAAGAAATTTTGGATTATTCGTAAACATAATATGCTTTCAACTATTGAAGGGTATGATGATAGAAATCCTATAAATACATCATATGAATTGCTATGGTCGGAGGTTAGAAAACAGGACTTATCAAATCATAACTTACCTAATACTATGCGCAGGATTTTGGAGAATTATTTTCATATCTGGGGAGGTGTTGAGTTAGATGAATTGCCACAGAAATTTTCTGATATTCAGGAGCAACGATTATGCGAAATGCTATTATATTGGGCAAATGCGGGTTCGCATTCTCTTGATGACGAGCAATATTTCGCGATGAATGATGATACTATTCGGAAGTTTTTAGATGTTTTTAAAAAAATCTTTATAGAGACACAACAAATTGCTCATTACGAGATGATGATGAAATAGGCAGTGTAGCCCGTCGTAGCAACTACTGTCGATAATATGATAATTGATGTATATAAACATTAAGGCCGTCTGAAAATTCTTGCCATAAGATTTTCAGACGGCCTTTTTTATATGGGTACTCGTTGGCAGTTAGATGTAACAAGCTATTTATTCTCTTCCAACACAATGGGTTTGAAGTCAAAGGTGTACTCCATAATTTCACCGGTTGCGACGTGCCTGTGGGCTTGCGGTTCGATTTTTAGATATTTGACCGTGAATATTTTGTTTTCTGTGGGTTTGGGAACAGGAGTGAAAACACTTGTGATGAAACGCATGTCCGGCAGGCTGAACAATAATGCCTTTACTTTTACCGTGCTGTTTTCTCCTGGTTCGTTTGTCTAGCCGGTATATAAGTTGGTAATCGGTGGAAGCAATATTGCATAGCTGGGTAAGCAAAATGATTGATAATGTTGAATTTTCGGATCGGATTCGCTATTTCGCTGCAACCACATGAATGTGTTTTGCCATTTAAAAACATCGGGCACACTTTTGACCTTTATGCCAGAAGTGAGGGTAAAACTCACTATGATATGGCAGTTTATTTATAGAATTTAAGGCCATCTGAAAAATACGTATCATAAGTTTTTCAGACGACCTTGTCTTACCCGCAATCTAAACAGATATAGCGACCAAGATATAATTTTTCCTTTTTTCGATATTGCTTACAGTTATTTCAGCCTTTCAGGTAGCCTTGCTAGAATGCTTTTTCAATCAAAAGAAAGAACTAGAGAGGAAAGTATGGCCCGTTTAACTGTACATAGTGTGGCATCCGCGCCTGAGGCGGCAAAAGGTCGTGTGGAAACGGCTCTGAAAAACAACGGCTTTTTGCCGAATCTGATTGGCGTATTGGCCAATGCGCCGGCGGCCTTGGCGATGTATCAGGAAGTGGGTGCGCTGAATGCCACCACCAGCCTGACTGCGGGCGAGCGTGAGGTGGTGCAGATTACGGCGGCGGTGTTGAATGAGTGCGGTTTCTGCAAAGCGGGGCATACTGCTTTGAGTACGAAAAAGAATTTGCTTGACCCGCAGGCGATTGAGGCTTTGCGCAACACGCAGGCTTTAGAGGACCCTAAATTCAACCGCTTGGCTTTGTTTACCCAAGCGGTGATGACGAATAAAGGCAATGTGGGTGATACCGAGTTGCAGGCATTTTTTGATGTGGGGTATAACGAGCAACAGGCTTTGGAAGTGGTGCTGGGCGTGGCGTTGGCCACTTTGTGCAATTATGCGAATAATCTGGCGCGCACGGAAATCAACGAGCAATTACAGCCTTTTGCTTGATAAAAAGCTGTTTGGTATGTTTAAAAGGCCGTCTGAAACATTGTTTTCAGACGGCCTCTGTCGATTTATTGCTCATTTCTTTTATCCTAATCCGCAGTATAATCTTACCGTTATCAGCAATCCCTCCTGCCGGAAAGAAACGGTGCCATGATGTCAGCTACTTTGATTGTTTATTCGACTGTCGACGGCCATACGTTGGCAATCTGTCGGCACATTGCCGAAATATTGGAAAAGCACGGCGAGGAGACGGTATTGGTGGAAATCGGCGGGGCAATAGAAATGGATTGCCGTCGTTTTAACAAGATAGTCGTCGGAGCGAGTATCCGCTACGGCAGCCACCGGCCTGTTTTATATCGGTTTATAAACCGCCACCGCGCCGATTTAGAACGGGCGGCTTCGGCGTTCTTTTCCGTGGGTGCGGTAGCGCGTAAACCCGGCAAGGATACGCCTGAAGGCAATCCGTATTTTGCCAAGTTTGTGCGTAAGGGCGGCTGGGTTCCGCCATTGGCTGCGGTGTTTGCGGGTAAAATCGACTATCCGAAATATTCGCTGCTTGAAAAGTGGATTATCCGCATGATCATGCATATTACTCACGGCCCTACGGATATTTCCGGTACGTTTGAGTTTACCGATTGGGCGGCGGTAGAATGTTTTGCCGAACAGATAGCGGCAGCGGAGCCGACGCAGATATAAACGGATATGAACAGAGAGGCCGTCTGAAAATGTTTTTTCAGACGGCCTCTCCAATGCTTCGGCTAAGTTAAAACAGGCTAATTCGCCATCTCGGCAAACACTTCTTTGGCGGTAGCAACGGTTTCGTCTATCAATTCAGGCGTATGTGCGGCCGACATGAAGCAGGCTTCGTAGGCCGAGGGGCCGAACGCCACGCCGCGCTCGAGCATGCCGTGGAAGAAGCGTTTGAAATCTTCGATGTTGGAGCGGGTCATGTCGGCATAGCTTTGCGGCGTGCTGTCGGCAAAATAGAGGCCGAACATGCCGCCGACGTAATCGGCGTTGAAGGTAACGCCGGCTTCTTTCGAGGCCGTCTGAAAACCGTTAACTAGTTGTTCGGTGAGCTTGGTAAGGTTTTCGTAGAAGCCTTCGCGCTGGATGATTTCTAGGGTTTTCAAACCGGCGGCCACGGCCACGGGGTTGCCCGACAGCGTGCCTGCCTGATACACGCCGCCAAGCGGGGAGATGCAGGCCATGATGTCTTTGCGGCCGCCGAACGCCGCCAACGGCATACCGCCGCCGATCACTTTGCCCATGGTGGTTAAGTCGGGTTTGATGCCGTGCAGCGATTGCGCGCCGCCCAATGCCACGCGGAAGCCGGTCATCACTTCGTCGTAAATCAACACCGCGCCGTGTTGTTCGGTAAGCGAACGCAGGGCTTTGATGAAGTTTTCAGACGGCCTTACCAAGTTCATATTGCCGGCAAACGGTTCGAGAATCACGCAGGCTATTTCGCTGCCGATTTGGGCGAAGGTTTCTTCGAGCTGGGCGACGTTGTTGTATTCCAAAACCAGCGTGTGTTGGGTGAAATCTGCGGGCACGCCGGCGGAGCTGGGATTGCCGAACGTGAGCAGGCCGCTGCCCGCTTTAACCAGCAGGCTGTCGGAATGGCCGTGGTAGCAGCCTTCGAATTTGATGATTTTGTCGCGTTGGGTAAAGCCGCGAGCCAAGCGGATGGCACTCATGGTGGCTTCGGTACCGGAGCTGACGAGGCGCACCTGTTCCACGCTGGGCACGAGTTTGGCGATTTCTTCGGCAATCACGATTTCACCTTCGGTAGGCGCACCGAACGACAAACCGCCCAAGGCTGCTTCGCGCACGGCTTCGATCACTTCGGGATGGGCGTGGCCGACAATCGCGGGCCCCCACGAGCCTACATAGTCGATATAACGGGTATCGTTTTCGTCCCAAACATATGCGCCTTGGGCTTTTTTGATGAAGCGCGGCACACCGCCGACGCTGCCGAATGCGCGCACGGGCGAGTTGACACCGCCGGGAATGATGGCTTTGGCACGGTTGAACAATGCTTCGTTGCGGTTCATAACAGGCTCCTTAGTAAATAATCGATATTCTAACAGCTTTATCTGCCGTCGTTTCAAGTGGGAGATATGGTATATTCGGTTTGCCCTCCGCCGTATTTTTCAGACGGCCTTTTTAAAAAGATTCGGTACCCGTATGAACAGCATAGAAAAATTCAGCAACAGCATTTATCAAAGTCTTGACCGTTACCAAGCCATGACTGCGAGCATCCAGAGCATGGTGGAAGCCTTCTGGTTACGGGTGCCTTATCTGATTGTGGCTTTGGCGGTATTCATACTGTTTTGGTTTGCATCCAAGCTGTTTAAGTATTTGGCGGTCAAACTGCTTTCCCGCCGGTTGAGCAACCGTATGAATTTACTGCTGGTGTTGAAGCGCATCGGCAGTGCGCTGATTGTTTTTGCCGGCTTTCTCGCTGCCATGATGATTGCCATTCCCGATTTCACACCGGCGCAGTTGATCAGTGCGCTCGGCATCGGCTCGGTGGCCATCGGTTTTGCTTTCAAAGATATTTTTCAAAACCTGCTTTCCGGCATTTTATTGCTGTTGAGCGAGCCGTTTAAAATCGGCGACCGCATTTCGTCCGGCGGCTTTGAGGGCACGGTGGAAAGCATTGAAATACGGGCGACCACGCTGCGCACTTATGACGACCGGCGCATCGTGATACCCAATTCCCAATTGTTTACCTCCCCCGTTACCGTCAACACCAGCAGCGGCCGCTACCGCCAAAGCACCACGTTTACACTGCCTGCCGGTTTGAATGCGGAGGCCGTCAAACAGCAGATTATCCGTACGGTCGAACAACAGTGCGGCGACAATGTTTCCGACCCCGAAATCGCCGTTACCGCCGTTTCCGACAGCTCGACCACGTTGGAACTGCGCTGGTGGGTGCGGGGGATTGCCGACAACAACCGCGTTCTCGACGAAGTGCTGTCGCATATCCAACCCTTATTGAAACAGCAGGTTTAGCCAACTATTTTTCAGACGGCCTCTTCCATGCAGCTTTTCCAATTAACCGGTTATCAAGAGCAATATCTGCAAACCCTGCAACAGCAGGGCAAATCGCAGCACACGGTTGATGCCTACCGGCGCGATTTGGCGCAACTGTTCCGCCTGCTGTCCGAAAACACCGGTGAAGAGCTGCCGCACCGCCGTCATTTTGTCGCCGCCCTGAAAAAACTTTCACAGCAAAACCTGCACGAGCGCAGCATGGCACGGAAACTTTCGGTATGGCGGCAATATTGCGGCTGGTTGGTGCAGAACGGCCTACTCGAAGCCGACCCGACCCACAACCTCAAAGCCCCCAAGCCGCCCGAACGCCTGCCCAAAGCCATCGAACAGGAAACACTCAACAACCTGCTCGACAACGACTCCGACAACGAAGCCCTGCGCCTGCGCGATCATGCTATTTTCGAGCTGATGTACGGCAGCGGCCTGCGCCTGAGCGAAGTCCACGGCTTAAACCTGAATGATATTCTGCTCGACGAAGGCTGGGTGAGCGTGCTCGGTAAAGGCAACAAACAACGCCGCGTGCCGTTAAGCGGCAAAAGCATCGAAGCCGTCTGCGCCTACCTCCCCCACCGCGCCGCAAGCAGAGAGGAAACCGCGCTGTTCACCAACCGCCTCGGCAAGCGGCTCGGCTGCCGCCAAATCCAAAACCGCCTGCGCGAATGGGCGTTGCGGCAAGGCAGCCCGCAGCACATTTCGCCGCACATGCTGCGCCACAGCTACGCCAGCCATCTGCTGCAATCCGCCAAAAACATCCGCGCCGTGCAGGAACTCTTAGGGCACAGCAATTTATCGACCACCCAGATTTACACCAAACTCGATTTCGACCATCTCGCCGCCGTGTATGACGATGCCCACCCGCGGGCAAAGAGAAAGAAAGAGAAATAACAGAGGCCGTCCGAAAACGGTTTGCAGTATGACCACCGACCTATTCTCCCTCCTGCCGCAGCAGGAAAACAACCTTTTGCCTTACGACGGCATCGTAAACGATTACGGCATAGTGTTCCCTGCCGAAACCGCCGACCGTTATTTTGCCGTATTGATGCGCGAAACCCCGTGGCGGCATGACGAAGCTGTGCTTTACGGCAAACACATTACCACCGCCCGGCAAACGGCATGGTATGGCGACGAGCCGTTCGCCTACACCTACTCGGGCATCACGCGCCGCGCTTTGCCGTGGACGGCGACTTTGGCAGCCGTCAAACAAGTCGTGGAAAGCCGTCTCGCCCGCTATAACCCGACGCTGTTCAATTCATGTTTGCTCAATCTTTATTCAGACGGCCTCGAAGGAATGTCGTGGCACAGCGACGACGAGCCGGAGCTGGGCAGACAGCCGGTGATTGTATCGGTGAGTTTCGGAGTACCGCGCAAGTTTGCGTTCAAACACAAGCGCACCAAAGAAAAAAAGGAAATGATGCTGCAACACGGGCAGTTGATTGTGATGCGCGGCGACACCCAAAACCATTGGCTGCATGCGGTTATGAAAAGCACGCGCATCAGCGGGCCGCGCATCAGCTTAACGTTTAGGACGATTGTCGGATAAATGTCGGAATAGCGTTCGGCTGTCGGCATGAGGCCGTCTGAAAACACTCTATCAAGTGCTTTTCAGACGGCCTCATTAACATGAATATGAAAGTTACCAATAACCCAAAACTTTCCACCATATACCGCCGATAACCACAAACACCAGCAGGTTGACGACGCTCATCACGAAGCCGGCTTTCCACCACTCGCCGAGCGTGGTATAGCCCGAGCCGAAAATCACGGGCGACGTGCCGGTGGCGTAGTGGGTAAGCGTCATCATGATGCTGGAGGCGGCCGCCATCAGCAGGGCGAACAGCATGGGCGGTGCGCCCAAGGCGATACCGGCGGCGTAGAAAGCGCCGAGCATGGCGGTGATGTGGGCGGTGGTGCTGGCAAACATATAGTGCGCGTACATATAGGCCAGCAATAACAGTGCCGATGCCCCTACCCAGCCCAAACCGAGGTGTTCGATGCTGTTTTCCAATACGCCGGAAAACCATGCAATCAGGCCGAGTTTGTTCAAGAAAGTGGCCATCATCACGAGCGCGGCAAACCAGGTTACGGTGTCCCACGCGCTTTTTTCTTTGAGAATGTCGTCCCAAGACAGCACGCCGGAAAGCAGCAGCAGCGAAAGGCCGATAAAGGCGGTGGTAGTGGCATCGACTTTCCAACCGCTGCCGAACAGCATGGCAGGCACGCCCGCCCACAAGATCAGCAGCAGCGCGAAAATGCCCAGCATGATTTTTTCACCGCGGTTCATCGCTCCCAATTCGTTCAGCCTTTCTTTGGCAAACTGTGCGGCATTCGGCGTTTCTTTGATTTCGGGCGGATAGATGAAATAGAGCACCAGCGGCATTAAAAACATCGCCGCCAAACCGGGCAGCAACATGGCCAACGCCCAAGTGCCCCAGCTCAGATGAATGTCGGAATGGGTGGCTTTGGCGATAATGTCGACTACCAGCGGGTTGGGCGCGGTGGCCGTGATGAACATGGCCGAAGTAATCGGATTGCTGTGATAGTTCACCAGCGCCAGATATTTACCGATGCGGCCTTGCGTGCCTTTTTCGGGGTCGGAATCGTAGCTGGAGGCAATCGCTTTCATCACGGGGTGAATGATGCCGCCGCCGCGTGCGGTGTTGCTCGGCGTAACGGGGGCGAGCAGCAGCTCCGACAAGGCCAGGCTGTAACCGATGCCCAAGGTTTTTTTGCCGAACAGGGAAATAAACAGATAACCGATGCGCGCGCCCAAACCGGTTTTCAGAATACCGCGCGAAATCATAATGGATACGCCAATCAGCCAAATCAACGGGCTAGCGAAACTGCTCAAGGCATCTTTAATGGCGTCGACGGGCTTTTCGGCGGTTACGCCGGTAACGGCCACCAACATAACCGCCACCATCGAAAGTGCGCCGATCGGCATGGCTTTGCCGATAATCGCCGCAATCACGCCGACAAACATCGCCAGCAGATGCCATGCTTGGGGTGTTACACCTTCGGGCACGGGAATAACGAACCAAATCAATAAGGCCAACCCTACTGCAATGGCAGCGGGTATTGGTTTAAAGCCGAGTTTGCTATCCATATCGATATCCTTTTAGGTTGGAACGGTAAGCATAACCTGAATATTATGCGCGGCTGTAAATCCTTGCTTATTCTACCGAAAAGGCCGTCTGAAAAGAACTTAATCTTTCAGACGGCCTCGGTAACGGATAGTAAATCCGGCTAGGCAACCAGCCCGCTTTGGTTAAGCAAAAACAACACGGCAAAACCGCTCAGATAGAGCAATCCTACCCATGCCAGCCACATCAGCCACGGCTGCAATGCATGTCGTCCCTTGCGCACCAAGCTCAGATTCAGCCAGGCAAATACGGGCGTGCTGACAAAAGAGGCGATCATGGCAAATTTCAGCATCGCCAGCACCGCGCCTTTAAAAAACAGCACCACACACAACCCGGCAACGGCCGCAAAAACAACCCATACTGCAAAAATACGGTTGGTGCTGCGCTCGCCTTTGAGCAGCAGGCGGAACGATTCCATATTGGTACGCGAATAACCGTCGAGAACAGTAAGCGTTGTTCCGTACATGCAGGCAAAAGCGATAAAGGTAACCAACCAGTGCGACCACTCTCCGATGGTTGAAGCATACATATCAATCAGTTGGCCGATATAGGCTGCCCCCGACATTTTCAACTCGATACCCGAACCGTATTGAACCAATGCACCCAATGCCAGAAATACTAAAGCCAGCAGTGCGGTGCTGATATAGCCGACGTTGAAGTCGAACAATCCGTCTTCATAGCTCACATGCTCAAGTTTGCGTTTGGTGGCGACCCACATCGAATTAATAGCCGAAATTTCAATCGGTGCGGGCATCCAGCCCATCAGTGCCACGATAAACGCCAGCGCGCCGAGGTTCCACGGGTTCGGTTCGATGAAACCGGGCTTCACGGCCGCACCGTTGGAAGCGGCTACCGCCACCGCCGCTACGGTGGTTACCGTTAAACTGATCATGATGATTTTTGAAACCGCGTCCACCGTTCGGTAGGGGCCGACCAGCAGCAGAACGACCGCCGAGGCCAGCACTGCCGCCGACAGCACGTTTACCGACCAACCGATGGGCAACACGAAACTCAAAATAGCCGCACACAGCACGCTGACCGCCGCAGTGTTGATGATGGTGGCAAACAGATTCATTAAGAAAAACACCCAAAGGTATATGCGGCCTTTTTCCGCATAACCTTCCAGCAGACTTTTGCCGGTTTCCAAAGTATATTGTGGCCCGAAACGGAAAAACGGATATTTAAACAGGTTTGCCAAAATAATAATCAACGCAAGTTGCCAGCCGTAAAGCGCACCTGCCTGTGTAGATGCAATAATGTGCGAGCCGCCTACTGCCGCCGAAGCCATCATGATGCCGGGCCCCATTGCCCGCAGCCGCGTTCTCCAGCACGAAGCACCGTTTGCAGTGTTGTTTGTCATTACGTAAATCTCTTTCTGTTTTTTCATTTTGAGGAAAGCTGCCGCAAAGTGGGCGGCAAACCATAAGCGTGTGATTATACTGTCATTACAAACTGTTACAATCCGTATCATACAGGCTTAATCACCATAAGCAGGTATTTTTATGCTATAAGGCCGTCTGAAAAAGCAATGTTTCAGACGGCCTTAAAAAATTAAAGGATAGATAAATGCGGAAAAAAGCAAAATATTGGTTCAAACAAATTCTTCAAACCGCCGTTATTTTGTTGTTGGTCTCACTGGCGGTCGACTGGTGGCGCAAACCCGAACAGCCTGCCGGTTTTACCGACGAACAGGTGCACACGCTTTCCGGCCGGCAGTTCACTTTAACCGAACTGAGCCGCAACCGCACCGTGGTGGTTTATTTTTGGGGGAGCTGGTGCGGTGTCTGCAAATACACCTCCCCCGTTATCGACCGCCTGCATCGGGCGGGCGTGCCGGTATTGGGGGTAGCCATGCAGTCCGGCTCTCCCGAACAGGTGCAAAAGTATATGAGGAGCCAGGGATTGGACTTTGAAACGGTGAACGACCCGAAAGGGCAAACGGCTCGGGAATGGCAGGTGGCCGTTACACCGACGGTAGTTGTGATGAAAAACGGCAAAACGGTGCATAACACCACGGGATTAAGCAGTTATTGGGGTTTGCGCAGCCGTGTCTGGTTGGCCGATCGGCTGTATTGATAATATGTTTTCAGACGGCCTCCCGTCGTCAAACAGGCCGTCTGAAAAACCGATGCGGCGCAAATCACATCACCGTATAGTGGTTGCCGCAAGCCCCTTTGCGGATTTTGGTAATAATCCCCCGACTCGAACAAACCATACAACTGTTGCTGAAAGTTTGCCGGTAAGTACGGCCGCCGACTTCGATCGTGGCGCAAACGGGTTCGTATTGCATCGTGCAAATCCGCTGTTTGCAACGGTTGTCTTGAAGCGGAAAATCCAGCTCGGATTTGGGTTGTTTCAACAGCGGTGAACGGGGGCGGGATTCGGCGGCAACGCTGCCGGCGGCAGCCAGGCACAGTATGCACAATAACGCGGAAAATGCGGCTTTCATGGATATGCTTATTACAAAAACATATTGATATTATTTAGATTTTAATAAGGCTGCTAAAGTTCCTGCTGATTGCGGTAGGCATGCATCAAACTGCCCGCAAACGGTGTCCGTACCCCCGCTTTCAAGCCGCTGTTTTTCAGATGGCGGTTGGTCCAAGTTACAGGTCGTCAAAAGGCTGCACCGGCCGTTCGCTTCGTAAAACACATCGTGATCACCGTAGCCGTAGCATGAGAAAACCGGAACGGGTCAGTTGTTTTAAAGAGTACAACGCTGTCAAAGCCGCCGATACAGTGAAACCTTTAAACGGGAAAGAAAACAATTTCCCAACATAAAAGCAGACACCGGAATAATTGAACGCAGCTGCTAAAAGTATAAACGGATTCCCTCTGCCCGAAGAGTGGAGCCGGAATAGATTTCCTATCGTTATAACATATCAAAATCTTTTAATTTCAATAGGTTATAAATAAAAATGATTTTACTTAATAGCAAAATCGGCGCATACTGGTACTTAGGTACAGCCGGAGTGGTCTCAGAAAAATGACTGCGTAAAGCAAATACCCAGCGTACTTCGGTCAGCCTTTTCCCATATCAAACCAGTTTAGAGGAGAAGCATCATGAAAATGAAAGCAGCAGTTGTTACACCCGACAGCAACGGCAATGTAGACATTATCGAACGCGAAATCCGCCCGCTTGAAAACGGCGAAGCCTTGGTAGAAGTGGAATATTGCGGCGTGTGCCATACCGATTTGCATGTTGCTGCCGGCGATTTCGGCAAAAAACCCGGCCGCGTCCTCGGTCATGAAGGCATCGGTATCGTGAAAGAAACCGCTGCGGGCGTAACCAAACTCAAACCCGGCGACCGTGTGAGCATCGCATGGCTGTTTAAAAGTTGCGGTTCGTGCGAATACTGCGTTACCGGCCGCGAAACCCTTTGCCGCTCGGTAGTGAATGCCGGCTACACCGCTGACGGCGCAATGGCAACCTACTGTATTGTCGATGCCGACTACGCCGTCAAAGTGCCCGACGGATTAGACCCCGCCCAAGCCAGCAGCATTACCTGTGCGGGCGTAACCACTTATAAAGCGATTAAAGTTTCCGGCATCCAACCCGGCCAATGGATTGCCATGTACGGTGCCGGCGGCTTGGGCAACCTTGCCGTGCAATACGCGAAAAAAGTATTCGGCGCCCATGTGATCGCCATCGACATCAACGACAACAAACTGGCTTTGGCAAAAGAAGTCGGAGCCGATTTAACCGTCAACCCCGTCAAAGAAGACGCGGCCAAATTTATTCAGGAAAAAACCGGCGGAGCGCATGCCGCCGTGGTTACTGCCGTATCCCGTGCCGCTTTCAATTCGGCGGTTGATGCCGTGCGCGCGGGCGGCCGCGTGGTGGCGGTCGGGCTGCCGTCTGAAACAATGGATTTGTCGATTCCCCGCATCGTGCTCGACGGCATCGAAGTGGTCGGTTCGCTGGTCGGCACCCGCAAAGATTTGGAAGAAGCCTTCCAATTCGGCGCGGAAGGCATCGTAGTGCCGGTGGTGCAAACGCGAACCCTCGACGAAACCAACGATATTTTCCAAGAAATGCGCGACGGCAAAATCCAAGGGCGTATGGTTATCGATATGAAAAAAAGCTGCGGCTGCCATTAACGGCGGATAATAACCGGACAATATCGTGATAAATAGCGGTAGAAAGCCTGCCTGACAATGATTCGGGCAGGCTTTTTTATAGTAAGACTCATTCGGTTTGACGCACAAGCCGCCACAATCGGAATCCATACGGTACGCCAAACCCCGATACTTACGGCAGCCGAATACCCAGAGTTGGTCGGTTACTGCACGCGGCAGCGCAAAACGGCAGGTTTTATTCGGGCCGGCCACTTGGCAAACCTGCAAATCTCCCGCAATGCTTTGCAAAGCGGCAGCCTGATTAATATCCAGCTTGCTGTGCACACAAAGCAGAACGGACGGCCTCTCCTACCGATACTGTGCCGCCAACACCGCCTACCTGCCCAACTCGATACTGCAGATATGTACCCGCAAAGTATCACCCGGCTTCTCCCCTTCGATAAACACCGAGCCGGTAGCCGGATTGATGCGGTTCCAATCTAAACTGTTTAACGTATCGTCGGCACTTCGGATTTGGTCGGCAAAACAATCGCAGGTTTCAAACCGCACGCGACTGCCATCCGCCACCCGCAGCACAGGCGGATGCTCGGGCGATATGGCAAAAACCACTTGATTTGACGGAACAATCGGCATCATCGCACACCTCGTGGCAGATAATGTTTATCAGATTGATTTTTAAGTATTATAACGTGTTGGCATTCATAAAGAGGCCGTCTGAAAATAGGTTTTCAGACGGCCTCTTTATGAATGCGTATCCAGCTCACACGCCAAACGCAATCAAGTGTTCCAAATCCATGCGGATACCGATGCGGCTGCCGACGGGGTGGTCGTGGTGGGCGGGCACTTGGGCGGCAACGGTTTCGCCGCTGTCGAGCTTGAGCGTGTAGATGAAATAGCTGCCTTTGAAATCCTTATCCAGCACTTCGGCGGTAATCGGGCTGGCGTGGTCGTGCACGATATCGTCGGGGCGGATAAGTACGTCCACTTCGCTGCAACATTGGCAGGCAAACGGCACGGTGCCGCAAAACTCGCCGACGGCCAGTTGTACGCAAGCCGAGCTTTTAACCTTGCCGCGCAGCATTACGCCGGTGCCGATAAAGCGGGCGGTGTAAGTGTCGGCAGGCTCATGGTAGAGCTTGTAGGGCGTATCCCATTGTTTCAGACGGCCTTCGTGCATGATGCCGATTTTGTCGGCCATGGCAAACGCTTCCTGCTGGTCGTGCGTGACCAGAATCGCGCTGGTGTTTTCGCGTTTCAGCAGTTGGCGCACTTCTTTCGACAGGCGTGCGCGCAAGTCGGCATCCAGGTTGGAAAACGGCTCGTCGAGCAAAATCAGCTCGGGCTTGGGTGCAAGGGCACGCGCAAGGGCTACGCGCTGTTGTTGGCCGCCTGAAAGCTGATGGGGATAACGGCTGCCGTAGTCGGGCAAGCCGATTAATTCGAGCAGCTCGCCCACCCGCGCATGGCGTTCGGCGGCGGGCTGTTTACTGATGCCGAACGCGATATTCTGGGCGACGGTAAGATGCGGAAACAGCGCGTAATCCTGAAACACCATACCGATGCGGCGCAGGTGCGGCGGCATGGATGTGAGGCCGTCTGAAAGCGTGGTGCCGCTCAACACGATCTTGCCGCTTTCGGGCTGTTCAAACCCTGCAATCGAGCGCAGCGCGGTGGTTTTGCCGCAGCCCGAATGCCCGAGCAGGCAGGCGATTTCGCCTTGTTCCAATGCAAAACCGAAATCCTGCAACACGGGTTTGCCGTCGAACGAAAGATTAATTTGGGAAACTTCTAAAATCATGTGTTTTGCTCCGTGCGCGAAAACAGGATAACGGGCAGCAAGCCAGTTAAAACGATAAGCAGGGCGGGCAGCGCGGCATTGGCAAACTGCCCTTCGATGGTGAAAGCGTACACCCGCACGGCGAGCGTATCCCAATCATAGGGGCGCGTCATCAGCGTAATCGGCATTTCTTTCATCACATCCACAAACGCCATCAGCACCGCCGTGCCGATTGCACCTTTCAGCAACGGCAGATACACGCGCCGCAACACGCCGCCGCCGGTGCAGCCGAGCGAACGCGCCGCTTCGGCCTGCGAAGGGCTGATGCGCTCCAGCCCCGCCTCCACCGCCGCGTAACCGACGGC
Organism: Neisseria animaloris; assembly: GCF_900637855.1. Lineage (NCBI taxonomy): Bacteria > Pseudomonadati > Pseudomonadota > Betaproteobacteria > Neisseriales > Neisseriaceae > Neisseria > Neisseria animaloris. Next base: position 1,335,602 of record NZ_LR134440.1, read on the forward strand.
AAGAAAGCGGATGAGATACGCTGCCAACATTACTGCCAACGTGCCTTTCAAAATGCCGGTAGTGCCTTCGGGCAAATTTAAGTGTTCAATCAAAATATTGTCGAACCACGCCACCGGCACGAACACCCCTACTGCCAACACCGTGCCCGGAATGCCGTAACCCAGCGTAGCAATGCGTGCGGCAACGGCGGCGAAACGGCTTTTATCCGCACGCTTGGCCAAAGCCAGCAACAAAGCGACGACGGCAACCAATACGGCGGCGGCAAAGCTGGCGGCAAAAGAATGCCATGCGTGCAGCCACAGCGAAGTGTTGAAACCGTCGTTCCAAGTTTCGTGCGCCCATACGATCAGTTGCACCAGCGGAATAACAAACGCAAACAGCAAAATCAAGCTGCAATAAGCCGTTGCAAACCACTTGAGGCCGTCTGAAAGCGGTTTGCGGCGGTGTTGCTGCGCCTTGCCCGACTGATTGAAACGGCGGTTGCCGCGGCTGAGCTGTTCCAAAGCCAGCAACACAAACACCAGCGTAATCAACAAAGCGGCGAGCTGTTTGGCCGTTTCCAGCGAATAAAAATCAAACCATGCCTGATAAATCGCCGTGGTAAACGTGTCGTAGCCGAACACCGATACCGTGCCGAAATCCGCCAGCACTTCCATCAAAGCCAAAATCACGCCGCCGCCGATCCACGGCCGTGCCATCGGCAGAGCCAGCTTGAAAAACGCCCGCCGCGGCGACAAACCCAACGACGCGCCCGCTTCCAGCGCACGCTGCCCCATGCTGCCGAAAGCATTTCGCGCCAACAGGTACACA